>NZ_BAAALS010000022.1:5000-110609 GCF_039528415.1 Luedemannella helvata
CGCTATCCAGGGATGGACTCCACCCCGGCGATCGTCCGCCGGCCACGCCGCAGGACGAGGTAGCGCCCGTGCATCAACTGGGCCGGGTCGACCACGGCCTCGATGTCCGTGACGCGCTCATTGTTGACGTAGGCGCCACCCTCCGTGATGGTCCGGCGCGCCTCGTTCATGCTCGCCGCGAGGCCTGACTCCTTGAGCAGCGCCGCGACCGGCGGCAGCGGCCCGCGTACCTCGGTGAGACCAGCCTCGACCAGCGCGGAGCGCAAGGTGGCCGCGGACAGTTCCGTCAGCGCGCCACGGCCGAAGAGGGCCTGGCTCGCGGCGACCGCCTGGGCGGTCTCGGCTGCGCCGTGCACGATGGTCGTCACCTCGGCCGCCAGCCGGCGCTGGCCGGCCCGTGCCGCCGGCTTGTCGGCGGTCTCCTTCTCCAGCGCGGTGATCTCCTCCCGGTCGAGGAACGTCAGGGCACGCAGCAGCGTGCCGACGAGGGAGTCCTCGACGTTGATGAAGTACTGGTAGAAGGCGTACGGGCTGGTCATCTCCGGATCGAGCCAGACGCTGCCGCCGCCCGTGGACTTGCCGATCTTCTCGCCCGAGGCGTCCGTGATGAGCGGGGTGGCGAGCAGGTGCACGGACTCGCCGGTCACCTTGTGGATCAGGTCCGTGCCGGCGGTCAGGTTGCCCCACTGGTCGGACCCGCCGGTCTGCAGCCGGCAGCCGTACCGCTTGAACAGCTCCAGGTAGTCCATGCCCTGCAGGATCTGGTAGCTGAACTCGGTGTAGCTGATGCCGGCGTCGGAGTTCATCCGGGCCGAGACCGCATCCTTCTTGATCATGGTGTTGACCCGGAAGTGCTTGCCGATGTCGCGCAGGAAGTCCAGCGCGGACAGCTCCTGGGTCCAGTCCAGGTTGTTGACCATCCGGGCCGCGTACTCGCCGGAGAAGTCCAACAGCGGCGCGATCTGGACGCGGATGCGCTCCACCCACTCGGCCGTCTGTTCCTTGGTCTTGAGCACGCGCTCGGCCGTGGGGCGCGGGTCGCCGATGAGGCCCGTCGCGCCGCCGACGAGGGCGAGCGGCCTGTGACCGGCCAGCTGCAGGCGCCGCAGCGTGAGCACCTGGAGCAGGTTGCCGAAGTGCAGGCTGGGCGCCGTCGGGTCGAACCCGCAGTAGTACGTGAGCGGCTCACGGGCCATGGTCGCGCGCAGGGCGTCCAGGTCGGTGGAGAGCGCGATGAGCCCGCGCCACTGCAGTTCGTCGATGATGTCGGTCACGGTCGAGATTGTCCCTCATCCTGGCGGGGCCGAAAGGAGCGCACCCGGCAGCTCCATGTGGATCTCCTGGATGCTGGGGTCCGGCGGATAGGGGACGGTCGCACCGGTGGGCACGAAGCCGTACCGGCGGTAGAAGGCGGCCGCGCGCTCGTTGCCCTCCGTGACGTAGAGCTGGACGCGGCGGGTGCCGCCCTGCGCGCGGACCCAGCCGATCGCGGTGTCGAACAGGGCGGAGGTGACCCCGCGCTCCCGGCCGCGCCACGGCGGGCTGACATAGACGCCGACGAGATTGGCGACCCGGTCGTCATCGGCTTCGAGCATGGCGACCGTCATGCCGACGAACCGGCCGTCGACGACGGCCACGAAGGTCGCCAGGGCGGCGTCGGTGGCGCCGCGCGCGGCGCGCCCGATCCAGAAGTCATCCGGCTGGCGGACGGACTGGTCGTAGGCCTCGATGAACGCGGTCGGCGTGTCCTTGAGGGCCGCCAGGCGCAGCTCGCGCAGCTGGGGCCATTCGTCGGACCGGATGCGCCTGATCTCCGCGGTCGTGGTCATGGGCCCATCGTGGCAACCCCGGCGGCGGCCCGCCACCGCTTTCCGCGACGCCGGGGCGGGCGGCCCGGGCCGCGGCCCGGGCCACGGCCATAATGGCGCCTGACAGACCTTTTTCTCCGACGACAGATACGTGAGAGCCGATGAGTGAGACGCACGCGAGCGGCCAGCTCGCGCAGATCGGGGTCACCGGGCTGGCGGTCATGGGCCGCAACCTCGCCCGCAACCTGGCCCGCCACGGGTACGTCGTTGCCCTGCACAACCGTTCGGTCGAGCGCACCCGCAGCCTCGTGGCCGACCACGGTGACGAGGGCACGTTCATCCCGAGCGAATCGATGGCGGACTTCGTGGCCTCGCTGGAGCGGCCGCGCGCGGTGATCATCATGGTGAAGGCGGGCGGCCCGACCGACGCGGTCATCAACGAGCTCGTGCCGCTGCTCGAACCCGACGACATCATCATCGACGCCGGTAACGCGCACTTCGCCGACACCCGCCGGCGCGAGGCCGCGCTGCGCGAGCAGGGCCTGCACTTCGTCGGTACGGGTGTGTCCGGCGGCGAGGAGGGTGCCCTGCTCGGGCCGAGCATCATGCCGGGCGGCTCGGCGCAGTCGTACGAGAAGCTGGGGCCCATCTTCCGCTCGATCGCCGCGCAGGTGGACGGCGAGCCGTGCTGCGTGCACGTGGGCCCGGACGGCGCCGGTCACTTCGTCAAGATGGTGCACAACGGCATCGAGTACGCGGACATGCAGCTCATCGCCGAGGCGTACGACCTGCTGCGCGAGGGCCTGGGAGCCTCCCCGGCCGAGATCGCCGACATCTTCCGCACCTGGAACTCCGGCGACCTGGAGTCGTTCCTCATCGAGATCACCGCCGACGTGCTCGCGCACACGGACGCGAAGACCGGCAAGGCGTTCGTCGACGTGGTGCTCGACCAGGCCGAGCAGAAGGGCACCGGCCGCTGGACGGTGCAGAGCGCCCTGGACCTGGGCATCCCGATCACGGGCATCGCGGAGGCCACCTTCGCCCGGGCCCTGTCCGGCCACGCCGACCAGCGCGCCGCCGCGCGGCGGGCCTTCGCCGACGCGGGCGGGACCCCGCTCGCGGTGGCCGACCGGGACGCGTTCATCGAGGACGTGCGGGCGGCGCTGTACGCGTCGAAGGTGGTCGCGTACGCCCAGGGCTTCGACCACATCCAGGCCGGCTCGGAGGAGTTCGGCTGGAACATCGACCGGGGGGCGACCGCCATGATCTGGCGGGGCGGCTGCATCATCCGGGCCCGCTTCCTCAACCGCATCCGCGAGGCGTACGACAACGACCCGAAGCTGCCCTCGCTGCTGGTCGACCCGTACTTCGCCAAGGCCGTCGCCGACGGCGTGCCGAGCTGGCGGCGGGTGGTGGCCAGCGCGGCCGCGGCCGGTATCCCGACGCCGGCGTTCTCGTCGTCGCTGGCGTACTACGACGGGCTGCGCCGAGACCGCCTGCCCGCCGCGCTCATCCAGGGCCTGCGCGACAACTTCGGCGCCCACACGTACCGCCGCGTGGACGCCGAGGGCACGTTCCACACGCAGTGGGCCGGCGACAGGTCCGAGTCACCCGCCTAACTGGGCGACGCGATGGGGCCCGGGCACCGCCCGGGCCCCATCGCGATTCGCACAGGCCGCGGCGAGGGCGGGCAGGACGGTGCCGAGGGGGGCGTCGACGCGCACGTGGGCGCGGTCGTCGGAGCGCGTCGGCCCCTGGTTGACGATCGCGACCGGGATACCGCGGCGGGCCGCGTGGGTGACGAACCGCCGCCCGGAGTGCACCGCGAGCGAGGACCCCAGCACGAGCAGCGCCCGGGCCGCGTCCACACAGTCAAACGCGGCGAGTACGCGCTCGCGCGGCACCGTCTCGCCGAAGAACACGACGTCGGGCTTGAGGGTGCCGCCACAGCCGGCGCAGTCGACCATCCGGAACCGGTTGACGATCTCGTCGGCGAGTTCGACGTCACCGTCCGGGTTCACGGCCAGGGCCCGGGCGTGCAGGTCCGGGTTCGCGGCCCACAGCCGGCCGTCGAGGACCTCCCGGGAGGTCGTCGAGCGGCAGTCCAGGCAGACCACCCGGTCGAGGTTGCCGTGCAGCTCGTTGACGTCGTGCGCGCCGCCGGCCTGGTGCAGCCCGTCCACGTTCTGGGTGACGATGCCGGCCACCAGCCCGTACTCCTGAAGGCGCGCGACGGCGCGGTGTCCCGCGTTGGGCGCGGCCCGCGCGATCGTGCGCCAGCCGACGTGGCTGCGCGCCCAGTACCGCCGGCGCGCCGCCGCGTCGCCGGTGAAGACCTGGTACGTCATGGGCGTGTGTCGACGCGCGACGCCGCTGGGGCCGCGATAGTCCGGAATGCCCGATTCTGTGGAGATGCCCGCGCCGGTGAGCACCACGACACCACCGCCGCTGACGAGGTCGGCGAGCGCGGCGATCGACGTGTTCACCCCACCATGGTGCCTCGCGGTCAGCGCCACCCGTAGGTGTGGCGCAGCTGCGCGGCGATGGCGTCGAAACGCTTGCGGTCGAGGATCGCGCCCTCGCGGCGGATGCCGTCCTCGCGCATGCGCAGGACCCGGTCGAGGCGGACCCAGCTCGGGCGGTCGTCGGCGTCCCAGGCGCCCGCGCCCAGGGCGAACCAGCCGCGCTGCCCGTCGCGGGTGTCCTTGCTGGAGAGCATGAGGCCGAGCAGCGTCTTCGTGCCCTCCCGGCCGACGACGAGCACCGGGCGGTCCTTGCCCTGCCGGGGGTCGTCCTCGTAGGCCACCCAGGTCCACACGATCTCGCCCGGGTCGGCCTGCCCGTCGAGCTCCGGTGCGTAGGCGAGGTGCCGGCCGCGCGGGGGGCGCGGGTACGGCACCGGGGAGGCGGGCGGGCGGCGGACCAGGCCGGCCAGCGGCGTGCGGCTCAGGCGGGCGGCGATTCCTGTGGTCAAGCGAGTCACAGCGCTGGACAGTAGCGGATCACAGAACCACGTACCGCGACCGGGCGGCGGCCCGCCGGGTGGCGGGCATCCGGGAGTGGAACAGCCACGAGCCGGCGTTGCAGCGCCGGCACGCGCGCACGGCGCCGACGACGTTGCGTCCGACGCGCTCGTTGAGGCGTACGACCTGGTGTATCTCCAACCGCTCACCGCAGCGACGGCACCACGCCAGCTCGATGTGGACGGTGGTGTAGCTGATCTGGTATTCGGTGTAGCGGATGACCGCGTACGACTTGCCGGTGCGGCGCAGCTGCGGGTTGCGGGGCGCGCCCGCGAACGGCCCCAGCTCGGCGTGCGAGACGGCCTCGCCGAGCAGCCCGAAACGCGCCAGCCGGCGGCGCATCCGGCCGAAGGTGTCCGAGGAGTGCCGCGCGAGCCACGCGTCGTCGGCCTCGACGCGCCATACCTCGCGCTTGCCCGCCATACGTTGAGAGTGCCATGGCCCGCCTTCTCCGGCGAGGGTCACGACGAGCGTCGCGCCGGATTGGTAGTCATAGATACCGATCCGGCGCGACGCTTTCGCCTCAGGCGTAATAGGCGGCCTTCATGAGTTCCTGCATGTCGGCCAGCATCGGCATGCGGGGGTTGGCGGGAGCGCACTGGTCGGCGTACGCGTTGAGCGCCTGCTGGGGCAGCGCGGCGAGGAACGCCTTCTCATCCACGCCGAGTTGGGCGAAGCCGCGCTCGATGCCGACCGCGTCGCGCAGCTTCTCCACGGCCGTCGCGAGCGACTCGACGCCCTCGGCGGGGGTGCCGGCCGGCAGGCCCAGCGTCTGCGCGATCTGCTGGAAGCGCTGCGGGGCCTGGTAGTTCTCGTACTTGGGCCAGCCGGTCAGCTTCGTGGGCGGGGTGCCGTTGTACCGGATGACGTGCGGCAGCAGCAGCGCGTTCGTGCGGCCGTGGGCGACGTGGAACGTGGCGCCCAGGGTGTGCGACATCGCGTGCACGATGCCGAGGAACGCGTTGCCGAACGCCATGCCGGCGATCGTGCCGGCGTTGTGCATCTTCTCCCGCGCCACCGCGTCGTCGCCGTGCTTCACCGCCCGCTCCAGGTGGCCGAAGATCAGCCGGATGGCGTGCAGGGCGAGGCCGTCGGTGAAGTCGTTGGCGTAGACCGACACGTACGACTCGATGGCGTGGGTGAGCGCGTCGAAGCCGCTGTCGGCCGTCACCACGGGCGGCAGCTTCGCCGTCAGGGTCGGGTCGACGATCGCCACGCTCGGGGTGAGCGCGTAGTCGGCCAGCGGGTACTTGTGGCCGGTCGCCGTGTCGGTGATGACGGCGAACGGGGTGACCTCGGCGCCCGTGCCCGACGTGGTGGGCACGCAGACCAGCTGCGCCTTGTCCCCCAGCGTCGGGAAGGCGAACGCCCGCTTGCGGATGTCGAAGAACTTCTCGCGCATGTCGGCGAAGACGACCTCCGGGTGCTCGTAGCGCAGCCACATCACCTTCGCGGCGTCCATCGCGGACCCGCCGCCCAGCGCGATGATCGTGTCCGGCTGGAAGCCGCGCATCAGCTCGGCGCCCCGGTCGACCGTGGCGACGCTCGGCTCGGGTTCCACGTCGTCGATGATCTGCAGCGACACCCGCTCCGAGCGGGTCTGCAGCACCGTGATGAGCTGGTCGACGTAGCCGAGCCGGGTCATCGTCGGGTCGGTGACGACCGTGACGCGGTGCACGTCGGGCATGTCCGCGAGGTACCGGATGGCGTGCGGCTCGAAGTAGATCTTCGGCGGCACCTTGAACCACTGCAGGTTGTTGGTGCGGCGGGCGACGCGCTTGACGTTGATGAGATTCACCGCCGAGACGTTGTTGGACACCGAGTTGCGGCCATAGCTGCCGCAGCCCAGCGTGAGCGACGGGATGAGCGCGTTGTACATGTTGCCGATGGCGCCCTGCGAGGCGGGCGAGTTCCACAGCACCCGCACGGCCTTGACGCGCTTGCCGTACTCCTCGACCAGGTCGGCGTCCTCGGTGTGGATGACCGCGCTGTGGCCCAGGCCGTGGAACTCCACCATCCGGGCGGCGTAGTCCAGGCCCTGCGCGCGGCTCGACGCGCGCAGCACGGCCAGCACCGGGCAGAGCTTCTCGCGGGTCAGCGGCTCGATCGGGCCGACCTCGTCGACCTCGACCAGCAGCACCGACGTCTCCGGCGGCACCTCGAAGCCGGCCTGCGCGGCGATCCAGGGCGCGCCCCGGCCGACCACGTCGGCGTTGAGGGCGGCCTCGTCGCAACCGGCGCCGCGGGCCGTGACGCCGAAGATGAGCTTCTCCAGCTGCTTCTTCTCGGCGGCGTTGACCCGGTACGCGCGCAGGCCCGCGAACGCCTCCATCGCCACGTCGTAGATGTCGGCGTCGAGGATGACGGCCTGCTCGGAGGCGCAGATCATGCCGTTGTCGAACGACTTGGACAGCACCAGGTCGTTGATCGCGCGGGCGACGTTCGCGGTGCGCTCCACATAGGCCGGCACGTTGCCCGCACCGACGCCCAGCGCCGGCTTGCCCGCCGAGTACGCCGCCCGCACCATCGCGTTGCCGCCGGTCGCGAGGATGGTGGCCACCCCGGGGTGCTGCATGAGCGCGGTCGTGGCGGCCAGCGACGGCCGCTCGATCCACTGGATGCAGTGCGCCGGGGCGCCCGCGTCGATCGCGGCGTCGCGCACGATCCGCGCGGCCCGCGCCGAGCACCGCTGCGCGGCCGGGTGGAAGGCGAACACGATCGGGTTGCGGGTCTTCAGCGCGATCAGGGCCTTGAAGATGGTCGTGGAGGTCGGGTTGGTCACCGGCGTGACCCCGCAGACCACGCCCACCGGCTCGGCGATCTCGACGATGCCGTTGATGTCGTCGCGGGCGATGACCCCGACGGTCTTCATCCCGGCCATGTGGTGCGTGACGTGCTCGCACGCGAAGATGTTCTTGACGGCCTTGTCCTCGAACACCCCACGCCCGGTCTCCGCGACCGCCTCCTGGGCCAGCGACACGTGCTCGTGCAGGGCGGCCACGGAGGCCTTCTTCACGATGTGGTCGATCTGTTCCTGGGTGAGGCTCTCGAAGTCGGCCAGCGCCCGCAGCGCGTTCTCGACCAGGCCGTCCACCTCGGCGGCGGGTTCGCGATCGGCGTCCGGGGCCGTCCCGACCCGGTCTGGCTTCACGGCGGGCCGCTCCAGCACGGTCGCGGTCGCGGGCTTGGACATGGCGGTTCCTCCCGGTCGGTGCCACGCCGGCGACAGCCCGGTCGGGCTCCGCGCGGCGCTGGCGTTCTCACCGCCAATTCTTTTGCTTCGTGGGGCCGTGCGGTGGAGCGTTACGGCCCTACCTGGTGAGGGCCGAAGGTCCCGTTCGCGTGGTGTGGACCCGGGAGTCCGACTCGGGTACGCCCGGGCGTGGCGGGCTAGGCCTAGCGTCCCGGCCGGGCCGGGCCCTGGGGCGCTGCCCGCCGCTGCCGGTCACGTGGGGCGTGCGGGCGGTACGGGCTCACCGTCGGGTCGTCGACGAGCCAGAATCGCCAGGCGACGTCCGCGGCGGCCGACACTCCCACGCGCGGGCCGCGCGCGATGGCCGTGGGTGGCACCGGCCGCGCGGGCGGCGCGAGGCTCGCGACCGTCCCCGGACCCAGGAGGTACGTGCCGTAGGCCGAGCGGTCGAGGCCGAGCGCCTGCGCCAGGCGGGCCGGGCCGCGCGCCAGGTCGGCGTCGCGGCGTACGGTCGGTCGCCGCGTGCGTGCCGTGTCGACGCCCGCGACCACCTCGCCGGCGCGCAGCAGCACGGCGGCGGCGGTCCCGTCCGGCCCGCACACGACGTTGAGACACCAGTGCATGCCGTAGCTGAAGTACACGTACAGGTGCCCGGGCGGGCCGAACATGACCTCGTTGCGTGGGGTGCGGCCCCGGTAGGCGTGCGAGGCCGGGTCGACGGGGCCGGCGTACGCCTCGACCTCGGTGAGGCGGACGGTGACCGCGTCGGCGGTGCCCGCGCCGGTCGTGAGCCGGCACCCGAGCAGCGACCGGGCCGCCACCGTCACATCGTCGCCGGCCAGCGCCGCCCACTCGGATCCCATGACACCGCCGAGCCTACCGTCAGCAACCTAACACTCCTTATGCTTCCCTATCCTTCCTTAACTCAGAGGTGTTAAGGTCGTTTTATGGAACAACAGTTGTACTCCGTCGACCAGGTCGCCGACCTGCTCGGCCTGCACGTGCGCACCGTCCGCGGCTACGTGCGCGACGGCCGGATCAAGGCCGTCCGCATCGGCAAGCAGTACCGGATCGCGCGGGAGGACCTCGAGGCGTTCACCGGGCGCCCGGCGCCAGCGGAGCAGACCGTGCGCCGGCAGCGCCACGTCGAGGTGTCGAGCATCGTCGAGATCGACGCGGTCAGCCCGGACACGGCCGACCGGGTGGGCACCCTGCTGATGGGCGCCACCGCGACCCGCCGCGCCGGCGACGCGCCGCTGCGCGTGGAGACCGTCTACGACGCGGCGCGGGGCCGGCTGAAGGTCATCGTCCTGGGCGGGCTGCGCGACAGCGCCCGCCTGCTGGAGTTCATCGACACGGTGGTGACGCCATGACGACCATCTACCGGACCGAGGCCGGCGGACGGCGGGTCCGCGAGCGCTACGCCGAGACGCTGCGCGCCTGGCCGGTGCCCTACGAGCACCGGCGGGTGCCGACGCGCGAGGGTGAGACGTTCGTCGTCGTGTCCGGCCGCGAGCAGGCGCCGCCGCTGGTGCTGCTGCACGGCTCGGGCACCAACGCGGCCATGTGGATGGGCGACGTCGGCACCTGGGCGGAGCACTTCCGGGTGTACGCCGTCGACGTGATCGGCGAGCCCGGCCTGAGCGCGCCGGCCCGCCCGGCATTGGACACCCAGGCGCACGCCCTCTGGCTCGACGACGTGCTGGCCGGGCTCGGCGTCACCACGACCGCCGTGGTCGGCGCCTCCCTGGGCGGCTGGCTGGCCATCGACTACGCCACCCGCCGGCCGGGCCGCGTGACCAACCTGGCGCTGCTGTGCCCGGGCGGCATCGGCCGGCAGACGTGGGGATGGGTGCTCCCCGCGCTCCTGCTCAAGCCGTTCGGGCGCTGGGGGGTACGCCGGACGCTGCGGGCGGTCGCCGGGCTCGACCTGGCCGGCGCCGAAGAGTTCCTCGACGGCATGACCCTGACCCACCAGCATTTCCTGCCGCGCCGGGACCGCCTGCCGGTCTTCAGCGACGACGCGCTGCGGAGCCTGACGATGCCCATGCTGGTCATCGCCGGCGAGCGCGACGCCATGCTCGACTCGCGGGACACCGCCCGGCGGCTGGCCGGCACCGTCCCCCACGCGGACGTGCGCGTGCTGCCGGGCGTGGGGCACTCGATCGTGGGCCAGCGCGACGCCGTCCTGGCCCACCTGGGCGTCAGTCGCGCTGGACCACGTCCCTGAGTCGGTCGAGCATCGCCTGCCAGAACGCGCCCGTGTGCGCGACCTCGTCCGTACTCGCGTTGTTGTCCTGGGTGAGCACGACGCGCGTGCCACCGTCGACGGCGTCGAGCACGTACGTGAGGGTGTGGTAGCTCTCCGGCTCGTCGGGCTGCCCGGACAGCGGGCTGTAGTGGGAGACCTGCAGCAGCCGGCCGGGGTCGGCGACCAGGACCTCGCCCTTGTCGGCGTAGGGCCGGCCGTCGAACTCCCCCTCCCAGGTGATGGGGCTGCCCGGCGTCCAGTCCGAGGTGACCCGGGAGCCCATCAGGTACCTCTCGATGGTCGCGGGGTCGGTCAGCGCGTCCCAGACGCGCTCCGGAGGGGCATCGACGGTGACCATGGCGGTCGAGACCAGTCCAGTCATGTGCGCCCCTTACCCGTTTCGGGTGGCATTACCCGCTCGGCGGCCCACCCGCGTCGCCCGACTGCGACGTACTGCCCGTCAGCCGAGCCGGTCGAGGAGGTCTGTCACGGCCCCGGTGATCCGCGGTCCGTGGAACAGCTCCGCGTCGTTGTGGTCGGCCCCGTCGATGACGACGACGGTCACCGGGCCGGCGGCGCGGTCCGCCACGGCGCGGCTCTGGTCGGGCGGCACCGTGGCGTCGGCGCCGCCGTAGATCACCACCGTGGGGACGCGTACCCGCGCGATGGTCTCCGCGACCGCGAACCTGTCCCGCAGGAGCAGCCGTACCGGCAGGAACGGGTAGTGGACCTGGCCCGCCGCCGCCAGGTCCACGAACGGCGAGCGCAGCACCAGGCCGGCCGGCGGATGCTCGGCCGCCAGGCCGGTGGCGACCGCCGCGCCGAGGCTCTCACCGAAGTAGACGACCCGCCCGGGCGCGAACCCCGCGGCGGAAAGGTGGGCCAGGCCCGCCCGGGCGTCCAGGGCCAGGCCCTCCTCGGTGGGGCTGCCCGGATTGCCGCCGTAGCCGCGGTAGTCGACCACCAGGACGGTGAGCCCGGCGTCGGCCAACGAACGGGCCAGCACGATCCGCCCGGCCCGGTTTCCGGCGTTGCCCGGCGTCATGAGCACGGCGTACCCGCGGTCGGCGCCGGTCGGCGGCAGCAGCCAGGCGGACAGCCGCAGACCGTCGGCGGTCTCCAGCGCCACCTCGCGCACGTCCGGCGGCGCGGCCGGCGCGGCCGGGTCGGGAAAGTAGATCAGGCGCCGTTGGGCGAGCCACAGGACCGCGACCACGGCCACGACCGTGACCAGGACTACCAGGAGTACCCGCCAGGTGCGCACGAACGCATCCTAGAAACGCCACCCGGGGCGCGCCGGTGCCGGTCGGCGCCGCACGGCAGACTGGGCGGGTGACCGAGGCCCCGCTCCTGGACGCGTTGGGGGGCGTCGGCCGCCGCTACGCGGGGCCGGACGCCGACGTGGTGCCCCTGCCGCGGGCGGACCAGCGGCCTGCCGCCGGCGCGGTGCTGGTGCGGTGCGGCGCGGTGGTGGTCAAGGCGCACGCCCCCGGCACTGACCGGGCGGCCCTGCGGGTCCGGCTCGCGGCCGCGGCGGGAACGCCGCTCGCCGAGGTGCTGCTGGCGCCGTTGGAAACGGAGCCGATCGCGGTGGGCGGGCGCCTGGTGTCGGTGTGGCCCTACGGCCGGCCGGTCGCCGTCGACCCGGCCCGCGTGCCCTGGGTCGAGGCGGCGACGCTGCTCGCGCGGCTGCACACCCTGACCCCGCCCGCCGGCGGGTTGCCCGCCTGCGGCGCTGCGCGGCGGTCGGCCGACAACGTGGGCGCGCTGCGCGACGGTGGACGGGCTCAGGCCGTCGTGGCGGCTGCCTGGCGCACCGTGCCCGACTGGGCGCGCGGGGACGCGGCGCCGCCCGGCCCGCTCACCGTCGTCCACGGCGACTGGCACCTCGGCCAGCTCGTCGCCCGCGACGGCGGGTGGCGCCTGATCGACGTCGACGACCTCGGCGTCGGGCCGCCGGTGTGGGACTTCGCCCGGCTCGCGGCCCTGCGCGCGCTCGGCGTGGTCCTCGAGGACGAGTTCCGGGGCTTCCTTGACGCGTACTGGGCGGCCGGCGGGCCGGCGCTGCGACCCGGCGGCGGGACCGCCGAGGACCCGGCCGGGTGGACGGCACTCGACGCCGTGACCCGGGCCGCCGTCGTCTCGATGGCGGCGAAGCGGGCCGGCGCCCCGGCCGGCGGGTATCCCGACGCGTTGGAAGGTCACCTGTTGCGGGCGTGCGCGCAGATCGCGGCATGTCCGACGTGACCCGGGTTGCGTGGCCGACGGACAATGGCGCAATGACAGGACCAACCAATGTTCTGCGCTGTCCCAAGTGCCAGGCCAACATGCGCACGTACGAGCGCAACGGCGTGCACCTGGAGCAGTGCGAAAGCTGCCGCGGCATCTTCCTCGACTTCGGTGAGCTGGAGGCGCTGACCCGGCTGGAGGCGCAGCTCAGCGCGCCCCCGCCACCTCAGCAGCACGCCTATCCCCAGCAGCCGCCACCCGCGCCCTACCCGCCGCAGCCGGGCTACGGCTACGGCGGTTACGGGCACGGGCACCGCAAGCGCGGCTTCGGCGGCCTGTTCTTCTCCTCCTGAGCGCCCCCGCGCCGCCGGTCACCTGACGTGACCGGCGGCGCGGTCCGCATGGCCCTACCTCCGCGCCGGGTCGCCTTAGCGGGGCACGACACGCTCCGCGGCCCAGTCGCGCCAGTTCTCCAGCTGGTGGCCCACGGCGGCCAGCTGGTCGGCGACCGGGCCGGGACCAGTGGAGCCGAAGGTCGTCCGGGCCTGCAGGGCGCCGCGCACGTCGAGGACGGAGCGCACCTGCGGGGTCAGGTGCGGGCTGATGCCGGCCAGGTCGTCGTCGGAGACCTCGTCGAGGCCGCAGTCACGCGACACGCACAGGGCCACGAGCGAGCCGGTGATCTCGTGCGCCTCCCGGAACGGTACGCCCTGGCGGACCAGCCACTCGGCGACCTCGGTGGCCAGGGTGTAGCCGCGCGGGGCGGCCTCGACCAGGCGGTCCACCCGGACCGTCATGGTGGAGATCATGCCGGCGAGGGCGGGCAGGACCAGTTCGAGGGTGTCGACCGCGTCGAAGGCGGGCTCCTTGTCCTCCTGCATGTCCCGGTCGTACGTCAGGGGCAGGCCCTTGAGCATCGTCAGCACGGTCACCAGGCCGCCGATGAGCCGGCCCGACTTGCCGCGGGCCAGTTCGGCGATGTCGGCGTTCTTCTTCTGCGGCATGATCGACGACCCGGTGGCGAAGGCGTCGTCCAGCTCGACCCAGCCGAACTCCTGCGACGTCCACAGCACCACCTCCTCGCCCAGCCGCGACAGGTGCACGCCGACGAGCGCGGCGACGAACAGGAACTCGGCGACGAAGTCGCGGTCGGCGACGGCGTCCATCGAGTTGGGCGCGGCCGTGGCGAACCCCAGCTCCTTCGCGACCCGGGTCGGGTCCAGCGGCAGCGACGAGCCGGCCAGCGCGCCGGCGCCGAGCGGGCTCACGGCGGCGCGCTTGTCCCAGTCGCGCAGCCGGTCGAGGTCGCGCAGCAGCGGTTGGGCGTGCGCGAGCAGCTGGTGGGCGAAGCTGACCGGCTGGGCGTGCTGCAGGTGGGTCATGCCGGGCGCGGGCGTATCCAGGTGGCGGGAAGCCTGCTCCAGCAGCGCCTCGGCCAGCTCCACCACGCGGCCGGCCACGCCCCGGGCGTGGTCGCGCAGGTACAGGCGCAGGTCGGTGGCGACCTGGTCGTTGCGGGAGCGGCCGGCGCGCAGCTTGCCGCCCAGGGTGCCGAGGCGCTCGATGAGGCCCCGCTCCAGGGCGGTGTGCACGTCCTCGTCCTCGACCGTGGGCCGGAACTCCCCCGACGCGCAGGCGGCCTCCAGGTCGTCGAGGGCGGCCAGCATGCGGCCGAGTTCCTCGGCGTCGAGCAGGCCGGCGTCGGACAGCACGCGGGCGTGGGCGCGGGAGGCGGCCAGGTCGTAGGGGGCCAGGCGCCAGTCGAACTGCACGCTCACGGACAGCCGCGCCAGCGCCTCCGCGGGGCCGCCGGCAAACCGCCCGCCCCACAGCCGCAGGGCCGAAGTGTTGCTCGTCACGCCGTACATCCTCTCAGGGGACGGCGCCCCGGTCCTGCGGGGACCGGGGCGCCGTGGGGAACGGGAAGCTCAGCCCAGCCGCGCGTCGCGCGCCGAGGCCAGGCGGCTGGGCAGGCCCCACAGCTGCACGAAGCCCTTGGCCAGCGACTGGTCGAACATGTCGCCCGAGTCGTAGGTGGCCAGGCTGAAGTCGTACAGGGAGGCGGCCGAGCGCCGGCCGGTGACCACGGCGCGGCCGCCGTGCAGGGTCAGCCGGATGTCGCCGGAGACGTGCTTCTGGGTGTCGTCGATGAACGCGTCGAGGGCGTGCTTGAGCGGGCTGAACCACAGGCCGTCGTAGACGAGCTCGCCCCAGCGCTGGTCGACGCCCTTCTTGAAGCGGGCCAGGTCGCGCTCGACGGTGACGTTCTCCAGCTCCTGGTGGGCGGTGATGAGCGCGATCGCGCCCGGCGCCTCGTACACCTCGCGGCTCTTGATGCCGACGAGCCGGTCCTCGACCATGTCGAGGCGGCCCACGCCCTGGGCGCCCGCGCGCTTGTTCAGCTCGACGATCGCCTCGTACGGGGAGACCGACCTGCCGTCGATCGCGACCGGCACGCCCGCCTCGAAGGTGATCACGACCTCGTCGGGCTCGCGGGCCACGGCCGGGTCGGCGGTGTAGTCGTAGATGTCCTCGATGGGCCCGTTCCAGATGTCCTCGAGGAAGCCGGTCTCGACCGCGCGGCCCCACAGGTTCTGGTCGATCGAGTACGGCGACTTGCTGGACACCTCGATCGGCAGCTGCTTCTCCTCGGCGAACGCGATCGCCTTGTCGCGGGTCCACGCGTAGTCGCGGGCCGGCGCGATGACCTTCAGCTCGGGCGCGAGCGCGCCGATGCCGACCTCGAAGCGGACCTGGTCGTTGCCCTTGCCGGTGCAGCCGTGCGACACGATCGTGCCGCCGTACTTCTTGGCCGCGGCCACCAGGTGTTTGACGATCAGCGGCCGGGACAGGGCCGACACCAGCGGGTAGCGGTCCATGTAGAGGGCGTTGGCGCGCAACGCCGGCAGGCAGAAGTCCGTGGCGAACTCCTCGCGGGCGTCGACCACCTCGGACTCCACCGCGCCGCAGTCGAGCGCGCGCTGCCGGATGGCGTCCATGTTCTCGCCGCCCTGGCCCACGTCGACGGCCACGGCGATGACCTCGGCGCCGGTCTTGTCGGCGAGATACGGAATGGCGACGGACGTGTCCAGCCCGCCGGAGAAGGCGAGTACGACCCGCTCAGTCATCAGAGTGCTCCTTCTGTTCATTAGAGGCGGGCCTGCCGGCCCAGTTGAGAAGCTTGTCGGCGAGGGCGCGCCCGGCGGATGTCACGCCGGTGGGCTCCTCCCGGGCGACGACGAGGATGGTGTCGTCGCCGGCGATCGTGCCGACCACGTCGGGCAGGCCCGAGCGGTCGAAAGCGCTGGCCAGGAACTGCGCGGCACCCGGCGGGGTGCGCAGGACGACGAGGTTGCCGCTCGCGTCGGCGCCCGTGAGCAGCTCGCGCAGCAGCCGCTGCAACCGGGCGGGGGCCTGCTCGGCGGTGCGCAGCGGGCCGCGCCCCTCCTCCGGGATCACGTACACGGGGGCGCTGCCGTCCGTGCCGCGCACCTTCACGGCGCCCAGCTCTTCCAGGTCGCGCGACAGGGTGGCCTGGGTGACGTGCAGGCCGTCGGCGGCGAGCAGGTCGACCAGCTCGGTCTGCGACCGCACGCCCTGCGCGCGGATCAGCTCGACGATCCGCGCGTGCCGGGCGGGCTTGGAGGTCGGCACCACGGCGGTCATGCCGTCACCAGCCAGGTCAACAGCGCCTTCTGGGCGTGCAGGCGGTTCTCGGCCTCGTCGAACACCGCGCTCGCGGGCCCGTCCATCACCGCGTCGGTGATCTCCTCACCCCGATGGGCCGGCAGGCAGTGCAGCACGATCGCGTCGCCGGCGGCTCCGCGCATGAGATCTTCATTCACCTGGTACGGACGGAAGGGCGTGAGCCGGTCCTTGCCGTCGCCCTCCTGTCCCATGGAGGTCCACGCGTCGGCGGCCACCACGTCGGCGCCGGCGACCGCCTCGGCCGGGTCACGCAGCGTCGCCACGGACCCGCCGGTGGCCCTCGCGATCTCGGCCGCCCGGGCCACGACGGCCGGGTCCGGGTCGAATCCCTCGGGGCTGCCGATGCGTACGTGCATGCCGGCCGTCGCCCCGCCCACCAGGTACGAGTGGGCCATGTTGTTCGCGCCGTCGCCGACGAAGGTCAGCGTCCGGCCGGCCGTGCCGCCGAGGCGCTCGCGCACGGTGAGCAGGTCGGCCAGGATCTGGCACGGGTGGAACCCGTCGGTGAGCGCGTTGACCACGGGCACGCTGGAGGCGGCCGCCAGCTCGGCCACGCGCGCGTCGGCGTGCGAGCGGATCACGACCGCCCGCACGTACCGCGACAGCACCCGGGCGGCGTCGGCGATGGACTCGCCGCGGCCGAAGTGGGTGGTCTGCGCGTCGATGATGACCGGGTGCCCGCCCAGCTCGGCGATGCCGGCCTCGAACGAGATCCGGGTGCGCAGCGACGGCTTCTCGAAGATCACCGCGACCGACTGCGGGCCCTCGAACGGCCGCTTCGCGAACCGGTCCTTCTTGAGTTCGGCGGCGAGGTCGAGAACCTCGGACTGCTCGGTCGGGGTCAGGTCGTCGTCGCGGAGGAAGTGCCGGATCATGCCGTCTCCAGAGCTGCGGGCAGGGCGGCGATCAGGGCGTCGGCCTGCTCGGCCGTGATGATGAGCGGCGGGGCGAGCCGGATGACGTCCGGCTGGGCGGCGTTGGCGAGGAACCCGGCGTCGGCCAGGGCAGTCACGGCGGCTCCGGCGACCGGCTCGCGCAGCACGATGCCGAGCAGCAGCCCGGCGCCGCGCACGCCCTCGATCAACGGGTGGCCGAGCGCCTCAATATCGCGGCGCAGCCGCTCCCCGATCTGCTTGACGTGGTCGAGCAGATGCTCGGACTCGATCGTGTCGAGCACGGCGAGACCGGCGGCGCAGCAGACCGGGTTGCCGCCGAACGTCGTGCCGTGCATGCCCGGGCCGAGCAGCGCGGTGGCGTCGCCGAAGGCGGTGTCCGAGAACGCGATCATCGCGGACAGCGGCAGGCCGCCGCCGATGCCCTTGGCGAGGGTGATGACGTCCGGCGCGACCCCCTCGGCCTGGTGGGCGAACCAGTGCCCGGTGCGGCCGATGCCGGTCTGCACCTCGTCGAGGACGAGCAGGGCGCCGTGCCGCTCGGTGATCTCCCGCGCCGCCGTGAGGTAGCCGGGGGGCGGGACCACCACGCCGCCCTCGCCCATGATGGGTTCGAGGATGACCATGGCGGTCCCGTCGGTCACGGCCGCGGCCAGCTCGTCGACGTCGCCGTACGTCACGTGGGTCACCTGGCCCGGCAGCGGCCGGAACGGGTCGGCCTTCGCGGGCTGGCCGGTCAGCGCGAGCGCGCCCATCGTGCGCCCGTGGAACGCGCCGGCCGCCGCGACGACGTGCTCGCGGCCGGTGCGCCGCGACAGCTTGAACGCGGCCTCGTTGGCCTCGGCGCCCGAGTTGGCGAAGAAAACCTTGCCGGGCCGGCCGGCCAGCGACAGCAGCTTCTCGGCGAGCGTGACCGCGGGGGGCGAGGCGTAGAGGTTGGACACGTGCCCCAGCGTGGCCAGCTGCCGGGTCACCGCCTCGATGATCGCCGGGTGGGCGTGGCCGAGCACGTTGACGGCGATGCCGCCGAGGAAGTCCACGTAGGACGTGCCGTCCTCGCCGGTGAGCGTGGCACCGTCGCCGCGCACGAGGGCGACGTTGGGCACCCCGTAGTTCGGCATGACGGCGGCTTCCCACCGTTGGGTCAGGGAGGTCATGAGGGCACCACCATCGTTCCGAATCCTTCGTCGGTGAAAACTTCCAGCAGCGCCGAGTGGGGCACGCGGCCGTCGACCACGTGGGCGGCGGGCACCCCGCCGCGCACCGCGCGCAGGCAGGCCTCCATCTTCGGCACCATGCCCGACTCAAGCGTGGGCAGGAGCACCTCCAGGCCGTCCGCGTCGATCTGCGACAGCATCACGGACTTGTCGGGCCAGTGCGGGTAGAGACCCTCGACGTCGGTCAGGACGATCAGCTTGCGGGCGCCGAGCGCCACCGCCAGCGCGCCGGCCGCCGTGTCGGCGTTGAGGTTGTGCACGACCCCGTCGGCGTCGGGCGCGACCGTGGAGATGACCGGGATGCGCCCGGCGTCGATGAGGTCGGTGACCGCCTCTGCGTTGACCTCGGCGACGTCACCGACGAGGCCGACGTCCACGGGCTCACCGTCCACGAACGCGGGCCGGCGTACGGCCGTGAACAGCCCCGCGTCCTCCCCCGACATGCCCACCGCGATCGGCCCGTACCCGTTGAGCAGCCCGACGAGTTGGCGGCCGACCTGGCCGACGAGCACCATGCGCACCACGTCGATCGCCTCGGGCGTGGTGACCCGCAGGCCGCCCCGGAACTCGCTGTCGATGCCGAGCTTGCCGAGCATCGACGAGATCTGCGGGCCGCCGCCGTGCACCACGACGGGCTTGAGGCCCACGTACCGCAGGAACACCAGGTCGGCGGCGAACGCCTTCTGCACCTCGGCGTCGAGCATGGCGTGGCCGCCGTACTTGACGACGATGATGCTGCCGTGGAAGCGGATCAGCCAGGGCAGGGCCTCGATGAGGGTGCTGGCCTTGCCCAGGGCGATGCCGAGGTCGCGGGTGCGGGTCGCGGACCGGCTCATGTCGAGTACGCCGAGTTTTCGTGCACGTATCCGTGGGACAGGTCGTTCGTCCATATGGTGGCGGTCTCCTCGCCTGCGCCAAGGTCGATGAGCACGTGCACGTCGCGGCCGGACAGGTCCACCTTCGAGCGGTCGTCGGCGGCCTGGCCACCCTTGCAGATCCACACGTCGTTGACGGCCACGTCGACGTTGTCGGCGACGAAGTCGGCGTCGGCCGTGCCGGCGGCGGACAGGATGCGGCCCCAGTTGGGGTCGTTGCCGAACATCGCGGTCTTGAACAGGTTGGACCGGGCGACCGCGCGTCCCACGGTCACGGCGTCGGCCTCGCTGGCCGCCGCGCGCACCTCGATGCGGATCTCCTTCGTGGCGCCCTCGGCGTCGGAGATGAGCTGCCGGCCGAGGTCGTCGAGCGCGGCGTGCACCTGCTCGTAGAGTTCCTCGGGCGTCGGCTGGATGCCGCTCGCGCCGCTGGCCAGCAGCAGCACGGTGTCGTTGGTGGACATGCAGCCGTCGGAGTCGATGCGGTCGAGCGTCCTCGCGGTCGCCGCGCGCAGCGCGGTGTCCAGTGTCTCCTGGTCGGCCACCGCGTCCGTGGTGAGCACGCACAGCATCGTGGCCAGGCCCGGCGCCAGCATGCCCGCGCCCTTGATCATGCCTCCGACGCTCCACCCCACACCCTGCGCGACCGTGGTCTTGGCGCGGGAGTCCGTGGTCATGATGGCCTCGGCCGCGGCCGGGCCGCCGTCGCGCGCGAGGTTCCGGACGGCCGCGTTGATGCCGGTGAGCAGCTTGTCCATGGGCAGCCGCTCGCCGATCAGGCCGGTGGAGCAGACCGCCACGTCGGCCGCGCCGAGCACCGACCGGCCCTTGGTGAGCTTCGCCGCCACGTGCTCGGCGGTGCGGTGGGTGTCCTGGAAACCGCCGGAGCCGGTGCACGCGTTGGCGCCGCCGGAGTTGAGCACGACCGCGCGCACGATGCCGGCCCGCAGGACCTGCTGGCTCCACAGCACCGGGGCGGCCTTGACCTTGTTGGTGGTGAACACGCCCGCGGCGGTCGCGTCCGGGCCGTCGTTGACGACGAGCGCCACGTCGGGCCCGCCGCTGGACTTGATGCCGGCGGCGACGCCCGCCGCCCGGAATCCCTTGGGATGGGTAACGCTCACGGGGCAACTCCCAGGGCGCTCAGGCCGGCCGTCTCCGGCAGGCCGCACATCAGGTTGGCGCACTGCACGGCCTGGGCGGCGGCGCCCTTGCCGAGGTTGTCGATGGCGGACTGCACGATGATCCGGCCGCTGTCGATGTCGACCGTGGCCTGCAGGTGCGCGGCGTTGGAGCCGTAGGTGGCGGCCGTGTGCGGCCAGGCGCCCTCCGGCAGCACGGTCACGAAGGGCTCGCCGTCGTACGCGGCCGCGAGCACCGCCCGGACCCCGGCGGCGTCGATGTCGCCCGTGGGCCGCGCCGTCACGGTCGCCAGGATGCCGCGCGGCATCGGGGCGAGGATCGGGGTGAACGACAGGCCGCGCGCCCCGGTGGCCTGCTTGATCTCGGGTACGTGCTGGTGAGCGCCGACCTTGTAGCCCGACAGGTCGCCCATCACCTCGGTGGCGAGCAGGTGGGCCTTGAGGTTGCGCCCGGCGCCGGAGGTGCCGGACGAGGCGACGACCACGACGTCGTCGGGGTCGGCCACGCCGGCCGCGATCAGTGGGGCGAGCGCCAGGGTGGTGGCCACGGCGTAGCAGCCGGTGTTGGCGACCCGGTCGGCCTGCTTGATCAGCTCGCGCTGGCCGGGCAGTTCGGGCAGCCCGTACGTCCACGTGCCGGCGTGGGTGCCGCCGTAGTAGCGGGCCCACAGCGCGGCGTCGGAGAGCCGGAAGTCGGCGCCCAGGTCGACGATCCTGGTGGTGGCCGGGAGCTGCGCGGCCAGCGCGGCGGACTCGCCGTGCGGCAGCGCCAGGAACACCAGGTCGGCGCCGGCGAGCGCGGCCGGCTCGGTCGGCGCGAAGGTGAGGCCCAGGCTGACCAGGTGCGGGTGCACGGAGTGCACCGGGGCGCCGGCGTTGCGGTGCGCGGTGGCCGCCACGATGTCGAAGGTCGGGTGAGCGCCGAGCAGGCGCAGCAGCTCGCCTCCCGCGTACCCGCTGGCCCCGACGACCGCCACCGCGATGCCCATGCCGAGCGCTCCCTCCGTTGTCCCCGCTCACGACTGTATCACTATGCACGAGATCGCAACAACATGCAGCCGGTTGGGCATCGCTTCCGTCAGTCTCCTCCGGTCGATCAGCGCATCGGCAGAACATCTGTATTACCGTCGGACGCGTGAGCGCTCCTGAACGCGGCCGCCGGTACGAGCCGATGACACTGGCGGCGCTCGCCAATCTGCTGTCCACCGCCGACGACCATCTTCGCTGGCGCTTCGTCGCGGAATTCCTCGAGGAATACCGGTGGGAGCCGGCCGCCAAACGCGCGCAGCTCCTCTCGCCCGAGCCTTCGCCGACCGGCGACGACCGATGGGACGTCTTCCTGGCCGCGCTGGCAGAGCACCTTGCGGCGCAGGACGGACGAGCCGCTCCTGACTGGGCACAGTCACGGTCGCTGCGACGCTTCTGGTTCCCGTTCAACACGCGCGCCGCCCGCGTCGACGCGATCGTGCACGCGCCGGCCGCCTTCCGGCGCCGTGGCGTATTCATCGCCCCCCAGGAACTGGAGGTGGCGTGACGGACCCCGATCCGCTTCTGGTGGCGGAGATCCATCCGCGGCACGGGTCTTCGACCATCCGGGGCTGCGCGTGTCAGCGGCGTCGCCGGAGCACCTGCTTGCCATGAAGATCATGGCCGCGCGCCGCAGAGATGCTGACGACATCCGGTTTCTGGTGCAGCACCTCAACCTCGGCTCCGTCGAGGAAGCACTGTCGCTGTGCTCGGACGTGTTCCCCGACGAGGACGTCCCTCCGCGCGCTCGCCTCGTCCTTGAGGATGCGTTCGGCACCACGCCATAGTGCGCGAGTGAGCCGCGCGACGGTTGTGCCGGCCTGGTTCAATGCCGCCGAGGAGCACGGGAACGACCTGCGGAGGGACGATGGGGACCTGGGGTCACGGCAATTTCGACAGCGACACGGCCGCCGACCATCTGGCGATCCTGACCGGTCGCCTCATCGACGAGGTCACCGAGGCGATGGCCGGCGACCCCGTCGAGATCGAGCCCGACGAATACTGGGGCGTCGCCGTGCCCTGCAACCTCGAACTGCTGCACCTCATCGCGCGACAGAACTACGTCGGGGCCGTCCTGCCCGACCCGGACACCATCGCTGATTGGCGGACCAGGTTCCTGGCCGTCTGGGACGAGTCGATCGACGGGCTCCAGCCCGAACCCGCCGTGCGGGAACAGCGACGCGCCACCCTCGTGCGGACCTTCGACCAGCTCGCCGAGTTGGCCGCGAGCAGGCACGCCGGGTGACGTGCGGCGGGGCGGTGCCGCCCCGCCGCACGGGGAGCTACACGCCGCGCAGGACCGCGCCGTGGCGCTTCTTCGCCACCGCCACCGCCGCGTCGCGGGCGGCGACCGCCTCGTCCGCGGTGAGCGTCCGGTCCGGTGCCCGGAAGGTCAGCTTGTACGCCAGCGACTTGTTGCCGGCGCCGACCTGCTCGCCGGTGAACACGTCGAACAGGCGCACCGCCTCCAGCAGGTCACCGGCACCCTCGACGAGCGCTGTCTCGACGGAGGCGGCCGGCACGTCGGACAGCACCACGAGGGCGACGTCGATGAGCGCGGGCGGGTACGTCGAGAAGGCCGGGGCGGGCGTCACGCCCGAGGCCGGCAGCGCGTCGAGGTTGAGCTCCATCGCGCAGGTGCGCTTGGGCAGCTCCAGCGCCGCGCAGACGGCCGGGTGCAGCTCGCCCGCGTGCCCGACGATCTCGCCGTCGACCACGATCTCGGCGCACCGGCCCGGGTGCCACGGCGCCGTGTTGCCGGCCCGCACGGTGCCGCTCACCCGGGCCGCTGACAGCACGATCCGGGCGGCCTCGACCGCGTCGGCCCAGCCGGCCGGACGGCCGCCGCCCCACCAGCCGGCCGGGTCGGCCTCGCCGGCCAGGACGGCCGCGACGTGCCACGGCTGGCGCGGCACGACCGCGTCGGCGGCGGCGAACTCCTCGTCCGTCGGGCGCCGGTCGACGCCCATGGCGGGCGGCGCGCCGGCCCCGTCCACCGGGTGGAAGACCAGGCCCTGCTCGTAGAGGGCGAGGTCCCGGGCGCCCCGGCCGAGGTTGCGGCGCAGCGTCGCCAGCAGCGGCGGCAGCAGCGTGGTCCGCAGCAGCGGCTCCTCCGTGGAGATCGGATTGGCCAGGCGCACCGCCGGCCGGCGCGGGTCGTCGGCGGGCAGGCCGAGCGCGTCGGCGAACGCGGGCGACACGAACGGGTACGACAGGACCTCCACGTACCCGTTCTCGGCCAGCGCCCGGCCCACGGACCGGCGGCGGCGCTGGGTCGGGGTGAGCCCGTTGCCGGGCGGGGCCTGCGGCAGGACGCCGGGGATCTCGTCGTACCCGCCCAGCCGGGCGACCTCCTCGACCAGGTCGGCCGGCTCGGTCAGGTCCGGCCGCCACGGCGGCGGCGTGACCGTCAGGACGTCACCGGCCACGGCCACGTCGCAGCCGACCTGCGACAGGATCTCCACGACCCGGTCGACCGGGTACTCCACGCCGATGCGCCGGGTGGGCAGCGAGGCGTCCAGGGTGACCGGGGCCAGCGACCGCACGTGGTTGACGTCGAGGATCTCCGCGCCAGCCGTGCCGCCGCCGTGCTCGACGAGCAGCGCGACCGCGCGGTCGATGGCTACGAGCGCGACGGTCGGGTCGACGCCGCGCTCCCAGCGCTTGGCGGCCTCGCTCCACAGCCGGTGCCGGCGCGCGGTGCGGCTGACCATGACCGGGTCCCAGTGCGCGGCCTCGAACAGCACGTCCGTGGTGGTGTCGGCGACCTCGGACGTGGCCCCGCCCATGACGGCGGCCAGCGAGATCGGCGCGCCCTCCGCACCCGCGACCGGGGTCGGGATGCCCGTGTCGCAGATGACCATGTCCTCGGCGTCGAGCCTGCGCTCCACGCCATCCAATGTGGTCATCCGCTCCCCCGCCACCGCGCGGCGCACGACGAGCGGCCCCCGCAGCGCGTTCAGGTCGAACGCGTGCATGGGCTGGCCGAGTTCCAGCATCAGGTAGTTGGTGATATCGACCGGCAGCGAGATGACCCGGATGCCGGCGATCGTCAGCCGCTTGCGCATCCACTCGGGCGAGGCGGCGGACGGGTCGACACCGCGCACGGCCCGTGCCGCGAACCGGTCGCAGCCGCGGGTGTCGCGCACCTCGACCGGATAGGCCGGCGCGGCCGTGGCGCCGGGCGCCGGGGCGGCCGCCGGGTCGGTGAACGCGACGCCCAGGGCGTGCGACAGCTCGCGGGCGATGCCGCGTACCGACATGGCGTACCCGCGGTCCGGGGTGATCTCCAGGTCGAGCAGCACGTCGTCGAGGCCGACGACCGGCCGCGCGTCCTCGCCCGGCAGGGCGGTCGTGGTCGGGGGCAGCACGATGATGCCGGAGTGGTCGTCGGACAGGCCCAGCTCGCGGGCCGAGCAGATCATGCCGTTGGAGTTGCGGCCGTACGTCCTACGCGCGCCGATGCGGAACCCGCCCGGCAGCTCGCCGCCCGGCAGGATCACCACGACGAGGTCGCCCGCGACGAAGTTGGTGGCCCCGCAGACGATCTCCTGCGGCTCGTCGCGGCCGACGTCCACGCGGCAGAACCGGATCGGCTTCTTGAACCCGGTCAGCTCCTCGATCTCCAGGACGCGGCCCACGACGAGGTCGCCCTTGACGGTCTCGCGCTGGTCGGTGACGTCGTCGACCTCGATGCCTAGCCCGACGAGGGCCCGCTCCAGGTCGGCCGGGGACAGGTCGGCGGGCAGCGCGACGAACTCGCGCAGCCATGAGACCGGAATCCGCATGCTCACATCTCCATCCCGAACGCGCGGGTGAACCGCACATCGCCTTCGACCATGTCGTGCATGTCGCTCACCCCGTTACGGAACATGAGCGTGCGCTCGATGCCCATGCCGAACGCGAAGCCCGAGTACCGGTCGGGGTCGATGCCGCAGGCCCGCAGCACGCGCGGGTTGACCATGCCGCAGCCGCCCCACTCGACCCAGCGCGGGCCGTCGCGGTGCTGGGCGAACCACACGTCGAACTCCGCCGACGGCTCGGTGAACGGGAAGTAGTGCGGCCGCCAGCGGGTGCGCGCCTCGGGGCCGAACATCTGCCGGGCGAAGTGGTCCAGCGTGCCGCGCAGGTGCGCCATCGTGATGCCCTCGTCCACGACGAGGCCCTCCACCTGGTGGAAGACCGGCGTGTGCGTGGCGTCCAGCTCGTCGGTCCGGTAGGTGCGGCCCGGGCAGACCACGTAGATGGGCGGCCTGCGCGACAGCATCGTGCGCGCCTGCACGGGCGAGGTGTGCGTCCGCAGCACCAGGCCGGACCCCTCGGAACCCACGTGGAACGTGTCCATGAGGCCGCGCGCCGGGTGGTCGGCGCCGATGTTGAGCGCGTCGAAGTTCGCCCACTCCAGCTCGACCTCGGGCCCTTCGGCGATCTCGTACCCCATGCCGACGAACAGGTCGCCGATGTGCTCCATCAGCGTGGTGAGCGGGTGGCGCGCGCCGCGCGGACGCCGGCCGGTGGGCAGCGTGACGTCGACGGTCTCCTCGACGAGGACCCGGCGGGCCTGCTCCTCGGCCAGTTGCGCGTGGCGGGCCCGGAACGTGGCCTCGATCGCCGCGCGGGCGGCGTTCACGCGCGCACCCGCGTCGGCCTTGGCGTGCGGCGGCAGGGCGCCGATCTCGCGGCGGGCCAGCGACACGGGAGCCCGGTCGCCGAGGTGTTGATGGCGGATGCCGCCGAGCGCGTCGAGGTCGCCCGCCTCGGCGAACGCCTTCTCGGCCTGCGCGATCGCGTCGTCGAGGGCGCTCTGGTCGAGCAGCGCGACCTGTTTCGGGTCGTACGGGTCGTTTCGGTACGTCATGACTGTCCTCCGGGAGGCAACCGACACATAGTACGGACGCACGGCTCAGCCGTTGCCCGCCGGTGCGGGAAGGTCAGTCAGGGGAGGGAAAGACGCGTCAGCCCCGCTGCCCGCCACCGGCGGGCCGCATAAACGAGTGGATGCGCATCATGAGGATCACTCTCGACTCAGGGCTCTGGCAGAAGCATACAGGCACACGGCCGCCGCGGCGGCGAGGTTGAGGCTCTCCGCGCGGCCGTGGATGGGCACCTTGACGCGCGCGTCGGCGGCCCCGGCGACCGCCGGCGCGAGGCCGTGGGCCTCGGCGCCGAAAACCCAGGCGGTACGCGCCGACAGCGCGCCCGTGTCGGCGTACTCCTCGAGGTCGTGAGCGCCGTAGGCGTCCGCGGCCAGCACCCGCAGCCCAGCCTCGCGCAGCAGCCCGACGGTGGCCAGGGTGTCCCCGCCGCGCACCACGTCGACGTGGAAGAGGCTGCCGGCCGACGCCCGCACGCACTTGCCGTTGTACGGGTCGACGGTGTCGTCCGGGAAGACCACGGCGGCCGCGCCGGCCGCGTCTGCGGTGCGCAGGACGGTGCCGGCGTTGCCGGGGTCGGCGATGCCGGCGAGCACGACGACCAGGCGCGGCTCGCCGCGCAGCGCGTCATGCAGGGAGACGTCGAGGAAGTCGCAGACGGCGACGAGGCCCTGCGGGTGGACCGTCTCGGCCAGCGACGCCATGGCGGCGTCGGTGACGATGGAGACGGCCGGCGCCTCGGCGACGAGGTCGGCGTAGCGCTCGGCGGCGTCCGGGGTGGCGAACACCTCGACGACCCGGCCGCGTGGCGACCCGCCGCCGTGGGGCCGGGTCGCGCCGGCGGTCACCGGGGAGGCGGTGTCGGCGCGCAACGCCTCGCGTACCGCCTGGGGTCCCTCGGCGAGAAAACGCCGCGTCGCGTCGCGGTCCTTGCGCCGCTGAAGCTTGCGGGCAGCAACGACCCGGGGGGTCCGTTCGGTGAACAGACCGTCCCCGGGTCGTGGTTGTCGCATCCTGACGTCGGTCAGGCGGCCGCGTCGGCGGCCGGGATGGCGGCGCGGGCCGCCTCGACGAGGCCGGCGAAGGCGGCCGCGTCGTTAACGGCCAGCTCGGCCAGGATCTTGCGGTCGACCTCGATGCCCGCCAGGCGCAGGCCCTGGATGAGGCGGTTGTAGGTCATGCCGTTCGCGCGCGCGGCGGCGTTGATGCGCGTGATCCACAGCTGGCGGAAGTCGCCCTTGCGGTCGCGGCGGTCCCGGTACGCGTACTGCATGCTGTGGAGCATCTGCTCCTTGGCCTTGCGGTACAGGCGAGAGCGCTGGCCGCGGTAACCGGCGGCGCCCTCGAGGACGGTACGACGCTTCTTCTGGGCGTTGACTGCCCGCTTGACGCGTGCCACGTTGTCACTCCTCGTCAACGACCGGCCCGCTCGGGCCGGTCAACTTGTCATCGATGGGTCGGTCCCGGGGGCGGGACCGCCGTGCCGCGCGTCAGCGGCCCAACAGCTTCTTGATGCGCTTGGTGTCCACAGCGGACATCTCGACCGTGCCGGTGAGGCGGCGCGTGCGCCGGGAGGTCTTGCCCTCCAGCAGGTGGCGCTTGCCGGCCTGCTCACCCACGATCTTGCCGGAGCCGGTCACCTTGACCCGCTTGCCCATGCCGGTGTGGCTCTTCATCTTCGGCATCGAAAGGTTCTCCCCTATTCGCCCGTACCGTTGCTCGCCGCCACCTCGGCCGGCGCGACCTCGCCCTCGACGCCTTCGGCGCCCGGCTTGGCCCCACGCGCAGCCACCTTGAGAGAGCGGTGCGGAGCGATAACCATGATCATATTACGACCGTCCTGCTTCGGAGCGGCCTCGACAAACCCCAGGTCAGCGACCTCCTGCGACAGCCTGTCCAGAAGCCGGCGACCCAGCTCCGGGCGGCTCTGCTCGCGGCCGCGGAACATGATCGTCACCTTGACCTTGTCGCCCGCCTTCAGGAACCGTACGACGTGACCCTTCTTGGTCTCGTAGTCGTGCGAGTCGATCTTGGGGCGGAGCTTCATTTCCTTGATGACGGTCTGCTGCTGGTTGCGCCGGGCTTCTCGCGCCTTCAGTGCGCTCTCGTACTTGAACTTGCCAAAGTCCATGAGCTTGCACACCGGTGGGCGCGCCATGGGCGCAACCTCGACCAGATCCAGATCCACGTCCGCGGCCAACTGGAGCGCTCGCTCGATGGGCACGATGCCCACCTGCTCACCCTCGGGGCCGACCAGGCGGACCTCACGGGCACGGATCTGGTCATTGACGCGTGGCTCGACGCTGATGGGGCCTCCTAGGTCCGTCCTCACGGCGACACACCTCGCGCCGCCGCCTGCGCAGCCGCCCCGCCTCGCGGAGGATCCCCAGGTGAAATGCCCTGACACGAAGGGCCCCGGCGCATGCCAGGGCCCGCTCGACCGGTCGCGCGCACAATGACGCGCCAACCCTCGCCGGCATCACCGGCTCAGGTGACCGACCCGGCTGCCTCTGCGGCGGCTCGGGTGGGAGCGGGCGCTCCACTTGGAGAGCCGGGACACGTCCCGGCACGGTCTACACCAAAAGTGTATCAGGTGCCCCGCGCCTACTTCGAATCCGTCGCCGCGTCAAGTGACCGGCTCTGATTCAGCAGGGTGCGCAGCGTGCGGGCGGCGTGGATGGCGTACTCCTTGTCCACGGCCTGGACCGCCATGATCGCCACCACCTCGTCGTCGGCCAGCTCCAGGGTCACCCACGGGTTGCCCGTGGTGAACCGCACCCCGCGCACCACGGACCACGGCAGGTCGTACCCGCCCACGACGTTGCGGATGCGCACCCGCTCGGCGTCGGCGATCACGCGGGGCCGGGCGAACGCCAGCACCCCCAGGGCGCCGAGGACCCCCAGCGCCACCATGGCCACCTGGTCCGCCGTCGTGAAGACGCCGCGGCCGCCCTCCATCGGTCCGGTCAGCAGGATCCCGATGATCGTGAAGAAGACGACCACGACGGCCGCCAGCGCGTAACACACCTTGCGCACGCGCCGGGGGCGGAAGGTCACGGGAAGTGTCCCGACGTGCGGGGTCTCGACCTGGCTCACGCCTGCCGAGTCTGCCACCTCCGGCCCCGCCCCCCTGCGGCGGCCATCCACCGGCCGGCGATCATGGGGGCATGCCCGTCACCACCCCGCCCGACTCCCCCGCCGAATCCGGCCGATTCGACCCGCGTTCGCCCATCAGGGCGGGCGAGGAGCCGGACTACCGGTTCTCCCTCGCCAACGAGCGCACCTTCCTGGCCTGGATCCGCACCGCCATCGCGCTCCTCGCGGGCGGGGTGGCCGTCGTGCAGCTCGTCCCCGACCTGGCGCCCCGCCCGCAGCGTCTCGGCCTCGGCGTGGCCTTCGCGATGCTGGCGTTCATCGTCGCGGCGACCAGTTACCGCCGCTGGTGGCGCGTCCAGCGGGCGATGCGCACCGGCCAGCCGCTGCCCCACACCTGGCTGCCGGCCGCCATCGCGGCCGGGCTGAGCCTGATCATCGCGGTGACGGTCACCTATCTCTTCCTGGCCTGATCAACGGCCCCCGGCGGGGCGTCCGGTTGTGGCACAGTGTTACGTCGGTCGATCGCCGAGCGCCACCTCCCGGAGGAGTCCAGCCGAGTTGACTACGCCGCAGGACCCGAACCAGCAGCCCGGGTATCCACCCGCGGGCCACCCCCCGCCCGCTCCCCAAGGCTATCCACCGCCCCCGGGGTACTACCCCGGCCAGCCCCAGGGTTATCCGCCGCAGGGCCACCCGAACCCGGCCGCGGGCTACCCGCCGGGCTATCCCGTACCGAACGTCCCGCCACCGAAGCGGACCCCGTGGGGACTGATCATCACCATCATCGCGGTCTGCCTGGTGCTGCTCTGCGGCGGCGTGGTCGGCTGTGTCGCCCTCGTCGCGACCCGCGACGATTCCCTCGCCGGGTTCGGCGGCGACGACGACCGGCTCACCCCGGAGGAGCGCGACATCATCGTCCTCGCCTGCACCACGCTGCCCGGGCAGACCGTACCCACGGTCACGGTGACGTGGGAGGTGCGCAACTCCGAGTCGGCGCCGCGCGACTACTCGCCCACCTTCGTCGTCCAGGACGCCGAGGGCGACAAGCTCGGCGAGGGCGGCGACACCAGGACCGGCCTGCCGCCGGGCCAGGCCCGGGTCTTCATGACCCTGGTGCGGCTCGACAAGGGCACCGCCGGCGCGGTGACCTGCGGGATCAAAGACTGACCGGTCGGCCGGGCGTCGGGGATCCCGGCGCACGGCCGTGCTGTGGGACAGTGTTGCGGCTCGCCTCCGTACACCTCGCCGAGGAGCCCATCCCTTGACCAACCCCTACGACCCGCAGCAGCCGGGTTACGGCTACCCGCCGCCCGGCAGCCCCGCCCCGCAGCCCGGCTACCCCACCTCTCCGCAGGGCTACCCGCCACCCCCGCAGGCACCGCCGGGCTACCCGGCCGGCTATCCCGGGTACGCGGCGCCGGGTTACCCCGCCCCGCAGCCCGGCTACCCGGTCGCCCCGCCACCGAAGAAGACGCGGTGGGGCCTGATCATCGGGATCGTCGTCATCGTGCTGCTGCTCGTCTGCGGCGGCATCGCGGGCTGCGTCGCGTTCGTCGCGAAGAGCGCCAAGGACTCGCTCGACGCCGAACTGAACGCCGAGAAGACCGACATCACGATCGTCGACTGCGTGGTGGAGGACGACAGGTACCTGCCGTCCGTCAAGGTCACGTGGAAGGTGACCAACTCCGGCTCGATCTCGCGGACCTACGCGCCGACGTTCGTGGCCGAGTCCGCCGACGGCACCAGGCTCGGTGACGGCGTCGGCTTCGTCGGGGCGCTCCAGCCCGGCGACACGCGCACGGAGACGGCCACGATCCTGCTCGACGCGCCGGCCACCGGCTCGGTGACCTGCAAGCTGAGCGACTGACCACGGGTGGCCGCGCGCCGGGGCAGCCAGCCGGCACGCGGCCACCCGCGTCGCCCGGGTGTGGCACAGTGACCGGTATCCCTCCGGCGAGGAGCGCACCGGCGTGAGCTACCCCCATCCGCACGGCCAGCAGTCGGGCTATGTGGCGCCACCCGTCTATGTCGTCCTGCCCGCCGCACCACCGCCCCGGCGCGCACCGAGACGCGGCATGATCATCGGACTTGTCGCGGGCATCGTGTTCTGCGGCGGCGGCGCGGGCACGGCGGCCTACGTGATCACCCGGGCGGGCGCCGAGGCGGTCGAGGACATCAACGCCGAACTCAACGCGGTCAGGACCGACGTGAAGATCACCGGCTGCGTGCTCAAGCCCAGCGACTTCCTGGCCACGGTCGAGATCAGCTGGAAGGCCACGAACTCCGGCACCCGCAAGCGCACCTACGCGCCGCGGTTCGACGTCGAGACCGCCGGTGGCACCCGGGTGGGCCAGGGCATCGGCTTCGCCACGAGCGTCGACCCCGGGCAGACCGTACGGTCGTCGACCACGGTGCTCGTCGACAAGACCGTCAAGGGCAAGGTCACCTGCACGGTGAGCGAGTGACCGGCCGCCCCGACAGGTTCCGCTAAAGCCGGCAGGCCAGGATGTCGTTGACGAGGATGGCGCGCGCGCCCACCTCGTACAGATCGTCCATGATCTTGTGGACGTCGGCGCGGATCACCATCGCCTGCACGGCCACCCAGCCCTCCCGGTGCAGCGGCGAGATGGTCGGCGACTCGATGCCGGGGGTCAGCTTGGTCGCCTCCTCCAGCAGGTCCGCGCGCACGTCGTAGGCGAGCATCACGTACCTGCGGGCGACCAGTACGCCCTGCAGGCGGCGTACGAGCTGGGTGACCGGCCCGTTGGCCGGCGCCTCCAGCCGGCGGATGAGGATCGCCTCGGAGCGCAGCAGCGGCTCGCCGATCAGCTCCAGGCCCGCCCGCCGCAGCGTCGTCCCGGTGTCCACCACGTCGGCGATCGCGTCCGCCACGCCCAGCCCGACCGCGTTCTCGACCGCCCCGTCGAGGCGGACGACAGTGGCGTCGATCCCGTTCTCGGCGAAGAACTTCGAGACAACCCCGGGGTACGCCGTGGCGACGCGCGCCCCGGCCAGGTCGGCCACCGTCCGGGCGCGCCCGGGGGGCGCCGCGAAGCGGAATGTGGACGGGCCGAAGCCCAGCGCGAGGACCTCCTCGGCGGCGGCGCCGGAGTCGACCAGCAGGTCGCGGCCGGTGATCCCCAGGTCCAGGTCGCCGGAGCCCACGTAGGTGGCGATGTCACGGGGGCGCAGGTAGAAGAACTCGACCTCGTTGGCGGCGTCGAGGCAGGTCAGATCCTTCTCGTCGGCGCGCTGGCGGTAGCCCGCCTCGCGCAGCATGGCGGTGGCGGCCGGCGCCAGGCCGCCCTTGTTCGGAATGGCGACACGCAGCATCAGGTGCTCCTTGTTCAGGGTGATCGGGGAGGCGGACAGGGCGGACGACATCACAGATGTCGGTACACGTCCTTGATGTCCACCTTGCTGGCGATCATCAGCACCTGGGCGTGGTAGAGCAGCTGGGCGATCTCCTCAGCGGCGCGCTCCGGGCCCTCGTGTTCAGCGGCCATCCAGGCCTCGGCGGCCTCCTCGACCACCTTCTTGCCGACCCCGTGCACACCCTTGGCGAGCAGCGCCACGGTGCCCGAACCCGGCGTGCCCTCGGTCGCCTTGGCGGTCAGCTCGCCCCACAGGTCGTCGAAGGTCTTCACGGGTACGCATTCTGTCACCGGTTGCCGCGTGACGCCGACCACCCGCACGCAGTGGCACATGCTGGGATCACCCCATAGGGTCACGACGGAGCGGATACGCGGTGGGCGATCGCCCCGTCGAAGGCAAGGAGTTGTTGGTGTTCAAGGGTTTTCGCGACTTCATCATGCGGGGCAACGTCATCGACCTCGCGGTCGGTGTCGTCATCGGCGCCGCGTTCAGCACGCTGGTGACGAAGTTCACGGACGCGTTCGTCACGCCGCTCATCCGCGTGTTCGGCAAGGGGGACCCGATCAAGAAGGGTCGGTTCACGATCAACGATCAGGTCTTCGACTGGGCCCTGGCCTTGAACGCCCTGATCAGCTTCCTGATCACCGCTGCGGTGCTGTACTTCCTCGTCGTGCTGCCGATGAACAAGCTCGCCGAGCGGCGCAAGCGGGGCGAGGAGCCGCCGCCGGCGGCGCCGAGCGAGGAGATCCAGCTCCTCACGGAGATCCGCGACGCCCTCCTGGCCCAGGGCAGGGTCCCCCACCCCCGCACGGACGACGACACCCCGGTCCGCCCGACATCGTCATGATCCCTTGGTAGGCACAGACTCGCCCGCCAGGACGGGACGCCGATTACCACCCATATCCCACCTATAGGTGCTATATATCGCATGCCGGAATTAGGACATTCAGCTAATTCACGGAAAAAGTTCGGGAAAACAGGAGAACTCATGCGACGGAAACTTATTCTTCCCGCGTTGGGCGTGGCGCTGTTCCTGGGCGCGGCGGCCGCTCCCGCGCAGGCCTCCAGCCAGGCGTCGGCGCCGGCCCAGGTCGCCAGCGCGACCCAGGCCGTCAAGACCGGCGGCTGTGGCGGCTTCGGCGGGTACGGGGGCTTCGGCGGCTACGGAGGCTTCGGCGGCTGTGGCGGTTACGGCGGCTTCGGCGGGTACGGCGGCTGTGGCGGGTTCATCGGCTTCTACCCGGGGCCCATCCCGTGCCTGTACGGCGGCTACGGCGGGTTCGGCGGCTACGGCGGTTACGGCGGCTGGTGACGTCGCGCTTCGGGGATGGTGGTGAGCTCACCGCTGTCCCCGAAGCTCCCCTTGAGGACATCGGCCGCTGACGAACGTGCTCCTGCCGGACGCCTGCGGCCGATCAGGATCGCCGGCGGGAGCAGTCGCCGGCACCTCCCCGGTTATCGCTGGTGGGAGGCGATCCATCTGGTGGCGAAGTCCACGGCGACCCGCTGGGACATGAGGCGTGCGGTCGCCAGTCCGACCCGGCCGACCGTCACCGCGCCGGTCGCCTCAAGGTCGGCGCCCAGATCGGCGAAGACCTCCTCATTCTCGAGCACATCGACCCACGTCACCCACTCCGCGCTCCCGTCGGGCCGGCGCACGGCCGCCCCCCGGTGCCCGCGCGGCGGGTCGGGCTGGCGCCACTCGGCCAGGTGCAGTGACGTGTTCGAGTCGTGCCCGCAGCCCAGCAGCAGTACGGACCCGTCGAGCCGGTAGACCGCGCCGAGCGGAGAGGTCTCCCCCAGCGCGTCGTCGACCCGGTGCCCGGCCGTGATCTCCTCGGCGTGGCGGCCGAGCGCCGCGAAGGACACGCACGGATGGGCGCTGCGCACGGCACCCGGCCATGTCCGTACGGTCTCGGCGAGGACGCCCATCCACCGGCTCGGCGTCAGCGCCGGGTCGAACCCCGGCGCCGAGGACCGGATCGGCGCCCACCACGACTCGGGTACCGGCGGGTGCTGCCAGCCGGCGGGGTCGGTGTTGTCGGGAGTGTGCGTGGGCACGACGAGCGTGCCGTCCGGCCCGAGCGCGTCCAGCAGCGCGTGCACGACGGCCTGCGGCCCGCCCACGACAAAGCCGATGCCCTTGAGCGAGGAGTGCAACAGCAGGGTCGACCCGGCCCGCACGCCCAGCCCGCGCAGGTCGTCGACGAGGGACGCGACGGTGACGGGCACGGACGGGTACACGCGCCGAAGTCTAGGCGGTCGCGCCGGCCACCGGGGTTATGGATTCGTTGGCCGCGATAGCGGCCCTTTCCATCCACAACCCGCGAGGCGGTGACCGGTCAGGCGTCGATGAGCGCCATGACGTCGTCGGAGACATCGAAGTTGGCGAAGACGTTCTGGACGTCGTCGCTGTCCTCGAGGGCGTCGATGAGCTTGAAGATCTTGCGGGCGCCCTCCTCGTCGAGGGGGACGTTGACGCTCGGCACGAAGGAGGACTCGGCCGACTCGTACTCGATGCCGGCGTCCTGCAGGGCCGTGCGGATCGCGATGAGGTTGGTCGGCTCGGAGATCACCTCGAATGCCTCGCCGAGGTCGTTGACCTCCTCGGGCTCGGCGTCGAGGACCGCGCCGAGCACGTCGTCCTCGGTCAGCGAACCGGCCTTGGGCACGATCACGACGCCCTTGCGGGAGAACATGTAGGACACCGAGCCGGGGTCGGCCAGCGAGCCCCCGTTGCGGGTCAGCGCGACGCGGACGTCCGTGGCGGCCCTGTTGCGGTTGTCGGTGAGGCACTCGATCAGCAGGGCGACGCCGTTGGGGCCGTACCCCTCGTACATGATCGTCTGCCAGTCGGCCCCGCCGCCCTCAAGGCCGGAGCCCCGCTTGACCGCGCGGTCGATATTGTCGTTGGGGACGGAGTTCTTCTTGGCCTTCTGGATGGCGTCGAAGAGCGTCGGGTTGCCGGCCGGGTCACCGCCGCCGGTGCGGGCGGCCACCTCGATGTTCTTGATCAGGCGCGCGAACAGCTTGCCCCGCTTGGCGTCGACGACCGCCTTCTTGTGCTTGGTCGTCGCCCATTTGGAGTGGCCTGACATGAGTCCTCCGTCGTCGTCTAGTCCACGGCCCGCGCCGCTCGCGCCATCTCCACGAAGTGCCGGTGCACTCGGAGATCCCCGGTCAGCTCGGGGTGGAACGCGGTGGCGAGCAGGTGCCGCTGGCGTACGGCGACGATCCTACCCGCCGCCGGGCCCTCATCGACGCGGGCCAGCACCGTGGCGTCGTCGCCGACCCGCTCGACCCAGGGAGCGCGGATGAACACCGCATGGAACGGCGGGCCGTCGATGCCGTCGATGGACACCCCGGCCTCGAAGGAGTCGACCTGCCGACCGAACGCGTTGCGCCGCACGGTCATGTCGATGCCGCCGAAGGTGTGCTGGTCAGCTCGCCCGTCGAGCACCTCGGCCGCCAGCATGATCATGCCGGCGCAGGAACCGTAGACCGGCATGCCGCCGGCGATGCGCTTGCGGATCGGCTCCAGCAGCCCGAACTCGACGGCCAGCTTCGAGATCGTGGTCGATTCGCCGCCGGGGATGACGAGTGCGTCGACCGTGTCGAGTTCCTCCGGCCGGCGCACCGGGCGGGCCAGCGCGTCGGCCTCGGCGAGGGCGTGCAGGTGCTCGCGGACGTCACCCTGCAGGGCGAGCACCCCCACGACGAGGTCCCCGGTCACCACCCGCGCTCGGCGAGGCGGTGCGGCTGCGGGATCTCGTCGACGTTGATGCCGACCATGGCCTCGCCCAGGCCCCGGGAGACCTTGGCGAGCACGTCCGGGTCGTCGTAGAAGGTGGTGGCCTTCACGATCGCGGCGGCCCGCTGGGCGGGGTTGCCGGACTTGAAGATGCCGGAGCCCACGAAGACGCCCTCGGCGCCGAGCTGCATCATCATCGCGGCGTCGGCCGGGGTGGCGATGCCGCCCGCGGTGAACAGCACGACCGGCAGCTTGCCGGTGGCCGCGATCTCCTTGACCAGCTCGTACGGCGCCTGGAGGTCCTTGGCCGCGACGTAGAGCTCGTCCTCGGGCAGCGACCGCAGTTTGGCGATCTCGGCGCGGATCCTGCGCATGTGGGTGGTGGCGTTGGACACGTCGCCCGTGCCCGCCTCGCCCTTCGAGCGGATCATGGCGGCGCCCTCGTTGATGCGGCGCAGCGCCTCGCCGAGGTTGGTGGCGCCGCACACGAACGGCACCGTGAACGCCCACTTGTCGATGTGGTGCTCGAAGTCGGCCGGGGTGAGCACCTCGGACTCGTCGACGTAGTCGACGCCGAGCGCCTGCAGGACCTGGGCCTCGACGAAGTGGCCGATGCGGGCCTTGGCCATCACCGGGATCGACACGGCGTTGATGATGCCGTCGATCATGTCGGGGTCGGACATCCGCGAGACGCCGCCCTGGGCGCGGATGTCGGCGGGGACGCGCTCCAGCGCCATGACGGCGACCGCACCGGCGTCCTCAGCGATCTTGGCCTGCTCCGGCGTGACGACGTCCATGATGACGCCGCCCTTGAGCATCTCGGCCATGCCGCGCTTGACGCGGGCGCTCCCGATGACCGGGGCGGTCGAGGTGTCGGCGGTGTTCTGGGTCGGCGTGGTGTGCTCGGACACGGCGTCGCAGCTCCTCAGGGCGCGCTGGATGAACAAGCCTCATGGTACGCGCAGCCGGTCGGTCACCGAACGGGGCAGAGTGCCGCCCGGCCCGCCCGGAAGCCGACACGTCGTCACCTTTCGTCGGCGATCTCCAGGGTCGGATCATCGATGTCGAAGAAGCGCGGTTCGGGGTGCTTCCGGCACAGGCGCAGCACCCGGATCAGGGGGCGGCGGCGGATCGCGCGGGCGTCGCGTACCAGATCGCTGTGCACCTGGCGGGCGAGCGCGACGCGGCGGCTGGCCGCCGAAGCCGTGCGCAACGTCTCACTGATCTCCGGCGTGGCCGGCACCGCCCGCAGGGCCCGGGTGAGATCGTTCTCGGCCAGTTCGCGCTCGTCGGCCCGCGCCGTGATCGCCGCCTTGGCGGTGACCGGCAGGTCCGGCAGGCCGGCCCGCTCCCCCAGTTCGATGGCGGCCGCGGCCCGCCGCACGAGCGCGGCATCCAGGGCGGAGTGCGCGGCCGCGGCACGCGCGTGCAGGCGGTCCACCCGGCCCGCCGTCCACGTCACATAGGTGGCCACCAGGACCACCGCGGTCACCACCGCCACCACCCACCACATCGGGCGCATGGTAATCGTGGCGCCGCTCAGGCGTCCGACCCGCCCCAGATGTGGAGGTCCTCGGCGGGCGTGGCCTCGATGGCGCTGGCGTAGACCTCCAGCACCCGCTCGGCCACGACGGGCCAGTCGTAGGTCGCCACGACGGCCCGGGCGCGCGCCACCTGGGCGGCCCGGGCGGCCGGGTCGTCGAGCAGGTCGGCGATGGCGCGGGCCAGGTCGTCGGCGTCGCCGTTGTCGAACAGCCGCCCGGCGCGGCCGCCGTCGAGCACCCGGCGGAACGCGTCCAGGTCGCTGGCCACGACGGCCGCGCCGGCGGCCATCGCCTCCGTGAGGATCATGCCGAAGGACTCGCCGCCGGTGTTCGGCGCGACGTACACATCGACGCTGCGCAGCATGCGCGCCTTCTCCTCCTCGGAGACCTTGCCGAGGAAGGTGATGCGCGACAGGACGTCGGCCGGCACGTCCTCGGTGAGCTCCTCGGGGTCGCCTGGGCCGGCGACCAGCAGGCGCAGGCCGGGCCGGTCGTCGGTGAGCCGGCCGAACGCGTCCAGCAGCACCGGGAAACCCTTGCGGGGCTCCGTGAAGCGGCCGAGGAAGCCCAGGGCCCCACCCTCGCCGGGCCAGCCGGGCAGCGGAGGCGCGTCGACGTACTTGGCCACGGCCACGCCGTTGGGGATCTCCCACGCCCCGCCGCCGAGGTGTTCCACCTGGACCCTGCGGGCCAACGAGCTCACCGCGATCCGCGCGGTGATCTTCTCCAGTACGAGCTGGAGCACGCCGGAGGCGGCGCTCAACGCGCGCGAGCGCGTCATCGCGGTGTGGAAGGTCGCCACCACCGGCTGCTTGGCGGCCACGGCGGCGAGCATGGACAGGCTCGGGGTGAACGGCTCGTGCACGTGGATCACGTCGAAGTCGCCGGCCGCGAGCCAGCGCCGCACCCGGGCGGCCGAGATCGGGCCGAACGACAGCCGCGCCACCGACCCGTTGTACGGCACGGGTACCGCCCGGCCGGCCGGCACGACGTAGGCCGGGTGCGGGTCGTCCTCATCGGCCGGGGCGAGCACGCTCACCTCGTGGCCCATGGCGATGAGTGTCTCGGCGAGGTCGCGGACGTGGTTCTGGACCCCGCCGGGCACCTCGAACGAGTACGGGCAGACGATGCCCACGCGCATGTGCACCCCCTCAGGATGCGGGCTCGTCGAGCCAGAGCTTCTGCATCATGTGCCAATCGCTCGGGTGGCGCGCGATGGCGGTCGCGAACTCGTCCGCGATCCGTTGGGTCAGCGCCTTCACGCGGACGTCGAGCGGGCCGCTGGCCGGGTCGGGCACCTCCAGCGGGCCGATGACCTCGCCGCAGGGGGCGTCGGGCTCGTACCACAGCGGGACGACGAACAGCGGCGCGCCCGTGCGGATGGCGAGCAGGGCCGGCCCGGCCGGCATGCGCGTACGCCCGCCGAAGAACGTCACCTCCACGCCGCGCCGCGACAGGTCCCGGTCGGCGAGCAGCGCCACGATGTGGGCCTTGGCGAGGCGGTCGGCGAGCTCGTCGAGGACGGGCCGGTCGCCGCCGGTGAGCGGCAGGATCTCCATGCCGAGCGACTCGCGGAACGCCACGAACCGCCGGTAGACCGACTCGGGCTTGAGCCGCTCGGCCACCGTCGTCAGGGGCGTGCCGCCGCCGACCAGCCAGGCCCCGGCGGCGTCCCAGTTGCCGGAGTGCGACAGGGCCGCGATGGCGCCCGTGCCGGCCTCGTGCGCCTCGCGCAGCCGCTCGGCGCCGGCCAGCCGGAAGTTCATCCGCTGCGCGTGCGTGGTGGACGGCAGCCGGAACGCCTCCAGCCAGTACCGGGCGTAGGAGCGGACCGCGTCGCGGACCAGGAGGTCGAACTCGGCGGCGGGCATGTCCGGGCCGACGACGCGGCGCAGGTTGCCCGCGAGGCGCTGCACGCCCGGTCCGCGTTTGCGGGCGGCGCGGTCGGCGGCGGTCCGGAACACGGCCCGGGCGACCGGTAGCGGCAGGGCGCGCACGATCCGCCACCCGGCCGCGAACGCCATGTCCGTGACCCTGCCGTTCACGCCGTCACCTCCGCGGCCCGCCGGCGCGGGCCGGCACCGCGCCGCTGGTTGGCTCGTTGACGCCCGCTCACGGGGCCACCGCGGCCCGGTCCTGCCTTCGGACGTACAGGAGGCGCTGGGTGATGGTGACCGCGGTGAGGAGGGCGAGCAGCCACAGGGCGGCGCCCAGGCCCCAGCTGACCCCGGCGCCGTGCAGGATGCCGCCGATGCCGAGCAGGACGAGCCGCTCCAGGCGCTCGGCGATGCCGACGTCGCAGCGCAGCCCGGCCGCCTCGGCGCGGGCCTTGACGTAGGAGACCACCTGGCCGCCGGCCAGGCAGAAGATGGTGACCCCGGCCAGCACGCCCTGTCCGGTGTGGCCGAGCCACCAGGCGAGCGCGCCGAAGACCGCGCCGTCGGCGACCCGGTCCATGGTGGAGTCGAGGACGCCGCCGAATCTGGTGCTGTGGCCCCGGGCCCGGGCCATCGCCCCGTCGACCACGTCGAGCAGCGCGAACGCGGTGATGGCCAGGGTGGCGATGAGCAGCTGTCCACGCCCTGCGAAGATCACCGAGACGGCGACGACGCCGGCGGTACCGGCGACGGTCACCGCGTCCGGCGAGATGCCGGCCCGGACCAGTGCCCGCCCGATGGGATCGAACGCGGCGCGCGCGCCGCCCTTGAAGGTGCTGAGGATCTTCGCCATGGCGGTCTCACCTTATCGGCACCGGGCCAATCGGCCCGGTCCGGCCTTCCGGGTGGCCCAGGCGCGTCGGGGTTGTGTCTGAGAGGTTACGGGTGTGGGATTTATCCAGGGTCGTCGGTGACCTGAGTCACACCAGAGGAGGGGCTGCGATGGCGCAGAAGGCGGCGGAGAAAGGGGTCACCGGCCCGGCGCCGGTGGTGGATTCGCCCAGCAAGGTGCGAAACGTGGTGCTCGTGGGGCACTCCGGGGCGGGCAAGACGACGCTCGTGGAGGCCCTTCTCGCGGCCACCGGCACGATCAGCCGGGCCGGCTCGGTGGCCGAGGGCACCACGGTCTGCGACACGGACCCGGCGGCGGTCAAACAGCAGCGCTCGGTCAGCCTGGCCTGCGCGCCGCTGATGCACGACGGCATCAAGGTGAACCTGCTCGACACGCCGGGCTACGCCGACTTCGTCGGGGAGCTGCGCGCCGGCCTGCGCGCCGCCGACGCGGCCCTGTTCGTCGTCTGCGCCGCGGACGGCATGGACGCCGCCACCGGCGCGCTGTGGGAGGAGTGCGCGGCCGTGGGCATGCCGCGCGCGGTGGCGATCACCCGCCTCGACCACCCCCGCGCCGATGTGGACCGCGCGGTCGAGCAGTGCCAGGAGGTGTTCGGCGACAACGTCCTGCCGCTCTACCTGCCGATGCTCGGCGACGACGGCGAGTCCGTGGTGGGCCTGCTCGGCCTGATCAGCCAGCGCGTGCACGACTATTCGGACGGGCACCCGGCGGCCGTGCGCGACCCGGACCCCGAGCACCTGCCCGCCATCGTGGACGCCCGCAACGAACTGCTCGAGGGGATCATCGCGGAGAGCGAGGACGAGAGCCTCATGGACCGGTACCTGGCCGGCGAGGACATCGACACCGCCACCGTGGTCGAGGACCTGGAGAAGGCCGTGGCCCGGGGCCACTTCTACCCGGTCATCCCGGTCTGCGCCGAGACGGGCGTGGGCCTCGACGTGCTGCTGGAGCTGCTCACGAGCGCGTTCCCGACGCCCGGCGAGCACGAGCTGCCCGCCGTCGAGAGCCTCGACGGCAGCCCGCAGGAGCCGCTCACCTGCGACCCCGACGGCCCGCTCGTGGCCGAGGTCGTCAAGACCACCATCGACCCGTTCGTGGGCCGCATCTCGCTGGTGCGCGTCTTCTCGGGCACCCTGCGCCCCGACACCACCGTGCACGTGGCCGGCCACGGCATGCAGGAGCGCGGCCACCCCGACCACGACGCCGACGAGCGCGTCGCCCACCTGTACTCCCCCCTGGGCGCGCAGGTGCGCGAGGTGCCGCTCTGCGTGGCCGGCGACATCTGCGCCATCACGAAGTCGGGCACGGCGGAGACGGGCGACACGGTCTCGCGCAAGGACCGCCCGCTGCTGATCGCGCCCTGGGACATGCCCGAGCCGCTGCTGCCCGTGGCCGTGGTCGCCAAGACCCGCTCCGACGAGGACGCGCTCGCCAAGAACCTCAGCCGGCTCGTCGCCGGCGACCCGACCCTGCGCCTGGAACGCAACCCCGAGACCCATCAGCTCGTGCTCTGGTGCATGGGCGAGGCGCACGCCGACGTGCTGCTGGACCGGCTGCGCGCGGGCGGGGTCGACCTGGACACCGAGCCGGTGAAGGTCGCGTTGCGGGAGACGTTCGGCGGCCCGTCCAAGGGCCACGGGCGCCACGTCAAGCAGTCCGGCGGGCACGGCCAGTACGCGGTCTGTGACATCGAGGTCGAGCCGTTGCCGCGCGGCAGCGGGTTCGAGTTCGTCGACCGCGTCGTGGGCGGCGCGGTGCCCAACAACTACATCCCGTCCGTGGAGAAGGGCGTACGCGCGCAGATGGAGCGCGGCCTGGTCGCCGGCCACCAGGTGGTCGACATCCGGGTGACCCTCTTCGACGGCAAGGCCCACAGCGTGGACTCCTCGGACGCCGCGTTCCAGACCGCGGGCGCGCTCGCCCTGCGTGAGGCGGCCGAGAAGGCGTCCGTGCAGCTGCTCGAACCGGTCGACGAGGTGGAGATCCGGGTGCCCGACCAGTACGTCGGCGCGATCATGAGTGACCTGGCGGGGCGGCGCGGGCGGGTGCTCGGCACCGAGAACGACGCCGACCGCGCGGTCGTGCGGGCCGAGGTCCCGGCCACGGAGCTGGTCCGCTACGCCGTGGAGCTGCGCGCCATGACGTCCGGCGCGGGTACGTTCGGCCGCGCCTTCGCCCGGTACGAGCCCATGCCCGGCAACCTCGCCGAGCAGGTACGCAAGGAACACGCGGCGGCGCACGGGCACTGACGGACTTCTCCGGCACCCGCCGGCGTGTGGCGGGTGCCGGGGTCGGGCAGAGTGAGGGTCGGTCATGCCGCGAACCCGCTTCTACCGCGACGGCCAGCTGGTCGACGAGGGCTTCCCGATCCGGGAGGTCTCCGACCGGCTCGCGGTCGAGGGCGCGCTCGTCTGGTTCGACCTGTGCGCTCCCACCCAGGAGGAACTGGCCACGGTCCGCGAGGAGCTCGGCCTGCACTCGCTCGCCATCGAGGGGGCGCTGACCGAACAGCAGCGCCCCAAGCTCGTCCACTACGAGAATCACCGGTTGCTCGCGGCGTACGCGGTGACGTTCGATGTCGACAACGCCGAGATCGCCAGCCATCAGGTCGTCGCGTTCCTCACGTCCAACGCCCTGGTGACCGTGCGCCGCGACGACGCGTTCGACATCGACGAGGTGGTCCGGCGCTGGGACGACCAGCCCGACCTGGCCCGCTTCGGGGTGGCCTTCCTGCTGCACGGGCTGCTCGACTACGTGGTCGACACGCACATGGACGCGGCGCTCGCGCTGGATCAGGAGCTGGAGAAGCTCGAGGACCGGCTGTTCGACGAGGGCAACACCCAGCGCGCGGTGCAGCGACGGACCTTCGAGCTGCGCAAGAGCCTGCTCGTGCTGCGCCGGGTCGTCCTGCCCATGCGCGAGGTCGTCAACGCGGTGCTGCGCCACCACGACGAGGACGACCGCACCGGCCTGTACCCCTTCTACCAGGACGTGTACGACCACATGCTGCGTGCCGTGGAGTGGACCGACTCGCTGCGCGACTTCGTGGCGACCATCCTCGACACCCAGCTGACCCTGCGCGGCAACCGGCTCAACGTGGTCATGAAGCAGGTGACGAGCTGGGCGGCCATCATCGCGGTACCCACGGCGGTCACCGGCTTCTACGGCATGAACGTGCCGTACCCCGGCTACGGGGAGACCGTCGGGTTCTGGGCCTCGATGATCGTCGTCCTCGCCACCTCCGCCGCCCTGTACGCGATCTTCAAGCGCAAGGACTGGCTGTAGGCCGAGGCCTGCCTCAGGGGGCCAGGTCCGCCCACACCTTCGCCAGCAGGGTACGGGTGTCAGCCAGCAGCTGGGGCAGCACCTTGGTGCGCCCGACCACCGGCATGAAGTTCGTGTCGCCGCCCCACCTCGGCACCACATGCTGGTGCAGGTGGGCGGCGATGCCGGCGCCCGCCACCGAGCCCTGGTTCATGCCGAGGTTGAACCCGTGCGCGCCACTGGCGCCGCGGATCACCCGCATGGCGGTCTGCGTGAACCGGGCCAGCTCCACGGTCTCGCCCTCGTCGAGGTCCGGGTAGTCGGCCACGTGCCGGTACGGGCACACCATCAGGTGCCCCGGGTTGTACGGGTAGAGGTTGAGCACCGCGAACACGTGCTCGCCCCGGGCCACGACCAGGCCCTCGTCCTCGGGCCGGCCCGGGGCCAGGCAGAACGGGCACCCGGTCGGGCGCTCGTACCCCTCCGCGGGGCGGTCGGCGCCGGTGACGTACGCCATCCGGTGCGGCGTCCAGAGCCGGTCCAGTCCGTCCGATTCGCCCGGTGCTACGGGTTCGTCCTGCACGTCGTCGCTGCCCACGCCGCCGATCCTACGGGTCCGCCGGCGACCCTGCCGAGGCCCGCTGCCGTCCGCCGCCCGCCCGTCAGGAGCGGCCGAAGGCCGAACGGACCGCCGCGCGTACGGAGCGGGCCGTGCGGGCGGCCGGTTGGAAGACCGACTCGCGCGACCAGCGCCAGGATGCCGCCGCCGCGGCGGCCACGCCGCGGGCGACCGGGACGACCGTGTGCCGCCAGGCCCAGACGACGGCGCGCCACAGGGGTACGGCCGAGTGGCGCCACGCCCACGCGACGCCGAGCCCGACGGGTCGCAGCGCGTACCGGTAGACGAACCGGCCGAGCACCCCGACGAGCCACCACGCGCCGACGAACGCCCCGATGACGATTTTGCCGAGCAGCAGCAGGATCCGGCCGACGAACGCGACGACCGGGCGCAGCGCCGACCGCCACACCGCCGCGGCCAGCCAACCGAGCCCTCGGCCGAGGGCCGCGATGGCACGACCGACCGCCGCGAGGGCCCGACCCGTCCACCGCCAGCCGGCCGCGACGCCCCGACCGAAGGCGACCACCACGATCACGAGCACCCGGCCGAGGCCCTTGATGAGCCACCACAGGCCGACGAACAGCCACTTCACGGGCAGCAGGACCAGGTGGCGCACGAGCCAGCCGAGCGGGCGCAGCACGTACGCGACGAGGAGTCCCCCGACGAAGCGCGACGCGCGTCCCAGCAGAGCGAGCACCGGCCACACGCCGCGTCCGGTCCGGGTGAGCAGCCAGGAGACGAAACGGGCCACGGCGACGACCGCCGGCCGGACGACCCGGACCGCGATCCACACGAGCGGCCACAGGACGAGGTTGATGATCGTCCAGCGCAGCGGCCGCCAGACGAGATACCGGGCCGCCCAGGTCAACGGCCGCCAGATCAGGTGCACCGCCGCCCAGGTCAGTGGCTGCCACACCAGGTGCACCGCCGCCCAGCACAACGGCTGCCAGACCAGATGCACGGCCGCCCACGTCAGCGGCCGCCACACGACGTTGACCGCTACCCACACCAGCGGACGCCACACCACCTGGACGGCGACCCAGACGGCCGGCCGCCAGATCACGTTCACCGCGAACCAGACCAGTGGCCGCCAGATCACCCTGTCGAGGAACCAGCCGACCGGCGCGACGACGTACCGGTGCAGGAACCGTCCTGACAGGACGAGGAACTCCCACGCCACCCGCAGTGGCACCACGACGGCGAGCGCGATGATGCGCACCGGCCACTCGATCCAGGGCGCCGCCGACCGTTCCGGCCGTGGTTCGATCATGGCCGGAACGGTAGCGGCAATATCAACTCCTGCCCATCAAGCGTCAGGCAGCCGACGGACTCACATTCGTGCGGGACCGGACGATCTCGGCGACGTGCGCGACGGCCTCGTCGACCGGTACGCCGTTGCGCTGGGAGCCGTCGCGGTAGCGGAAGGACACCGTGCCGCCCGAGACGTCGTCGTCGCCCGCGATCGCCATGAACGGGATCTTCTGCTGCTGCGCGGTGCGGATCTTCTTCTGCATCCGGTCGTCGGAGTAGTCGACCTCGGCCCGGATGCCCTCGGCCCGCAGCTTCGCGACGAACTCCGCCAGATAGCCGGCGTGGTCGTCCCGGATCGGGATGCCGACGACCTGCACGGGCGCGAGCCACGCCGGGAAGGCGCCCGCGTAGTGCTCGGTGAGCACGCCGAAGAAGCGCTCGATCGAACCGAACTTCGCCGAGTGGATCATCACCGGCTGCTGGCGGGTGCCGTCGGCCGCCTGGTACTCCAGCCCGAAACCCTTGGGCTGGTTGAAGTCGTACTGGATGGTCGACATCTGCCACGTGCGGCCGATGGCGTCGCGGGCCTGCACGGAGATCTTCGGGCCGTAGAACGCGGCTCCGCCCGGGTCGGCGACCAGCTCTAGGCCGGACTCGCGCGCGACCTCCTCCAGGACGGCGGTGGCGGTCGCCCAGTCGGCGTCCGAGCCGACGAACTTATCCGGCTTGGAGTCGTCGCGGGTGGACAGTTCCAGGTAGTAGTCGTCCATGCCGAAGTCGCGCAGCAGGCTCAGCACGAAGTTGAGCAGGTGACGCACCTCGGCGCCGGCCTGCTCCGGGGTGCAGTACGAGTGGGAGTCGTCCTGGGTGAGCCCGCGCACCCGGGTCAGCCCGTGCACCACGCCGGACTTCTCGTACCGGTAGACCGACCCGAACTCGAACAGCCGCAGCGGCAGCTCCCGGTAGGACCGCCCCCGCGACCGGAAGATCAGGTTGTGCATGGGGCAGTTCATGGCCTTGAGGTAGTAGTTCGCGCCCTCGAACTCCATGGGCGGGAACATGGTGTCGGCGTAGTACGGCAGGTGACCCGAGGTGTGGAAGAGGCCTTCCTTGGAGATGTGCGGGGTCCCGACGTACTGGAAGCCCTCCTCGATGTGCCGGCGACGGACGTAGTCCTCCATCTCCCGCTTGATCACGCCACCCTTGGGGTGGAACACGGCCAGGCCGGAACCCAGCTCGTCGGGGAAGGAGAACAGGTCGAGGTCGCTGCCCAGCTTGCGGTGGTCGCGGCGGGCCGCCTCCTCCAACAGCTTCAGGTAGTCCTTGAGCTGGTCGCGGGTCGGCCACGCGGTGCCGTAGATGCGCTGCAGCTGCGGATTCTTCTCCGAACCCCGCCAGTAGGCCGCGGCGATCCGCATGAGCTTGAACGCGCCGATCAGGCGGGTGTTCGGCAGGTGCGGGCCCCGGCACAGGTCGCCCCAGCAGCGCTCGCCGTCCCTGGAGAGATTGTCGTAGATGGTCAGCTCGCCGCCGCCGACCTCCATCACCTCGGACGAGTCCACGTCACCCTTGATGTCGACCAGTTCGAGCTTGAACGGCTCGTCGGCCAGCTCGGCCTTGGCCTCCTCCAGCGAGCCGAAACGACGGCGCCGGAAGGTCTGACCCGACTTGATGATCTCCTGCATGCGCTTCTCGAGCTTGTCGAGGTCGTCCGGGTGGAACGGCTTGGGCACGCCGAAGTCGTAGTAGAAGCCGCTCTCGATGGGCGGGCCGATGCCGAGCTTGGCCTCGGGAAACACGTCCTGCACGGCCTGGGCGAGCACATGCGCGGTGGAGTGGCGCAGCACGTTCAGCCCGTCGGGCGAGTCGATGCTCACCGGCTCGACGGACTCCTCGAACTCAGGCACCCAGTCGAGGTCGCGCAGCCGCCCGGAGGAGTCGCGGACCACCACGACCGCCTTCGGTCCGTTGACGGGCAGGCCGGCCGCCGCGACCGCGTCCGCCGCCGTCGTACCGGCCGGGACGACGACGGGGTCGACCACGGGCACGGATGTACGAGGTGCGGACACGATGATCTCCTTAGTCGGGGAAACGCTGATGAGTTGATGCTATCGGCCGGCGCGACCCGTTTTGCCCGGGGGCGGCGACACCCACCTGACATTCAGCCGCCATTCACGGGACACGCGACTTGCTGGATCCCGGGCAACGTCATCGATACCGTGGAGCTATGGCTGATCTTTCTCCTCGGCTGGTACGCGCCGTGGAGGCGCGCTACCGCACCTACTTCGCCAGCCGGCCGGCGACGCCCTTCGCGCTCGCCGGCGCGGACGGGTCCACGCACGTGTTCGGCACGGGCGCGCCGGCCTTCACCATCACCGTCCTCGACACGGTCGGCGCCAAGGCACTGGCCTCCCTCGACCAGCTCCAGGTCGCGGTCGCGTACCTGCGCGGCCACCTCGACGTCGAGGGCGACGTCATGGCCGTGCTGGCCATGCGCAAGTTCTTCCCGGACTTCCACCCGATCGCGTGGCTGGCCCGCTTCGCCCCGATGGCGCTGCGGGGCAGGACCGAGCACGACCGCCGCTCGATCTCGGCGCACTACGACCGGGAATCCGACTTCTTCCTCACGTTCCTCGACACGCGCCACCGCTGCTACACCGAGGGCCTGTTCGTCCGCGACGACGAGCCGCTCGAGGACGCGATGACCCGCAAGATGGACAACGCGATCGAGGCGCTGCGCCTGCGGCCCGGCGACCACGTGCTCGAGGTGGGCGGCGGCTGGGGCGCCTTCATGGAGTACGCGGCCGGCAAGGGCATCAACGTCACCTCGCTGACGCTGGCGCGCGAGTCCGAGGAGTACCTCAACGACCTCATCGCCAAGCGCGAGCTGAGCACGGCGACGGTCGTCAGGCAACACCTTCTGGAGTACTCCTCGCAGCGCCGCTACGACGCGATCGTGAACATGGGGGTGACCGAGCACCTGCCCGACTACCGGGCGACCGTGCGCAAGTACGCCGAACTGCTGCGCCCCGGCGGGCGGGTCTACCTCGACGCCCTGGCCATGCGCGCCAAGCACCGGGTGTCGACGTTCATGAGCCGGTACGTGTACCCGGGCAAGTCCTCGCCGCTGGTGCTGCACGACTACCTGCGCGAGGTCGCGCGTTCCCCGTTTGAGCTGGTCAGCGTCGACGACGACCGGCACAACTACTTCCTGACGTGCCGGGAGTGGGCCCGCCGGCTCGACGCCGCCCGCGACGAGGTCGTGCAACGCTGGGGGGACCCCCTCTACCGGCGCTTCCGCATCTTCCTGTGGGGCTCGGCGGCCGGGTTCGACACCGGGCTCGTTCAGGCGTACCGCTGGGTTCTGCAGTTGCCGGCGCGGGCGGGCACCTAGAAGTCCGCGAAGACGCGGCGCTCGACGCCGTCGACCGTGACCGTCCCGCCGTGCGGGAGGATCCACTGCGGCCTGGTGTGGCCGAAGGGAATGCCCACGCAGACGACCGCGTCGGGGTTGTAGCGGCCGACGATGTCGACCACGACGTCGCGCTGCTCGGCGCGCAGCCGGGCGCGCTGCTCGGGGGACGGGCGGCGGGTGAAGTCGGACACCGGCGGGCGCGCCAGCAGGACCGCGTCCACCGCGGCGAGCAGCCCCCGCTCGCCCAGGGAACGGACGATCATGCCGACCTCGCGGGCGGGCAGGAGCTCCTCCGAGGTCTCCAGGAGCAGCACGCCGCCGTCGAGGACGTCCGCCGGGAAGCGGAACCGGCCGGCGGTCAGGATCCACTGGATCACCTCGACGCATCCGCCCCAGGTGCGGCCGGTGACCGACCGGGCGGGTCCGTGCCAGGTCCACGGCTCGGTCGCCTCCCGCTCGCCGTAGGAATCGAGCGCGCGGGGGTCCGCCCAGTCGACGCCGATGTCCTCCGACTCGCCCGGATCGGTGATCTCCAGTCGTTCGCCGGTGATCAGGGCCGCCCGCAGCGACCGGGCGTGGATGTCGTCGACCGCCGGACCGGGGCCCAGATGCACCTGCGACGAGCCGCCGTAGAAGCTGGCGATGCCGTTGGCCCACAGCCAATGGTGCAGGTTGGTGTTGTCGCTCGTGCCGAGGAACGGCTTGGGGTCGGCGCGCGCGAGGTCGGCGTCCAGGTGCGGGATGACGGTGATCTGGTCGTCACCGCCGACGACCGCCAGGATGCCGCGGATCCGGGGGTCGGCGAAGGCGGCGTTGATGTCGGCGGCGCGCGCCCGGGCCGACGCGCCGACCTCCCGGGTCGTCGGGTACTCGACGGGCACCAGGCCGGTCACCTCGGTGAGGCGGCGCATCGCCTGCTCGTGCAGCGCCGGGAAGGCGCCGGCCGCCGCGAATGAGGGCGACAGTACGGCGACGCGGTCCCCGGGGCGCGCCTTCGGCGGCTGCACGAGATCCATGCCGGCCATGCAACCACACCGGCCGCCCCCTCCACCTCACAAAAAACGGATCTTGGCACGGAAAGCCGGTTATCAGCGGCTTCCGTGCCAAGATCCGGTCGGTGCGGGTCAGCAGTGGCGCGGCCAGGCCGCGCCGGGGCGCCAGGCGCCACGGGTGCCGGCCCAGCGCAGCCATACGGCGTGCTTGATCAGGCCGATGGCGAGGATCGCCAACGGGATGACCGGCCAGAAGAAGTGCGCGCCGGTCACCGCCCAGATCGTGACGAGCACGGCCGACAGGATCAGCGCGAACATGACGTGCCGGACGAACCGGGCCCGCGCCCACCGCTTCACGGTGGCGGGGTCGGGCGCCCCCTCGTCGCCCGCCTCCGCCGCGCCCGGCGGTCCCCAGCCGCCGTGGCCCCCACCGCCGTGTCCCCAGCCGCCCGGTGCCCAGCCGCCGCTGCCCCCGTGCCGCCAGCCGGGTCCCCCGTGCGCCCAGCCGCCCCGGCCCCAGGCGCCGCGCCCGAACGCGCCGCCGGGCCCCATCCCGGCGTCGAGCGCGCGGCCCAGCACGCCGCGCCCCGGAAGGTCGGCCACCAGCGGCGGCAGTTCGTCGCGGAACTTCGCCCGGTACACGCTCACCTGGCGTTCCTCGCCCTCCTCCATGGTGAGCCGGCCGTCGCCGACCGCCTCGCGCACCACGGCGGCGTACTCCTCCCGCTCGCCGTCCGACGCCCGCACCCGCGGACGCTCCCCCGACTCCGTACTCATCTGAGGTGTTCTCCTCTCGCTGACCCTGGTGCCCAGACTCGCCCAGCGCGCGCCCGATCGCGTCGTCCGGCGGGACCGTTCCCGGCTACGTCGCCCGGCGCAGCGCGCGGCGCGCGTACTCCCTGGGGCGTAGGCGCGGGGTCGCCGCCACGCCGATGCCGGGACGGGCCGGGGGTGGCTACCGTTCGGATGTGCACTCACGCGAGCGCCGGCGCCGGCCGGGCGGCGACCGGCCGCAGCGCTGGCACCACTCTGGACACTGGTCGCACGGCGGTGGGGTCGACCACGACGGGACGGCGCCGGCCGGCGGGCCGCCCCCGGCGCGCGGCCACTGGCCGCCGTGGGCAACGGACGACGCCGGGCCGCAGTGGGCCGCGCGGCGACCGCCCGCGGTCGTGCTGCCCGCCCTTCTCGCCGCCGTCCAGATCATCGCGACCCCGATCGCCGGGCACGCCCAGCACGCCGCCCGCCCGCTCGACCTGCTGGGATACGTCCTGCTCGCGGCCGGCCCGGCGGCGCTGATCGCCCGGGCGCCCCGGCTGCGCCTACCGGTCTACGCCATCACCGTGCTGATCCTGCTGGCGTACGGGCTGGCCGGGTACCCGGCCGGTCCGGTCGTCCTCGCCGCGCTCGTGGCGCTCGTCCGTGCCGCCCGCGCCGGCTACCGGATCACCCTCTGGGTGGTCACCGGGCTGGCATACGCGGCCTATGTCGGGGTGGGTCAGCTGCTGCCGGGGATTCGGATCAACGGGGTGGAGCTCGTGACGCCGTCGCTGGCCCGGGCCGCGATCGTGGCGGCGTGGCTGGCGGTGGCGCTGGCCATCGCGGAGACCGTCCGCGCCCGCACGGCCCAGCTGTCGCAGCTCATGGCGGCCCGGGCGGAGGCGGCCCGGGCACGCACCGAGCAGTCGCGACGGCAGGCCAGCGAGGAGCGGCTCGCGATCGCCCGGGAGCTACACGACGTGCTGGGCCACCACCTGTCGCTGATCAACGTGCGGGCCGGCGTGGCGCTGCACCTCATCGAGAGCCGGCCGGAGGAGGCCCGCGCCGCGCTGGGCGCCATCAAGCAGGCCAGCGCCGAGGCACTGCGCGAGGTCCGCACGATGCTCACGTCGCTGCGCCCGGACGCGGAGACCGCGCCGCTGGCCCCCGCCCCCGACCTCGACCGGCTGGACGACCTCATCGCCGAGGCGAGCGCGGGCGGGCTGCCGGTGACGCTGCGCCGGACCGGGCCGGCCGCCGGGGTGCCCGCCGAGGTGGGCCGGGCGGCGTACCGGATCGTGCAGGAGGCGCTGACGAACGTACGCCGGCACGCTGGCCCGGACGCCCGTGCGACCGTGACGGTGCGCCATGACCCGGGCTCGCTGACCGTGCGGGTCGCCGACGACGGCGCCGGCCCCGGCGCGGCCCCCGCGGACGGCAACGGCCTGCCCGGCATGCGCGCCCGGGCGACCGCGCTGGGTGGCACGCTCACGGCCGATCCCACCGAGGGCGGCGGCTTCGCCGTCACCGCCGTCCTGCCCACCGACCAGGGAGACGACGCATGATCAAGGTGCTGCTCGCCGACGACCAGGCCCTCGTCCGGGCCGGGTTCCGCGCGCTGCTCGACGCCGAGCCGGACGTGGCCGTGGTCGGCGAGGCGGGCGACGGCGCCGCCGCGGTGCGCCTGGCCCGCGCGACGCGCCCGGACGTGGTGCTCATGGACATCCGCATGCCGGGCGTCGACGGGCTCGCCGCGACCCGCCAGATCACCGCGGACCCGGCGCTGGGCGCCACCCGCGTCGTCATCCTCACCACATTCGACCTGGACGAGTACGTGTTCGAGGCGCTGCGCTGCGGGGCGAGCGGCTTCCTCGTCAAGGACACCGAGCCGGCCGACCTGGTGCGCGGCGTACGGGTCGTGGCGGCCGGCGAGGCGCTGCTCTCCCCCGGTGTCACCCGCCGCCTCATCGCCGACTTCGCCGGCCGCGCACCCCTCGTCCCGCCGCCCGCCCTGGACGCGTTGACGGACCGGGAGCGGGAGGTGATGGCGCTCGTCGGGGCGGGACTGTCCAATGAGGAGATCGCCACCCGGCTCGTGGTGAGCCCGGCGACCGCGAAGACGCACGTCAGCCGCGCGATGGTGAAGCTGGGCGCGCGCGACCGCGCCCAGCTTGTCGTGCTCGCCTACGAGGCGGGCCTGGTCCGCCCGGGCTGGGCGACGTGACCCGCCCGAGCGTGTTGCAGAAAAAGTGCTACAGCGGTTCCACACCATGTCCACAAAAGTGCAGTCACGCCACGGACCACAGGTTAGGTTCCGCCGGCCGCGCGCCGGCGCAGATTAGGTTCCGCCGGCCGCGCGCCGGCGGCGGATGAGGTACACGGCAGCGCCGGCGGCGACAAGCAGCACGCCAGCGGCGGCGACGCCGATCGGCGCCCACGGCACCGGCTCGACGACGGTCACCACGACGTACCGGGACACCGGCGCGCCCTTGCCGTCCACCCCGGACGCGACGAGCGTGTGCGGGCCCGGCGGCAGGTCGGCCGGCAGGACGATCGACCCGGTGGCCTCCCCGGCGCCGGAGGCGACGATCGTGCCGGCCGCCCGGGGCGCCGAGAAGACCGTCAGCGTGACGACGCTGCCGGGCGCGAACCCGCTCGCCCCCACCGGGTACGCGGTGCCGGCGCGCACGTCCGGGCCGGTGCCCGTGGGGGTGTCGGACAGCGACAGTCGCGGGCCCGCCGCCCGGGTCGCCGCGGCGGGCGGCGCGTCGTCGCCGGCACCGACCTTACGGACCACGACCGCCCGGGCCTGCTCGGAGCGGTTGCTCCAGCGGCGCAGGGCGGCGGCGAGGTCGGCGTAGCCGTCCGCGTCCGGGTAGAGCGCCGCCGCGGCCGGCACGAGGCCGGCGGCCGACTGGGCGGGCCGGACGGCGTGCGGGTCGTTGTCGCACAGGGTGTGACGCGGGCGCAGCGCGTCGGCGGTGTCGCCGGCGAAGAACACCGGCAGGTCCGCCTCGCGGGCGCGCGCGACCGCGCCCGCGACCGCCTCGTTGAGGGCCACGGTCGTGTCGTCGATGAGGCGCAGCTCGGCGGGGCTGAGCACGCCCTTGCAGGTGCCCGGGTCCTCGCCCGCGGCGGGGACGAGCCGGGGGTACGCGGCGACGACGATCGGCGTGGCCGGCCCCTCGTCGGTGCCGTTGACGGCCGCGTCGATCGCCCGGTAGGTGGCCAGCAGGTCGCCGCCCACGGCGCCGGCCCGGTTGCGGGCCGCCCGCGCGCCCGTCACCGCGAACGGCGCGCAGCCCGGCAGGGTCGTCACCGCGCCGCCCCCACCGACGGCCGCGAACGCGCCCGCGTCGACATACCGGCCCAGGCAGTCGGCGCTCAGCGCGGCGTTGGGCCACGACGCCGCGTTCGCGCAGTCGCCGGCCAGGCAGGCGGCGATCAGGTCGCGCAGGCCCACGTCGGCGGCCCCGGCCGACACGAGGACGAGGTCCGCGCGCTGGGGCAGGGCGCGCAGCCGCGCGAGCTGGTCGCCGCGCGTGTCGCCGGTCAGCCCGCGCAGGCCGGCCGTGCCGGTCCCCGCGCAGGCGAGCACGACCGCGCCCGCGGCCCAGCCGGGCGGCGCCGCGGCCGGCCCGCCGCAGGCGCTGCCCGCCAGGTAGCCGTCGCCGAGCACGGCCACGGCCCGGGCCCGGCCCAGCAGCGGGCCGGCACCGGTGGCCGTGCCCGCGTCGGCGTACCGGATGGAACCGACCGCCTGGCTGACGGCCGTGTTGTCGGCGCTGCCGGTGACCGTGAACCACGACACCCGCCCGTCCGGCGAGGTGACCGCCGGGTACGTCCAGGTCACCGTGCGGGTCTGCCCGGGGGCCAGGTTGCCCAGCGCGCGGGCGGCGCCGGCGACGGCCGGCTCCGAGTTGCCCACGGCCGGCGGGAAACGCAGCAGGACCCGCACGTCGCGCACGGTCGTCGTCGAGGCGTTCGTGACGGTCGCCGTGATCACCACGTCGTCCGTGGGGCTGGCGACCGCGTCCAGCGGTGGGCTGGTCAGGGCCACCCGCAGCCGCGCGGCCGTCAGCTCGGTCACCGCCTCGCGGGCCGCCGCCGCGTCGGCGACCGCCAGGTGCCGGCCGCCGGTGGCCCGCGCGACGCACGCGAGCGCGTCGCCGGCACCGGCCGCCGCACCGTACGCGATGGTGTTGACCACCGCGAGGCCGTCGGCGGCGAGTGCCCGCGCGGCCTCGCACGCGTCGAGGCCGCAGGCGTCGCGCTGGTCGGAGATGAGCACGATGGTCGCGCCGGTGACGCCGGCGCGCCGCAGGTCGTCGGCCGCGGCGAGCAGCGCCGGGCCGGTCGGGGTGCGCCCGCCCGGGCGCATGCCGAGCACCTGGGTGCGCAGCCCGCTGTCGGTGGGCGAGGTGAAGCCGTAGCGCAGGCCGCCAGGGCCGCAGTCGTCGGCCGCGTCCGGGTAGGTGCGCAGGGCCACCGAGGCGGCCGGCGGCATCGCGTCCAGCGCGGCGAGCAGCGCCGCGTAGGTGCCCACCACCTTCGGGGTGCCCGCCTCGTCGGGCCCGGCCGTGGAGATGCCCGTGTTGACCAGGAACAGCACGCGCGGCGGCGCACCGGCGACCGCGTCGGGCGGCTGCACGTCCGGCCGGTACCGCACGGTGATCGTCGTGGGGGTGCCCGGCCGCAGCGCGGCGGTCGCGGTCAGCTCGGCCGCCGCCGTGGTGACCAGCCTGGCGGGCGCCGTCAGCGCCGTCAGCACGCCCGGGACGACCGGGGTGCCGACGCCCTTGGCGGCGCAGTCGCTGATCAGGCCGGCCACCGCGCCCTCGGCGACCTCGCCGCGCACCAGGCCGGGGACCAGCTCGGCGGCGCAGGACCGCGCAGCCGCGCGGGCGGTGCGGTCCGCGGCGCCGCCCGGGCCGCTGTCCACGAGCCCCAACCGCCCGAGTACGCCGTAGGTCGCCGCGTACGCCTCGATGCCGGCGTCCACGAGCGCGGCCGAGACGGCGACGCGGTCGCGGGTCGCGCTGATCACCGTCTGGGCGCCGTAGGAGCGGTCGATGACGAGATCGACCGGCTCGCCCGGGCGCACGACGACGCCGCGCCCGACGCCCGCGCGCGCCAGCTCGTCGGTGACCGCGTCGGCGACCGTCGCGCCACCCACACGGGGGTCGGCCTCCGGGCCGCGGCGCGACGTCACGCCGGTGCCCAGGCCCACCAGCACCGGGTACGTCGCGGCGCCCGTCACCCGCAGGATGAGCGCGCCGTCGACGATCGTGGCGCACCAGGTGACATCGGCACCCGCGCCGCTCACGTCGACACCGGCCGCGTCGAGCGACCCACCGGCCGGGCAGTCGTCCGCCCCACTTGACGTGGGGCCGCTGGTCAGGACCGCACCGGGGGGCGTGTCACGAGGACCGGGCTCGGTCGCCGGCCCGCCGGTGATCTTCGGGCCGCCACCCGGTGCGGTCGTGGTCGTGGTCGGGACACCCACGGCGACGCTCGTCGTGGGGCCGGGCGGCGTCGTCCCGGTCGACGACGTCCCGGGCGGAGGTGTCACGCCGGGCGTGGCGGGGTCGGTCGGCGGCTGTGGGGCGAGCGCGGCCAGCCACGGTACGGCGGCCGCGATCTCGTCCGCGAGGGCCGCGTGATCGAGCCAGGCGACCGTGAGGACGGTGGTACCGGTCAGTGCCGCGACCTCCGCGGTGGCCCAGCGCCGGTCGGCGTCGAGGCGGACGGGCAGGGCGCGCCACGGCGCGTCCGACGCGTCGGCGCGCAGCGCCAGCCAGGGGGTGGCGTCGGCGGGCAGTTCCGGGTCGACGCGCAGCCGCACGGTGGCGGGCTTGCGCAGCTCGACGACGCCCAGCTCCACGGCGAACGCGTCGCCGGCACGGGCCGCGTCGGGCAGCTCGGCCCGCTGCGGACGGGCGCGCAGGGTGCCCGCCTCGGACACCCCGTACGCGGGCACGCTGATCTCGACGCCCTCACCGCGTACGGTGGCGGTCTTCTCCGGGCTGACCTTCGCGGACAGCGACCGGCCCCGCTCGACGACCAGGCCGATGGCCACGGCCGCGCCCACGACCGCGACGCCCACGATCACGGCGACCACGCGCCACAGGGGGCGCGAGCCCCGACGGGTCCCACTGGTGACGGCGCTCACCCGCCGACCGCCCGCAGGGCCGCGATGGCCTCGGGGCCCGCGGTCAGGCGGCCGTCGCCGAAGACGAGGGACCCGCCCGGCGGACCCGACTCGGCGTCGACGACGATCGCCAGCCGCACGACGCCGGACGTGTCGAGCGACAGGGCGCGCGTCTGGCCGGCGCGCAGCGTGCCGTCGGCGATCTCCCTGCCGTCGGCGATGACGCGGAACCGGATGGCGCGGCCGGCGCCGTCCGTGTCGGGTTGGCCGACGACGGCGTCGAGGCGCAGCGCGCGGCGGTCGAGCAGGTACAGGATGTCCACGTCGGACGGGCAGCGCAGCGCGCGCTCGTAGCGCACGCCGTCGACCGTGACGGCGGCCCCGCCGCAGCCGGAGTTCGCGGCGGGCAGGTCCGCCAGGTAGGCGGTGGCCGGCGGCGCGGCCACCGTGAGGACCACGTGCGGCGCGGCGAGCGCGCCCTCGGCGGGGTCGCTGGCGAGCACGGAGTCGATCGGGGCGCCGGCCCGGTAGACGCGGCGGACCTCGACGGTCGCGCCGAGCTCCCGCAGGTCGCGCACGGCGGCCCGCACGTCCGCGCCGACCACCCTGGGCACGACCGCGGGAGCGGCGAGGGCGAGGGTCACCTCCCCGCCGATGGGCGCCCCGGCGGCGGGTTCCTGGGTGACGACCGTTCCCTGCGGCGCCACGGCCGGCTCCGACCGGGTGCGGACCTTCACCGCCGCGAGGCCCGCGTCGGCGAGCACCTGGCGGGCCGCGGCCTCGGTCAGCCCGCGCACGTCCGGGGTGAGCAGCTCGGTGGTGTCCCCGGCGGCGGGCGCGTCCGAGCCGGTCACCACGATGTCGGGGGCGTAGCGGGGGTGGTATCGGCCGGCCGCCCACCAGCCGGCGGCGGACCCCGCCGCGAACACCCCCACCAGCACGAGGGCGGCGGGCAGGACCGCCGATCGTCGGCGGCTGCGCTCCGCGCTTGTCATGGCCAGGTCCTCGCGGCGGTCGGGGGTACGGGCACCGCACACGCTATGCGGTCGCGTCGAGGGGCGCATCACCCGTACGCGCGGGCCCGGTGGGCCGCGCGGCGGCCCCGCGAGGCGCGTCGAGCAGGAATGGAACGACCCCCGGGGTTCCGCGTGAAGCGGACCGGCTGGACTGACCGGGCCCCGGGGGTCGGGTAGCTGTCTGGTATTCGCCACACCGCCGTCGGCGGTCACGACGAAGCGTGTCCGGTGAGGACGGCGGGCTAGCGGACAGCCACCTCACGAGTCCAGTTGCTATTCAACGTCGGACCACCTCCTCTCACGTGTACCGACAAACGTAATCGGCGTTCGGGGCACCCGCAAGAGCATTTTCGCCCCGCACGTATGCCCTGGTGGGGTGTGATGGTGACGTGCGCAACGTGATCGAGACCGCCAAGGATGTCCGCGCCGCGGTCAAGCGCCACCAGCTCCCGCTCGTCTCGGCCGGCGTGGCGTTCTACGCCATGCTCGCGATCTTCCCCGCGATGATCGCCATGGTCGCCGTGTACGGCCTCGTGACCGACCCGAACAAGATCGAGGACCAGCTGGCGCCGGTGGCCGAGAGTCTCCCGGCCGGGGCCGGGGAACTGGTCAGCGGCCAGCTGACCGCCGTGACCGAGGTCGACTCGGGCGGCCTCACGATCGGCCTGGTGATCGGTCTGCTCGCCACCCTGTGGGCGGCCGCTGGCGGCGTGCGCGCGTTGATCACGGGTCTGTCGATCATCCACGGGCAGACGGAGGAGGTCGGGTTCGTGAAGCGGGCGGCGACCTCCCTCGTGCTGACCCTCGGCGCGCTCGTCGTCGTGCTGGTGGCGATCACCCTCCTGGCCGTATTCCCGGTGGTGCTGGGCCACCTGGGCCTCGGCTCGGTCGCCGGGCTGGGCGCGCATGTGGGCCGATGGGTACTGCTGATCGTCCTTATCGGCCTCGGGCTGGCGGTGCTCTACCACTGGGGCCCGACCGGGGAACGCCCGCCGTGGCACTGGATCAGCTGGGGCACTGTCACCGCGTTGACACTGTGGATCCTCGGCTCGGTCGCCTTTTCGATCTATGTGGCGAACTTCGGCAGCTACAACGAGACGTACGGCAGCATCGCCGGTGTGATCGTGTTGATGTTGTGGCTGTTCCTGTCCGCCTTCGCGGTGCTGCTCGGCGCCGAGATCGACGCGGTACGCGCACACCGTGGCGGGACCGGGGTGGGCACCGCGGCGGACGGCGTGGCAAGCTCCGGTAGTGGGTGAACAGGGGGACTCGATCCTCGCCGCCGTCGCGACCCTGGACACGTGGTTGCTGTGGGCTATCTGGTCGGGCGTTGTGGTGCTGACGGGCTTGATCCTGCTGACGTACGGCGTCGTCGTCGTACGCCGCGATCGCAAACGCGCCCGGCTGGCTGACCGACCGTCCACTGCGGAGCCCCGGATCCCCCGGCAGCTGCCGTCGGCGCCGGCCCGGCTCGCGCTGCCCGCCGCCCCGACCGGACCGGCCTCCCCCGCACGCCCGCCGGCCGGGCGGCGCGAGCGGCGCCCGCCCGGCCCCCGTACGCCCGTGAAAGTTCCCCGGCAGCGGGGCCGGAGCACGGTCGAGACGCCGGCGCCCGAGCCCCCGGTGTCGGCGCCGCCGGACCTCGGCGGCAAGGCGCTCGCGGCGGCCACCACGACGACGGCCGAGCCGAGCAGGCCCGCCAAGCGGGGCCGGGGTGGGCGGCCCAGCGTGACCGAATGCGTCGAGCTGCGGCGGCGCTGCGAGGAACTGCGCCGGCAGGCCGCGGCGGCCAACGCGGCGGCCGCGCGCGCCACGGTCGCGGCCGAGCAGGCGGCCGACCGCCGGGTCGAGGCCCGGCGCGAGCGGGCGGCCGCCCAGGAGCGGCGCGACGAGGCCGCCCGGGCCACGGCGGCAGCGACCAGCGCCGCGCAGGCCGAGGCGCGGCGCCTGGCGGAGCGGCGCGGCACCGTGGACGACGAGGGCGAACGGGTGACCACACACGCCGCGTTCGCGGCGTTCCGGCGCGGCGACATCACCGCTGAGCAGCTGCGGGAGGTGTTCCGCCGGGCCGAGGGCTGGACGCCGCAGCAGGACGACCTGACCCACGAGGTGACCCGGTGCCGGGCCGTGGAGGCGGACGCCCAGCGGACACTGGACTTCGCGCTCACCACCGAACAGGTGGCCGACGAGCTGGCCGAGGAGGCCGCGCGCACGGCGCAGCAGCTGGCGGACGCGGCCCGCGCGGTGGGCGAGCAGGCGCGCGAGGTGTGCGCGGCCGCTGACGAGTGCGAGGGCGGCCGCAAGCGCCGGCGGTGACCCTCACGCACGCGCAGTGGCTGGCCAGTCACGGGAAGTTAACAGCGCATGAGCGGTATACGTCGATGGTGTTTCCGGGGCACTATTGACGCACGGACCCCACCACCCGTGCCGCGGAGTTCGCCATGTCCACTGTGGTCCTGCGCCAGCTCACGAAGACCTATCCGACGGGCGTCACGGCCGTCGACCATGTCGACCTCACCGTCGCCGACGGCGAGGTGATGGTGCTGCTCGGCCCGACCGGCTGCGGCAAGAGCACGGTCCTGCGCCTCATCGCCGGCCTGGACCCGGCCACCTCCGGCCACATCGAGTTCGGCGGCGCGGGCGTCGACGACGTCCCCGCGCGCGACCGCGAGGTCGCCATGGTGTTCCAGGACTACGGGCTCTACCCGCACCTCACGGTCGCGGAGAACATCGCGTTTCCACTGCTCAACCACCATGTCGAGGAGGCGGAGCGCGACCAGCGGGTGCGCGAGGTCGCCGACCTGCTCGACCTGTCGGACGTGCTGGACAAGCGGCCCGGCCGGCTGTCGGGCGGCCAGCGCCAGCGGGTCGCCATGGCCCGCGCCATCGTGCGCCACCCCCGGGTTTTCCTGCTCGACGAGCCGCTGTCCAACCTCGACGCCGCCGTGCGCGAGTCCGTACGCAACCATCTGGCCGACCTCATCCACCGCCTCGATGTCGCCACGATCTACGTCACCCACGACCAGACCGAGGCCATGTGCCTGGGCGACCGGGTGGCCGTCATGCGGCAGGGCCGCATCGAGCAGATCGGCACGCCGGAGGAGATCTACTCGGACCCGCAGTGCCTCTTCGTGGCCGCCTTCGTCGGCAGCCCCCGGATGAACCTGCTGCAGGCCGCCGTCCACATCGAGCCCGGGCGGCGCGCCGTCGTCGACCTCGGGGCCCAGACGCTCAGCCTGCCCTGGTCCAACGCGCGGGCCCGGGCGCTCGCCACGCACCACGGCGCGCGCGTCACCGTGGGCTTCCGCCCGGACGCGCTCGTGCCCACGGGTGACGCCGACGGCGCCGACCTGCACGGGGTGGTGCGTCTCGTCGAGCACCGCGGGCACGACGCGCTCGTCCACCTGGAGACCGGGTCGGTGCCCACCCCGCACCTGATCTCCCAGCTGGAGCTGCCTGACGCGCACGGGGAGCTGGCGCACATCCTCGGCGAGGAGCCGCCGGTCGCGCACCCGCTGCGCCGCCGGCTGGCGCGGATCGTGCCGCAGCCGCGCCGCGCCGACGAGCCCGGCCGCTACGCCCTGCAGCCGACCTACTCGCCCGAGGCGGAGCCGGCGCGCGAGGCGCTCGGCGACGTCACCGCGCGGGTGCCCGCCGCGTCCGCGCCCCGCGTAGGCGAGACCGTCAGCCTGCGCCTGGACGTCGACCACCTCTATCTGTTCGACCGCGCGGGCGACCGGATCGCGCTGCCCGCGACGTCGGTCGCCCTCCGCGAGGCGGTCTAGAGTTCGCGCCAGTCCTGGGTACCGGCCAGCAGCGAGCGCACCACGTCGAGGGCGGCGTCCTCGTCGTCGCGCGGGATCCAGCGGCTGCGCCCCTCGGCTCCGCCGGTCCGGTCCTCGATGAGCCACTGCCCGCCGTCCTCGTAGAGCAGCACGTCGCGGCGGGCCAGCCGTCCCCAGGATCCGTTCCAGAAGTGCCTGCGCTTCTCCATGCCGTTATTCGAACACATGTGCGATCTTCTGTGTGCCCGACGTCCGCATTCACCAGGCCAGATACTGCCGGACAAGCGTGACGACCCGCTCGGTCGTGGCGACTCCGGTGGACATTCCGGAATGGCCGTGGGATAGCACCGCCACCGTCAGGTCGGTCCGCGGACCTGTGATCCGGCCCACACTATTGATAATCCACCGGCCGCTCTCGGTGCCGCGGCTGAGCCAGCCGTTCTTCACGGCGGCCGTCTCCCCCGCCCGGGCGCCGGCCGGCACGCCCCAGTCCTGGTCGCCGTTCACGGTCGTCATCAGGCTCCTGATGTACGCCCGCGACGCCGCGGTCAGCGGCCCGGACCTGCCGAGCGCCTTGTTGACCAACGTGAGCTGGTCGCCGACCGTGGTGCGGGTCAGCCCCCAGCTGCTGCTCGGCGCGGTCGCCGTGAGGCCCAGCCGGCCGTTGGCCGCACGCAGCCCGCTGGCCCCGCCGACGCGCTGGAACAGCGTGGTCGCCGCCGCGTTGTCGCTGGCGCGCATCATCCGCTCCGCCAGGGACCGCTCGGTGGTGGTCAGCGACCGCCCGGCGTCCTGCGCCGACAGCAGCAACGCGGCCAGGATGTCCAGCTTCACGATGCTGGCCGTCTCGTACGTGTCCGAGGACCGGTAGCGGTACGTCACGCCGCTGCGGTTGTTGCGCACCGCGATGGAGAACTCGACCCAGCGGTCCAGCGGCAGCGCGGCCAGCGCCCTGGTGAGCCGTGCCGCGGCGCCCAGGCCTGTCGCGGCCGCGCCGGTCGGGGTGAGGGCGGCCGTCGCGGCGCGGGCGGCGGACGCCGCCGGGCCCACGAGCGCGGCCGCCGGAGCCGCCGGCGTCACCAGGTAGGCCCCGACGGCCGCGATCATGGCGACCGAGACACTCATCAGCACACAGAGGACAACGAGAGTGCGGGGCGACCGGCGCCGCCGCGCCAGCCCGCGGGAACATCCGCCGGCAACGGCACCGGGGGTGGGGCGCGCCGGGCGCGCCCCACCCCCGGGCCAGGTGCGTCAGGTCAGGCGCGGGACCGCCGGGCGGCGACCAGCAAGCCCATGCCGACGGCGAGGAAGGCGGCACCGACGAGCAGCCAGGTGAGGACCGACGCACCCGTGGTCGGCAGGCTCGGCCCGTCGGCCGGCGCCGCGACCGGCGCGGAGGTGGCCGGATCGCTCGCCGCGGGCGTGGTGGTCGCCGACGACGTCACCGGCGCGGACGAGGTCACCGGCGCGGACGACGTCACCGGAGGCGAGGTCGTGACCGGAGGCGACGTAGTGACCGGCGGCGAGGTCGTCACGGGAGGCGACGTGGTCACCGGCGGCGAGGTCGTCACCGGAGGCGACGTGGTCACGGGAGGCGACGTGGTCACCGGCGGCGAGGTCGTCACCGGAGGCGACGTGGTCACGGGAGGCGACGTGGTCACCGGAGGCGAGGTCGTCACCGGAGGCGACGTGGTCACCGGCGGCGAGGTCGTCACCGGAGGCGACGTGGTCACCGGAGGCGAGGTCGTCACCGGCGGCGAGGTCGTCACCGGAGGCGAGGTCGTCACCGGAGGCGAGGTCGTCACCGGAGGCGACGTCGTCACCGGCGGGCTGCTCGGCTTAGCCGAGGTCGTGGGTACGGCCGTGGTCGGGGGGACGACCGGCACGAGACCCTCGAACGGGTACGCGTGGATCTCGCCGCCGTCGCCGTTGGCGCCGTGCGAGAACGTCCTTGCGACGACCGCGCCCTCGATGTTGCTGCGACTGTGGTTCAGCAGGTTGGCGAACGGCGCGTAGAGGGTGCCTTCCACGGTGGACGAGTTCTTGTCCAGCGTCACGCTCGTCGCGTCGCCGAAGTTGATGAGCACGTGCTCGGCGTGGTTTCCGGCGAGACCGGCGAAGTTGGGCACCTGCCAGGTCAGCTTGTTCCCCGACCCGGTGGTGTCGATATTGATGACGAGGATGCGGCCGGGCGCCGGCTTGTCCCTGAAGGTGAACTCCCGGATGCCCGCCAGGTCGGCCGGGGTCAGCGTGACGACGTTCACGCCGGAGGCGAGCGGGAACGCCAGCTTGTCGCCGTCGCGGGTCGGCATCAGCGTCGGCGCGAGCCCGGCGATGCGCTGCGAGCGCTCGCGGAACTCGGCGAACAGCGACGACAGGTCGACGCCGCTGGGGCCGCCCACCGACGCGGCCGGCTGCTTGGCGGTGAGGCCGACGCGCGGCTTGCTGTCGTAGTCGGCGTTCTTGCGCACGACCACGGTGCCGCTCGGGGCACCGTTGCGGTCGCGATCGTAAACGGTCGCGTTGCTCAGGTCGCCGATCTTGATGTACCCGTTGTTGTGCACCTTGAGCTCGGCACCGGCGGCACTGTTGGCGAGGTCCACCCGACCGCCGACGAGCAGGGCCGTGCTGTTGGACTCGCTGGGGGCGGGCTGCCCGCCGTGCCCGTGCGTGAAGATCTGGTGGTTGCCGGCCAGGGTCAGGTCGCCGCCGATCGCGACGGCGCCATCGGTCTCGTTCGGGCCGAGCGTCGCGTCGCCGTCCACCAGGACGAGGAAGCCGCGGCTTCCGGCGAGGGGATCGATGCTGTCCGCCGCAGCCGCCGAAGGCGTCGCGGCGGCCACGGTGATCACGCCGGTGAACGTCACGGCCGCCAGCGCGAGGAAGGTGAGTGCGGTTCGGGACAGAACGTTGTGGCGGGTGAGCGACCGCCGGAGGGGGATGCGAGACACGGATACCGACCTTGCTGAGAAACCGAGGGAAGCATCACCGTATGCGCAGGTCAGAGGCCTGTCCACGTCATGATCGAGGCATCCGGCGCCCGTCCGGTTGCGCCGATACCCTCGCGAATGCGACAGGTCATGACTAGTACGTGATAAGCGGCAACCTGGGTAATAGCCACCGGGTACTAAACGGGACTTTTCGCCGGTCGGTCCGGTCACGCTGTGAAATACGTAACTCTTTCTCGCCACCAGGTGGGCGGCACGGGTCGCCGCCAACTGCCGGTGAGCGATGCCGCCGCCGCGCCACCCGTTGATGACGCCCGTGCCGTCGACCGCGTGGGGGTCACAAAAAACCTGCCCGGGCCGGCGTCCCTCCGGCCCGGGCAGGAGCCCGATACAACAACACTTAGCACGCTAGGGAAGGGCGAACTCCAGGCAGGTCACGCCGCGCAGGTCCAGCCACGCCCGGTCGGTGGCGCGGACCAGCCGCATGAGCACCGCGTCGCAGCCCGGGCAGCGCGCCACCAGGCCCGGCCCCCGGTCGTACACGTGGGCCCGGGCGACCTCGCCCGCCTGGCCGCACGCCACGCAGGTGCCCCGGGCGGAGGTCACGTCGACCGCGAAGAGCTCCCGGAAAGCCCCGGCCAGCTCGTTGCCGTCCACAAACGACGTACCGTCCACGCGCGCACCTCCGCCTCGTCCATCCTCTGCCAGTATCAGCCGAACCGCTCCGTTCGCACCCGCTCGGCGGCGTGTCCCGCACCTACCAGTAAATCTGCCACCGCCTCCACGAACCCCGTAGGGCCGCAGACGTAACAGGTCGGGGCGAACTCCGCGGGCCAGCCGGCCGCGCCGAGCAGGGCCGCGTCGATGCGCCCCGGTGGCCGGCGCGCCCCGCCGGGCGCGGCGCGCGTGAACGCGTACTCGATGTCCAGGCCCTTGTCCTCGCGGACCCGGCGGCGAAGCTCGTCGGCGAAGAGCACGTCGGCCGGCGTACGCACGGAGTAGATGAGGCGAAACGGCACGCGCGAGCCCGCCTCGGCGCGGGTGCGCACCATCGACATCAGCGGCACCAGGCCCGACCCGCCCGCCACCAGCAGCACGGGCGACGGGTCCTCGGGGTCCCAGGTGAAGTAACCGCCGACCGGGCCGCGCACCTCGCACCGGTCCCCCGGCGCCATGACGTCGGCCAGGTAGCCCGACACCTCGCCGCCGTCGACGCGCTGCACGGTCAGCTCGACCCGCCCGCCGGCCGCCGAGGCCAGGGAGTACGAGCGCTGGGCGGTGTAGCCGTCCTCGGCGGTCAGCCGCAGGTCGACGTGCTGGCCGGCGACGTGGCCGGGCCACTCGGGCACGTCGAAGACGAGGGTGCGGGCGGCGGACGTCTCGGCCCGGACGGAGACCAGCTCGGCCGGGCGCCACGTCAGTCGCCCCAGTACCGCTGCTCGCGCCACGGGTCACCGTAGTTGTGGTAGCCGACGCCCTCCCAGAACCCGGGCTCGTCCTCGGTCAGCAGGGTGATGCCGCGCACCCACTTGGCGCTCTTCCACAGGTACAGGTGGGGCACGAGCAGGCGGGCCGGGCCGCCGTGCTCCGGCGCGAGCGGCTCCCCTTCGTACTCGTAGGTGATCCACGCCTGCCCGTCAAGGAGGTCCTCCAAGGGGAGGTTGGTCGTGTACCCACCGTACGAGTGGACCAGCGCGAAGTCGGCGGCCGTCTCGACGTCCGCGAAGAGCGTGTCCAGACCCACCCCGACCCACTCGGTGCCGAGCTTGGACCACTTGGTCACGCAGTGCAGGTCGACGCGCGGGTTGTCCGTCGGCAGCGCCGTCAGCGCCGCCCAGTCCCAGGTGTGCTTCTCGCCCGTCTCGGTCGTGATGGTGAACTGCCAGGTCGCGGTGTCCACGCGGGGCGTCGGACCGGCCGACAGGACCGGAAAGTCGTGGGTCAGGTACTGCCCCGGCGGCAGGTGCGGATCGGCGGCGCCCCGACCTCGGAACCCCCGCGAGATGATGTCCACGCGGTCAGCCTAACCAACAGGATTGCGATCACGCGACGCCGCTGTGACGGCATTAGGTCACCAGCGCGGGCGTTACAGGTCGGCCGCACTTCGGTATACCTGTCAGGCATGGAAGGCGTATCCCCTCGGTACCTCATGACCATGCCGCTGCACGCGGTCACGGAGATCCACGGCGAGGCCGGCCTGCGGGAGCGCTTCCTGCTGGAGATCGCCGACCTGCCGGCGGCCGACCAGGCGGCGTTGTCCGACGCGCTGGAGCTCGCCGCCGAGCTGCACCGCGAGGACCGCCGGGTCCGCGAGCCCTACCTCAACCACCTGTTGCGCACGGCCATCCGCATCAAGCGGTACTACCACGTGGACGACGCCGACGTGCTGGTCGCGGCGTTGCTGCACGATGCGGTCGAGGACCACCCGGCCGAGCTGGCGGGTCGCGACGACGGCGATCCCGTGGAGGCGGCGCTGGCCGCGATCTCCGCGCGGTTCAACGCCCGCGTGGCCGACCTGGTCCGCGCGGTGACCAATCCCGAGTACGACCCGGAGCGCGACGCGGACGAGCAGTACCGCGAACACGTCGAGGCGAGCCTGACCCGCACCCCCTGGGCCCGGGTTATCAAGGTCAGCGACTTCACCGACAACGGGGTCGGCATCGTGCACACCACCGGCCCGAAGGTGGCCCGGGCCGCCACGAAGTACGCGCCGCTGGTGCCGACGCTGCGCCGGCTCGTGGCACTGCCCGACACCCCGCTGGCCGAGGACGTCAAGGAACACATCTATGAGCAGCTCGACACGGCCGAGGAACGATTCCGCGCCATCCTGAGCTGAACCGGCTGACGAGATAGGGTGAGCGCGTGGCCACGGAGATCATCAACAACGAGGCGGCGAACCGGTACGAGATCCACGTCGACGGCCAGCTCGCGGGCTACGCGCTGTACCGTACGCGGCCGGACGCCCTGGCGCTGACGCACACGAAGATCCTGCCCGAGTTCGAGGGCCGCGGCCTGGGCAGCCTCCTGGCCCGCGGCACCTTGGACGACATCCGCGCGCACAATGGACACATTGTTCCCTTGTGCCCGTTCATCGCGTCCTTCATCGCCCGCCACGAGGACTACCAGGATCTGGTCGTGGACCGGGCCCGGGACGGCCAGGCGTAACCCGCCCCGCCGTCCATTGTGGGCGTACGGTCAGCGGTCGGTGCACACCGGGGCTGACGTAGGCGAGGTCGCGTCCGGATAGATCAACGTGACCGTGGCGCACAGGTTCAGGTCCGGGCTGAGGCCGTCGAGGCGGTAGTGGTCGACGCCCGCCGGCATGTCGCCCTCGAAGAGGATCTGGCCGTCCCGGTTGACCTCCAGGCGGGCCACGGCGACGCCCTTGCTCGGGTCGTGCCACGAGATGGTCACGCTGCGCTGCTCGTCGCGCAGGCTCACGTCGCTCGCCGGCAACGCTTTGCCGCCCTGGCCGGCGGTGGCGCGGGGACGCGACGCCTTCGACGTGCCGGGCGGCGCGGAGCCCGCCGCGCCCATGACCGTCTCGGGCGACCCGCCCTGCTCGTCGCCGGGGGTGGTGATCACGGCGGCGGCGACCGTGCCGGCGATGACGACGAGGCTCGCCGCGAAGACCGGCCAGCGACGGCGCAGGACCCCCGTCACGCCGGTCAGCGTGTCCTCGTGCGGGTCGCCGTACCCGTCGTCAACAGGGCGGCGGGGCCGGCGACGGGGTGGCGGTGGCGCCCCGGGCAGGTCCACGGGCCGCCGCTGACCGGGCGCCGGGCGGCGGGAATCCCGGGGGGCGTCCGGATCGCGCGGGCCGGGTGCCGGCACCGGCCGGGGACCGCCGGCACGCGTACCGGTCGCGCCGTACGGACCTGCGACCGGCATCGCCTGCGAGCCCGACGGCGGCCGGTGGCCCGCGGCCGGGCCCGGACGCGGCGCCGCCTGACGGGGCCCGGCCGGGTCGGGTGGCGGCCCCTGCCGTTGCCCGGGCTCCGGGCCGCGGGCGGGCATCTGGTGCTGGCCCGTCGGGCCGAACCCCCGGGCCGGCGGCGACCGGCGCGGGCCGGACAGCGGCGCGGCCGACTGCGGCGCCGCGGACAGCGGCGCGGCCGAGTACGGGGTGGCGGAGAGAGGCGCCACGGACGACGCGTCGCCGCGGCGCAGCGGCCCGCCCGGCGGCAGCGCTCCCCCGCGCGGGCCCGCGTCCATGCGGGAGGGACCGGCCCAGGACGGCTCGTCGGCGGCCGGCGCGGCGTCCGCCGGGCGTACGGGCGGCCGGGACGCGACCGTGGGCGGCGTCGCGAACGGCCGCGGGCCGGACGGGAGTACGGGCGCCGAACCGGTCGCGGGCGCGGCGGCACGGCCGGACAGCGGGACCGGTCCGGAGGGGTCCGGGTCGGTGGCCGGCCGGTGGTGGTCCGCGGGCGAGAGCGGGGGCGGCGGCACGGCCACCATCGGCGGCGTCACGCGGGCCGACGCGGACCTCGCTTCGGGTCCGAACAGCTCCTCGGGCGAGACCCGCCGGGTGGCCGCCTCGGGCGGCACGGGCGGCATGCCGATAGCCGTGTCGGCCTCGTCCCGTGCCGCGGGCGGCACGCCCGGCGGCACGGCGCTCGACACGGGCGACGAGATCGGCGGCGGGCCGATGCCGGCCGGCGGCGGGCCCGCCGGCGCGGGCAGCCAGCCGGCGACCGAGGGGCGCGCCCAGGACGGCGAGGGTCCGTCGGATTCAGCGGGTGGCGCCCACGCCGTGATCGGCACGTCGCGCTCGACGCTTCGCCGCCTGCGCCGGCGGCGCGGCTGAGGTGGCGCCCAGCCGACGGAGGGCTCCGGCGCGGGGTCCGGCCGTTGCGGCGCCCAGCCGCCCGTGGCCTGCGACCAACTGCCCGACGCCGCCGAAACGTCCCAGACGCCGGAGGACCCGGACAGCGCACCGCCCGATGTCTGCGGATCCCGCTCGCCCCCGGCCGGCTCGGCACGCCGCCGGCCGCCGGGCACCTCCGCACGGCCGTGACCGCCCGACGAGTCCGGCAGCCAGCCCCCTGACGTCTCGGGCGCCAGCCAACCGCCGGACCCGTCCGGCACCTGCCGGCCGCCGGCGGGCTCCGGCGGACCGTCGGGGCCGGACCGACCGCCGACCGGCGGCTCGGCCCGGGGCCGCCCGCGGACAGGGCGCGGGGACGGCAGCCGGCCGCCCGACGAGGACCAGCCGTCCGACGAACTCCCGTCCTGCGCGACCTCCCGGTCCTCGGGCGGGCGGCGGGTGGCGCCGCGCGGGCGGGGTACCCGGCGTGGCCTGGGGCGGGCGCGCCACCGGGACGGCTCCTCGTCCTCGGCGTCGAGGGCCGGGTCGACGCCCGGCGCGATGGTCAGGCGGGCCGGCATCGGGGGCTCCACCTCGGCCAACGCCTGTTCCAGTTGGACCGTGAGCGGGTGCGCGTCGTCGAAGGCGCTGCGGGCGCCGGCGTGCGCCACCGTGAGCACCCGGCGCGCGGCGGCGATGTCGCCGAGCAGCCGGTGCAACGCCGCCAGCTCGACGCCGAGGCGCACGGCGTCGGGGTCGCCCGGCCCGTACGCCCGGCGGAACGCCGCGTACGCGCCGGCGAGCTGGTCGCGGGCCCGTTCGGGGTCGCCCCGGTCACGGGTGACCAGGGCGAGGTTCGCCCGGGCCAGCGCGACCGCGCGGCCGGCGGGCCCGGACGCGTCGCCGCCCGCCTCGATGACCTCGCGGTAGGTCTCCTCGGCGAGGTCCAGGTCGCCCCGGTCGTGCATGATCGCGCCGAGCAGCGCGGTCGCCCGTACGGTCGCGGGGTGGACCTTGCCCAGCATCCGGCGGCACTCGCGGACGGCGGCGTAAGCCAGGTCGTAGGCCGCGTCGTCGTCGCCGAGCTCGCGCAGGACCTCGGCCAGCATGCGGCGCGCGGTGGCCACCTCGCCGGGTGCGCCGCCGCGCTCGAGCGCGGTCCGCAGGATGTCGCGGGCCGCGGCGAACTCCCACCGGCCCTGATGGCCGGCGGCTACGGTGAGCAGTTCGCTCAACACGCAGCAAGACTATCGATTAACATCACCGTCCGCATCCCTCAGTTATGCGAAGGGTGATCGCTTAGCGTAGAGCCGTGTTCCCCACCGTCCGCGAGGTTCTCGCGCTGGATCCGGTTCGCAACGGCGCGCCGCAGGTGGTGGCCGGTGCGGCGGGCCTGGACCGGCCGGTGCGCTGGGTGCACGTGGCGGAGGTACCGGACATCGCGACCCTGTTGCGGGGCGGTGAACTTGTGCTCACCACCGGGATCGGGCTGCCCGCCGACGACGAGGGCCTGCGCTCGTTCGTCACGGAGCTGGCGGACGTGGGCGCCGCGGGCGTGGTCGTGGAGCTGGGCCGCCGGTTCACCGACCACCTGCCGCGCTGCATGGTGACGGCCGCCGAGCGGCGCGACCTGCCGCTGGTCATGCTGCGACGGACGACGCCGTTCGTGCGGGTCACCGAGGCCGTCCACGTGCTCATCGTGAACGCCCAGGTGACCGAGGTGCGGGCCACGGAGGAGATCCATCAGCGGTTCACCGAGCTGTCGGTGGAGGGCGCCGCGCCGGCCGAGGTGGTCAGCCAGGCGGCGACGCTGGCGGGCTGCCCCGTGGTGCTGGAGAACCTGTCGCGGCAGGTGCTCGCGTACGACGCGGCCGGCGAGCGACCCGACCTGCTCCTGGACGGGTGGGAGGCGCACTCGCGGCGCATCGCGCCGCCGGGTCGCACGGCCTACGACGCCGCCGCCGGCTGGCTGGTCACCATGGTCGGCGCGCGGGGCCAGGACTGGGGCCGGTTGCTGCTGCGCTGGCCACCGGCCGCGGACACCACGGGTACGGGCGGCACGCCGCCGTCGCGGCTGACCATCCTCATCGAGCGCGCGGCGTCCACGCTGGCGCTGGGCCGGCTGATCCGCCGCGACGCGGAGGGCCTGGAGCGCCAGATCCACGGCTCGCTGCTGGCCGCGCTGCTCGACCACAGCCGCCCGGTCGACGAGGTCGTGCTGCGCGCGAAGGCGCTCGGCGTACCGCTGGAGCGCCGGCGCCTGGTCGGTGTCGTCGTGCGCGGCCGGGGCGAGGACGGCGAGTCGGCCGAGGCGGCCCAGGCGTGGCTGCGCGACCTGGCGGAGGCCGTGGGTCAGGCGATCCGGGACGTCAAGCTGACAGGCCTGGTCGCGACGCTCGACGACCGCTCGGTGGGCACCCTGCTGGCGCTGCGACCCACGGACGACGAGCCGCACGCGGTGGATCAGCTGGCCGCCGTGTTGCGGCGCCTCGTCGGGGACGCGCCGCACCGCGGGACGGTCGACGGGCCCCGTACGGGACTGACCGTGGCGGCGGGCTCGGCCGTCGACAGCCCCCGGGAGGCGCGCCGCACGCTCATGGAGGCCCGGCAGGTGGCCGACGCGGCGCGGCACGACCGCCGCGACGTGCCGGTGTTCCGGCTGCCGGACGTCGGCCTGGCCGGCCTGCTGCACCTGCTGCGCGACGAGCCCCGGGTGCAGACGTTCGTGGAGCGGGAGCTGGGCGCGCTGCTGGCGCACGACGCGAAGCACCCGCGCGACCAGTTGCTCGGCACACTGCGGGCGTACCTGGAGCAGGGGCGCAACAAGTCGGCCGCGGCGAGCGCGGCGCACCTGTCGCGACAGGCCCTCTACGAGCGGCTGGCCCGCATCGAGCGCATCCTCAACACCGACCTGGAGTCCGTGGAGGCGTGCATGTCGCTGCATGTGGCGTTACTGGCGCTCGACGCCATCCGGGACGCCTGAGCAGGCAATTCAGGCATAATGGACACATGCGTAGTTGCTGGCGAGTCGGGGTCACCGTGGCGGCGTCCGCCGTTCTCGTCGCGGCCACCGCGTACTCGCTGGGTTGGCTCGCCGGGACGACCGCGGGCCCGGAGGCGCCCCGCGGCGCGCCACCGGCGAGCGGCTCGCGGCCCCACGTCGACGGACCCGCGCGCGTGCGCCCGGCCCCGCCACCGGTGAAGCGCCCGCGCGCGCCGACGACGCGGCGGCCGGGGACCGCGGACCGGCACGGCCCGTGGGGCGCGTGGGTGAGCACGGGCACCCGCGGGGTCGCGCTGACGTTCGACGACGGCCCCGATCCCCGCTGGACGCCGGACGTGCTGGGCCTGCTGCGCCGCTACCGGGTACGCGCGACGTTCTGCCTCGTCGGGCGCGAGGCGGCCCGCCATCCGCGGCTGGTCCGCGCGATCGCGGCCGGCGGCCACACGCTGTGCAACCATTCCTGGCGACATGACCTCGACCTGGGGCGACGCTCGCCGGCCGCGATCCGGGCCGACCTGGTCGCCACGACGCGGGCCATCGAGCGCGCCGCACCCGGGGCCACCGTGCACTACTTCCGCCAACCGGGCGGCCGGTGGCGCGAGCGCGTCGTCGCGGCGGCGCGCGGCCTGGGCATGACGTCGCTGCACTGGTCGGTGGACGCGCGGGACTGGCGCCGGCCGGGCCGGCGGGCGATCGTCGGCATCACCCTGCGCCACACCGGACCCGGCTCGATCATCCTGTTGCACGACGGCGGCGGCGTGCGGGCCGGGACGGTAGCGGCGCTACGGGAGCTGCTGCCCTCGCTCACGAGCCGGTTCGCGCTGGTGGCGCCGGCCACACGCGCGCCGTGACCCCGGCGGCCGTCGACCACCGGCCCGGCTTGCGTGGCCGCCTCGAAGAGACACCTGGTCAACTGAACGGAGTGCGGGGCCGTTCCCACCGCTCGCCGTCCACGACGAGGTCGACCTTCTCGTTGTAGAAGCACGCCAACCCGGCGATCTTCTGGCTCTCCGGCAGCGGCGCGCGGTAGATCCACACAAGGTCCTCGTGGCGGGTGCCGTTGACCTCCACCGACCAGTATTCGGCCGTGCCCTTGTACGGACACCGGGTGACCGTCCCGGACGGGCGCAGCAGGTCGCGGCGCACGTCCGACAGCGGCAGGTAGAACCGCACCGGCAGGCCGGTCTCGAACAGCAGGCGCGGCGCGCGCGACTCGGCGAGCACGACCCCGTCCAGCTCCACCCGTACGTGCCGGCTGCTGGCCAGGATGTCCACCCGCGAGTACGGGTCACGCGCGTGCACGTAGACCGGCTCGTCCTCCTCCAGCCACTCGTCCATGGCGCCCCAGTCGAGGCGTACCGCGTCGCGCAGCGCCTCGATCGGCGAGTCGGGGAAGCGCAGCCCGGCCTCGCTCGCCACGCCCGAACCGGTCACCACGTCGAGCACCCGCCCCTCGCCCCGGCTCGGCGACCGCTCGGTGGCGCCGGTCTCCCGCAGCTCGGCCCGCACGTCGGCGGCCGGGAGGTAGTACGTGGGGAAGTACGGCACCTCCCAGACCAGCAGCGGGGCGCGGGTGTCGGCGATCAGCTCGCCGTGCAGGTACACCCGCACCCGCTTCGTGCCGGTCTCGACCCTGACCCGTCCGCGCCGCCCGTCCACCCATCCAGGCTAGAACGTCGTCCTGCCGATCATGGACGGATCGTTCCTCCCCGATTCGTCGCCTCCGGTGTTACATTGCAATGTGTCTATGTTCTGGCTCTTGAACGTCCCCTTGAAGCTGGAAGGACACGCTCATGAGGCGTACCCGCACTCTGTCTCTCGTCGCCGCGACGTCGCTCGCCGCCGGCCTGTCCCTCGCCACGGTGCTGGCCGCGGCGCCCGCATCCGCCATCACGCCGGGTGTCGCCGCCGTCGTGACCGCCACCCCGCCCGCCACCACGGCGACCGCCACGGCGATCACCTCGCGGCCGCTGATCTCCCCGACTGTCACCCGCACGAGCCCGTCGCTCGTCGCCGACGCGATGTGCTTCGTCAACTGGTACGTCCAGAGCCAGACGGCGACGACGTTCCAGGCGCTGGTGACGTTCCGCAACCCGACCTCCGGCACGATCGCGCCGCCCTGGACGCTGTCCTGGAGCTTCGCCAACGGCCAGACCATCACCGCCATCCTGGGCGGCGCCACGTCGTTCAGCCAGACCGGCACGCGGGTGACCGTCAGCGGTACGGAGACCGTGGCCGGCGGCCAGTCGCACTCCTTCATCGTCACCGGCACCTGGAACGGCTACACGAACACCACGCCGACGGGCTTCTCCCTGAAACCGCCGCCCGGCGTGTACTTCTTCAGCTGCACGGTCACGACGGCCGCGCCGCAGACCACGCCAGCGGTGATCACGTCCGCCGCCCCGGCCACCTGCGTGATCGACTACCAGGTGCCTTCCTGGTGGCCGGGCGGCTTCCAGGCAAACGTCGCCATCACCAACAAGGGCGCGCCGATCACCGGCTGGACGGTGCGGTTCACCTTCCCGAACGGGCAACGCGTCACCCAGCTGTGGAGCGGGGTCAACCAGAGTTCCGGCAGCGACGTGGTGGTGGGCAACGCGTCCTGGAACGGCAACCTGCCCACCGACGGCACGGCCTGGTTCGGCTTCCAGGCCGCCGGTGACGGCCCGTCCAGCCAGCCGACGACCGCGACCCTCAACGGGGTGCCCTGCCAGGTGATCTAGCGATCGGAAGACCGGGCCCGGCCGGCCCTCCCGCCGGCCGGGCCCTCCGGTTCGTTGACCTGCGGGGTCCCGTGGTGACCTGCGCCAAATTCGCTTGAGTGATTTCTCCGGGAGGGCCACGCTGGGCGCATCCCCTGCCCCCCGGAGGCCCCCTCATGCGCCTGTTTCGCGACCTATGGGTCACTTCGCCGCGTTTAACCACGGCGGTGGCCCTGCTGATCGTGCTGGGCGGCGGTGGGCAGGCGGCCGCCGCCGCGCTGGCCGGCCCCGTGCTCGTGGACCGCTCCGTCGGGCTGTTCATCCTCCTGGCGGTCGCGCTGGTGATCGCGGTCCTGACCGACCTGGTGGTCGGACTCATGGCGGCCCGGCTGACCGCCGACTGGACCGCGGACGTGCGCCGGCGGCTGTGCCGGGTGGCCTTCGGCCAGGACCTGCAGACGCTGGAGCACACGCCCGTCGGCGAGCTGCTCGACCGCATCGACGGCGACGTCTACCAGGTCGGTTCCGAACTTCGCGGGCGCGGCGTCCGCATCGCGCAGTGCCTCACCGTCGGCGGCTTCTCGATCATCACGGCGCTGTTCGTCTGGTGGCCGGCCGGGCTTGCCATGGCCGCGCTCTCCGTCATCCTCTTCATCAAGCTGGCCGGCCCGATCAAAGCGATCGGCCCGGCCCGCATCGCCGAGGAGGAGGCCTGGTCCGACGCCGCCGCCGTCATGGAGGAGGCCATCCACGGCCAGGACGACGTGCGCACCAGCCTCGCCCGCCCGTACGTGCTGCGCCTGTACGCCCGCCAGGCCAGCCGGGTGCTGCGGCTGGGCCGGCGGGTGTGGTCCCTGTCGTCGCGGGCGTCGATGATCGCCTCCGCCATCATCCGGGCCGGCATCGCCGGGGTCGTCCTCGGCGGCGCGTGGGCGCTGGCCACCGGCAACATCGAGGGCGCCCGGCTCACCGCGATCTGGCTGCTCGCCCTCGCCTTCGGCGGCACGGTCGAGCAGCTCACCCGCATGATGCCCGAGCTGCAGAACGCCCTGGGCGCGTGGGCGCGCGTACAACTGCTGGCCGACGTGCCTCAGGAGCCGGACGGCGGGCTCGCCCCGGTCGACGGCGACCTGACCGTACGCGGGCTGACGTTCCGCTACGCCGACTCCGAACGCGAGCCGGTGCTGCGCGACATCAACCTGTCGTTCGAGCGCGGCAAGTCCTACGCCCTGATCGGGCGCACCGGCTCCGGCAAGTCGACGCTGGCCAAGGTGCTCACCCGGGCCGTGGACGTGCCGGCCGGCACGGTGCTGCTCAGCGGCGTGGACATCACCGAGCTCGACGTCGAGCAGCTGCGGCGGTGGATCGCGGTCGTGCCGCAGCGCACGGAGATCCTCGCCGGCACGCTCGCGGAGAACATCGCCCTGTTCGACCCCGACCTGCTCGACGCCGCGGCCGACGCGCTCGACCAGCTCGGCCTGGCCGCGTGGGCGGCCGACCTGCCCGACGGGCTCGACACCAGGCTCGGCGACGGCGGGTACGCGCTGTCTGCCGGGCAGGAACAGCTCGTCGCGTTCGCGCGCATCCTCGTGCGCGATCCGCACGTGGTCATCCTGGACGAGGCGACCGCCCGCATGGATCCGGTCACCGAGGCCCGGGTGCAGGCGGCCACCGAGCGGCTGCTGCGCGACCGCATCGGCCTCGTCATCGCGCACCGGCTGTCGTCCGTGAGCCGCTGCGACGAGGTCGTGGTGCTGGCCGACGGCGCGGTCGTGGAGGCCGGCCCGCTGCGCGAGTCGCGACGCTTCGCTCAGCTGCTGCGCGCGGGGCACCTGCCCGCGGCCGTGGGCGCCGGCCGCGGGGCGGGCGGTCCGGACGCGGACCTCGGTCTCGCGGAAGCCGACGACGACCTGTGGCCGCGGGCGCAGGACGAGGAGTCGTCCGATCCCGGTCGCAAGATCGAGCTTGCGGTCGCCGGCAAGACCGACCCGCCCGTACTGCCCGACCCGCCGAAAGCCCGCACGCTGCGGGAGATCTTCCGCCTGGCCACGAACGACGCCCGCTTCGGCCTGGGCGCGGTGGCGTTGTTCATCGTCATGGTGCTGCTCGGTCTCGACGGCGTGGTGCTGCCGTGGCTGTGGGCGGACCTCGTCGACGGCGCCGGCTCGCCCATGTGGCCCGCCGTGGCGATCACGGTCGGCCTGCTGGTCGCCCTCCCGGCGGTCTACTACACGGGCACCTGGTTCCCCGAGTGGTGGGTGCGGCAGATGCTGCGCATCGGCGTGCGGCTGGTGAACGGGCAGACCGGACCCCGCCGGATCAGCGCCCACACGCCGGCCGAGGTGATCGCGCAGAGCGGCGACACCGAGCGGGTCGTCATCCTCGCCGACAACCTCATCGACCAGTTCATCTGCCTGGTCTACCTGGTGGCCATCGTGGCGGTGTCCGGCTCGGTCGTCCCGGCGCTGTTCTTCTTCGCCACGATGGTGCTCTCGGGGCTGGCCGCCCTGCTGCTCGGCCGGGTGCTCGAGCGCTCGGCCCGCAGGACCGTGGCGGCCCGGGCGGCCTTCGCCACGGCGCTGGTCTCGTCGCTGTCGGCGGCGCGCACGGTCAAGCTGGCCGGCGCCACCCGCCCGGTGCTGGCGCACCTGGCCCGCCTCGACACGGTCCGCAGCGACCGGCAGCGGCGCGAGATCTCCGTACAGGTCTGGGCCCGGTCGACCCCGGCCCTGGTCGGCGGCCTGCTCCCCATCGGCGTGTGGGCGCTCTACCTGGGCGGCACCCTGTCGGCCGGCGCGGCCCTCGTCGCGGTGTCGTCGTTGAGCGCCGCCCGCTGGTTCGCCTGGACGACGGCGTCGCTGGTCTCCCAGCTGCCCTCGGCGCGCGTGTGGACCCGACGGACGGTCGCCATGTCCGGCACCTCGGCCTACTCGGCGCACGTACCCGGGGTGGACCTGTCGGCGGGCACGGCACCCGACGCCGCCGTGGCGCCGCGTCACCCGCTGCGCCGGCTGGAGCTCGCCCGGTTCAGCGCCGTGCACGAGGACGGCACCGTGGGCGTACGCGACGTGGATCTGGCCGTGGACAGCGGGCAGCTCGTGCTCGTCGTCGGCCCGGTCGGGTCCGGCAAGTCGTCGCTGCTGCGGGCGCTCGCCGGCATCGTGCACCACACCGGCCAGCTGCGCTGGAACGGCGAGCCCGTCAACGAGCCGGAGGTGTTCCTGCGGCCCAACCAGGTCGGCTACGTCGCGCAGCTGCCCCGGGTGCTGTCCGGCACGATCGCGGACAACATCCGGCTGGGCCGCGAGGTCGACGCCGAGAGCGCCGTGTCGACCGCGCAACTGCAGCACGACCTCGCCTCGGCGGGCGGGGGACTGAGCCTGGTCATCGGGCACAAGGGCACCCGGCTGTCCGGCGGTCAGCTGCAGCGGCTCGCGCTGGCGCGGGCGCTCGCCCCGCGTACGGAACTGCTCATCGCCGACGACGTGTCGTCGGCGCTGGACGTCACCACGGAGCTGGACCTGTGGCAGGCGCTGCGCGGCCATGGCGTGACCGTGGTGGGCTCGACCTCCAAGCGCGCCGCGCTGGCCCAGGCCGACCACGTCGTCGTCCTGGTCGGCGGCGAGGTGGCCGACCAGGGGCACTGGGACGAGCTCGCGTCGCGCTGGGGGCATTACGCCGGCTGACGCCGCAGCCGCCTGCTGCCCGCGCTGTCCTCGGGCCCAGCGGCCCGGTGGCGGTGGACGATGTGTCAGGTCGGCCGGCGGCGGGGCGTGCAGGGTGTGGCTTGCCTGAGGGGCCGCGGGATGCGAGCGTGCCAGGAGGGCCCGCTACGCGAAGGACGACCAATATGACCAGCGACGACCTGCTCGCCCGCCACCGCGCCGTGATGCCGGCGTGGATGCCGATCTACTACGAGGAGCCCCTGGAGATCGTCTCCGGGAAGGGGCGGCGGGTCACGGGTGCCGACGGGCGGGTCTACCTGGACTTCTTCGGCGGCGTGCTCACCAACATGATCGGGTACGACATCCCGGAGATCAGCGACGCGGTGCGCCGCCAACTCGACACCGGCATCGTGCACACCTCCACGCTGTACCTCGTCCGCCAGCAGGTGGAACTCGCCGAGAAGATCGCCCGGCTGTCCGGCATCCCGGACGCCAAGGTCTTCTTCACCAACTCCGGCACGGAGGCCAACGAGACCGCGCTGCTGCTCGCCACGGCGTACCGGCGCTCCAACCAGATCCTCGCGGTGCGCAACAGCTACCACGGCCGCACGTACGCCACGATGGGGGTCACCGGGCACCGCAGCTGGTCGGCGTCGTCGCTGAACCCGCTCAACGTCACGTTCCTGCACTCCGGCGACCGGCTGCGGGGGCTGCTCGCCCACCTCGACGACGACGCGCACATCGACGCGGCCGTCGCCGACCTGCGTGAGGTCCTCGCGACGACGACGAGCGGCGACGTCGCGGCCCTCATCGCCGAGCCGATCCAGGGCGTGGGCGGGTTCGTGCACTCCCCCGACGGGCTGTTCGGGGCGTACCGCAAGGTGCTCGACGAGACCGGCATCCTGTTCATCTCCGACGAGGTGCAGACCGGCTGGGGCCGCACGGGCGAACACTTCTGGGGCTACCAGGCCCATGGCGTCACGCCCGACCTGCTGACCTTCGCCAAGGGCGTCGGCAACGGGTTCGCCCTGGCCGGCGTGGTCGGCCGGGCCGAGATCATCGACGCGATCAACGTGGTGTCGTTCTCCACCTTCGGCGGCAACCCGATCTCAGCGGCGGCCGGCAACGCGGTCGTCGACTACGTACTCGATCATGATCTTCAAGCGAACGCGGCGCGGGTCGGCGCGATCCTGCATGACGGCCTGCGCGAGCGCACGCGCGACCTCGGCATCGTCGGCGAGGTGCGTGGCAAGGGCCTGATGATCGGCATCGAGTTCGTCGAGCGGGGCACCACCAACCCCAACCCCTACGCCACCACCCGCGCCTTCGAGGAATGCCGCCGGCTCGGGCTGCTCGTCGGCAAGGGCGGCCTCTACGGCAACACGCTGCGGATGGGCCCGCCGCTCACCCTCACCGGGGATGAGGCCCGCGAGGGCCTGAACATCCTGGTCGAGGCCCTGACGATCGTGGACGGGGAGACGGCGTGATCACCCATTTCGTCGACGGGCGGCCGTGGACCGCCGGCGCGGCCCGCCTCGGGGAGGTCTTCGACCCGGCCACCGGCGCCGTGCGGGCGCAGGTCGACCTCGCGTCCGTCGCCGACGTGGACGCCGTGGTCGCGGCCGCCGCCAAGGCCGCCCCGGCGTGGCGGCAGACCTCGCTGGCCAAGCGGACCCAGGTGCTGTTCGCCATGCGCGAGACCGTCAACGCGCGCCGCGCGGAACTGGCCGCCCTCATCACGGCCGAGCACGGCAAGGTGCTCTCCGACGCCGCTGGCGAGGTGCAGCGCGGTCTGGAGATCATCGAGTACGCCTGCGGCATCCCCACCCTGCTGCGCGGCGGCTTCTCCGAGGGAGTGTCCACCGGGGTGGACACCTACTCGATCCGCCAGCCGCTCGGCGTCGTCGCGGTCATCTCGCCGTTCAACTTCCCCGCCATGGTCCCGCTGTGGTTCGTACCGATCGCCATCGCCTGCGGCAACGCGGTCGTGCTCAAGCCGTCGGAGAAGGACCCGTCGGCGTCGGTGAAACTCGCCGAGTGGTTCACCGAGGCCGGCCTGCCCGACGGCGTGTTCAACGTCGTGCACGGTGACAAGGAGGCCGTCGACGCGCTGCTCGACCACCCCGAGGTGCGGGCGGTGTCGTTCGTCGGCTCCACGCCGATCGCCCGCTACGTCTACGAGCGCGGCACGGCCGCCGGCAAGCGGGTGCAGGCGCTGGGCGGGGCGAAGAACCACATGGTGGTGCTCCCCGACGCCGACCTCGATCTCGCCGCTGACGCGGCGGTCTCGGCCGGTTTCGGCTCCGCCGGGGAGCGCTGCATGGCCGTCTCGGTCGTCGTCGCGGTGGGTACGGTCGGCGACGATCTCGTACCGAGGATCGCGTCGCGCATCGGCGAGATCCGCACAGGCGACGGGCGCCGCCCCGGCTGCGAGATGGGCCCCCTGGTCACGGGAGCGCACCGCGACCGGGTCGCGTCCTACATCGCGGCCGGCGCCTCCGCCGGCGCCTCGGTGGTGGTCGACGGGCGCTCGGTCGTGCCGGACGGTTCTCCCGACGGGTTCTGGCTCGGCCCGACCTTGATCGACCACGTGCTCCCGGGCATGTCCGTCTACACGGACGAGATCTTCGGGCCGGTGCTGTCGGTCGTACGTGTGGCGTCCTACGAGGAGGCCCTGGAGCTGGTCAACGCCAACCCGTACGGCAACGGCACCGCCCTGTTCACCAACGACGGCGGCGCGGCCCGGCGCTTCCAGTACGAGGTGGAGGTCGGCATGGTCGGCATCAACGTGCCGATCCCGGTCCCGATGGCGTACTACTCGTTCGGCGGCTGGAAGGCGTCGCTGTTCGGCGACTCCCACGCCCACGGCACCGAGGGCGTCCACTTCTTCACCAGGGGCAAGGTCGTCACGTCCCGCTGGCTCGACCCCTCCCACGGCGGCGTCTCGTTGGGATTCCCGACCCAGACCTGACGATCCATCACCAGGCACCGGCGCACGCGGCCGGGCCCGGTCCGTGACGTTCGGCGCCCAGGCCACCCGCAGTCCCGATCGACGCCCCTCCGCCGATCGTTCTGACCGGCACCGGCCATGATGGGTGCATGGCCTGTCCGTGCGGATCCGGCGCACCCTACGACGACTGCTGCGGCCGGTGGCACCGCTCCCCCGGCACGGCACCCACCCCCGAGGCGCTCATGCGCTCGCGCTTCACGGCGTTCGCCCGCGGCGACGCGGCGTACCTGCTACGCACCTGGCACCCGGACACCCGCCCGCGCACCCTGGACCTGACCGGCGGCCCGCGCTACACGCGCCTGGAGGTCCTGAGCGCCGACGGCGGCACGATGTTCCACCAGAACGGCACGGTCCACTTCCGCGCCCACTACACCGACCGGGGCAGGCCCGGCGTCCTGGAGGAACACAGCCGCTTCACCCGCGAGAACAACACCTGGCTCTACGTCGGCCCTAACTGACCCCCGAGCCCCGCCGCCCCACCGCCCCGCCGAGCCCCCCGCCGCGCTGCCGCCCCGCCCCGCTGCCGCCCCGCCCGGCGCCGCGCCGCGCCGGGGCCGTTCGACGTTTGGGCAATTCCGCGTGTAATTCCAGCACCGGATAACACGCGGAATCGCCCAAACGTCGGCGGGATCGGGCGCGGGGCGCGCACCGGGCGCGCATCGGGCGCGCATCAGGCGCGGGGCGGGCGGGCGCGGGGCGGGCGGGCGCGGGGCGGGCGGGCGCGGGGCGGGGTCAGCCCTTGACGGCGCCCTCCATGATGCCGGCGATGATCTGGCGGCCGAACACCACGAAGACGAGCAGGAGCGGGACCACTGCCAGGGCCGTACCCGTGAAGATCTGGACGTAGTCGGTGCTGTAGTTGCCCGCCGCCAGGACGCTCAGGGAGTACTGCACGGTGGGGGTCTTGTTGGTCAGCACCAGGTACGGCCAGAGGAACTCGTTCCAGGTCTCCATGAAGGTGAGCAGGGCGAGCACGCCCGCCGCCGGCCGCACCAACGGGAGGACGACCTGCCAGTAGATGCGCCAGGTGGAGCAGCCGTCCACGCGGGCGGCCTCGATGAGTTCGTCGCTGATCGCCGAGGCGGTGTACTGGCGCATGAGGAACACGCCGAAGCCCTTCACGAGGAACGGCACGATGACGGCCTGCAGGCTGCCCAGCCAGCCAAGCTTGATCATCAGCATGTAGAGCGGGATGATGCCGAGCTGCGTGGGCACCATCATCGTCAGGATGATGATCAGCAGGAGGATGTTGGCGCCCCGGAACTTCAGCTTGGCGAACGCGAAGCCGGCCAGCGTGGAGAAGAACACCACCGAGATCGTCACGATCGTCGACACGATCAGCGAGTTGGCCAGGCCGATGAGGAAGTTGGCCTGGTCGTTGGCGAGCAGCCGCTCGACGTTGGCGACGAACTGACCACCCGGCAGCAGGGGCGGCGGGATGTCGTACACGGAGCTGTTGTCGCGTGAGGCGATGATGAACGACCACACGATCGGGAAGGCCGACAGCACGCAGGCGATGACGAGCCCGACATAGGTCAGCGGGGACGCCTCCCACAGGCGCCCGCCCGGGACCCGGCGCCGACGGGGCGTGACGACAGTGCTCATGTGGACGACCCCCGCACGGAACGGCGTACCAGAGAGAAGTTGAGCAGCGCGAAGGCGATGATGATCGCGAACAGCAACCACGACATCGCGGCCCCGTAGCCGTATTCGGTGTTGCCACGGAAGGTGCGCTGGTAGATGTACATGGCGATGGTCTGGTATTCGCCCAGCGGCCCGCCCTCGATGCGGCCGTAGTTGAACAGCAGCGGTTCGGTGAACAGCTGCATCCCGCCGATCGTCGAGATGATGATCGTGAACAGGATGGTCGGCTGGATCATCGGTACCGTCAGCCGCCAGAACTGGCGCGCCCGCGACGCACCGTCGAGCGCGGCGGACTCGTACATGTCGCGCGGGATGGCCTGCATCGCGGCCAGGTAGATCAGCGCGTTGTAGCCGATCCAGCGCCAGTCGACCATCACGGAGATGGCGAACCAGGCGGTCCCCCGGCTGCCGCGCCAGTCCACCACGTCGGCGCCGACGAGGTCGAGCAGCCAGTTCACCAGGCCGTACCGGTCGGCGAAGATGAAGCCGAACACGATGCCCACGGCCGCGACCGACGTGATGTTGGGCAGGAGCACGCCCATCCGGAAGGCGGTCTGCAGCCGCAGCTTGCGGTTGAGCAGGTTCGCCAGCCACAGGGCGATGAGCAGCTGCGGCACTGTGGCGACCAGGAACAGTCCGAACGTGTTGCCCAGTGCGTTCCAGAACCGGTCGTCGGTGAGCACCTCGGCGTAGTTGTCCAGGCCGACGAAGCCCCGGTCGCCACCCACCAGGCGCCAGTCGCGCAGCGACACCCACGCCGTGTAGATGAGCGGGAACAACCCGAACGCGGCGAAGAGCACGAAGAACGGGGCGATGTACAGGTAGGGCGCGGCGGAGCGGCGGCGTGGCGGGCCCGTATGGGCGGTCATGGGAGAAGGCGTCCTTTCGCCAGGGGTCGTTACTGTGGACGGGCCGGGCGGCGGAGCCTGGAGAGGACAGGCCCCGCCACCCGGCGTCTGGCGGGTCAACCCGTGGCGAGCTTCCTGCCGTCCGTGACCGCCTTGGCGAAGGCGGCGTCCGCGCTGAGGTCGCCCTTCTCGGCGGCCTGCATGGCGCGCTCGAGGACGTTCTCCCACAGCTGCTGGTGCTTCGGGCCGAGGTAGATCGGCTTGAGCGTCTTCACGCTGGCGCCGAAGATCTTGCCGACCGGCGCGTTGCTGAAGTACTCGTTGGTGGCGTTGGCGAACGTGGGGTCGTCCAGCGCGGCGATGGTGGACGGCATGCCGCCCTTCTCCTTGAACTCCGCCAGGTGCCCGTCCTTGCCTGTCAGGTAGGTGAGCAGCTTGTACGCCGCCTCCTTCTTCGTCGACTGCTCGGGGATGGCCAGGTACGAGCCGCCCCAGTTGCCGCTGCCGCCCGGGATCGTGGCGATGTCCCACTTGCCCTTGCCGGCCTCGCCGGCCCGCTCGGAGATGACGCCCGTACCCCACGCCGCGCACGGCACGGTGGCGAAGGCCGCGTTCTTGAAGGCGGCGTCCCAGTCGGGCGTCCAGCGGACCAGCTTGCTGGTCAGCCCGTCCGAGGCCAGCTTGAGGCCGAAGTTGTAGGCCTCGCGCACCTTCGGGTTGGAGTCGAGGATGAAGTTGTTGTCGCGGTCGTAGAACCACGTGTCCGAGTTCTGCATGATGTACGGCTGCATGATGCTGGTGGCCGAGTCGATCCAGGCCGCGCCGGTGTTGGCGGCCTTGAACGTGCGACCCTGCTCCGCGTAGGCCTCCCACGTCGGCCAGAGCTTGCTCACGGCCTCCCGGTCGGTGGGCAGCTTGGCCTTGGCGAACAGGTCACTGCGGTAGCACATGGCCAGGCCGCCGATGTCCGTACCGAGGCCGACGAGCTTGGACTTGTCGGCGGTGAAGCCGTTCTCCCACTTGTACGGCAGGTAGTCGTCCTTGAGGGACCCCGCGCCGAGGTCGAGCAGGTTCGTCCACTTCGACGGGTCCTGCAGGAACTCCAGCAGCGTGCCCTCCTCCATCATGATCACGTCGCCGAGCTGGGTTGAGCCGGTGGCGAGCCACTGCACGAGCAGCGGCTGGAAGTCGCGCAGCTGGCCGCGGTTCTCGGACTTCACGACGATGTCCGGGTTGGCGGACTGGAAGTCCTTGATCGCCTGGTCGAACCCGGGCGAGCCGAACCACTGGATCGTGATGGTCGTCTTGCCGTCCGCGGACTTCGGTTCCTCGGCGGAGCAGGCCGCGGCGCCCAGGACGAGTCCCAGGGAGAGCGCGGCCGCGGCGAAGCCCCGCAGGCGGCTTCGGATGGCGCCCATGTGTGACACCTTTCGGCAGTGATGGCGTGCTGTGACGGGACAGCGGCGCGCCGCTGTCGGCTAACACGGTGGCGCCGAAGGCGTGGAAAACGCGTCCAAGATCAGTGGAAGCGTGCAACCGGAAGGCATCGACCTGACTCGCAGTTGTTACGTCGACACGGGGAGGGTGTTGGACATGGAGATTGAGCTCGAGGTGCTGGGCCCGGTGCAGGTGCGTCGCGACGGCGCGCGGGTCCGCCTGGGGCCACGGCTGGTCGCGCTGCTGTCGGTGCTCGTCGTGGAGCTGGGCCGCGCCGTGCCCGCGAACCGCCTCGTGGACATGGTGTGGAGCGGCGGCGCGCCGGACGCCGCGCCGGCCACGCTGCGCAGCCACGTGTCGCACCTGCGGCGGGCGCTACGCGGCGCGCACGGCACGGCCCCGCTGACCACGCTCGGCAACGGGCACGGGGTGGGGTACCGCCTCGACGTGCGCGCCGAACAGGTGGACGCGCGCCGGTTCGAGCTGACGTACGCGCAGGCCAGGCCGTTGTTGACCGGCACGGCCGGCGATCGGGAGCGGGCCGTGCGGCTGCTGCGCGACGCGCTGGAGATGTGGCGGGGCCCGGCGTTCGCCGACGTGGCGGACCGGCCGTTCGCGCTGCCGGAGATCGCGCGGCTGGGCGCGTTGCGCCGGGCCGTCCGCCGCACGCTCGCCGAGGCGCTGAGCACGCTGGGCCGCCACGGCGAGGCCGTCGGCGAGCTGGCCGGTCACGTGGCCGAGGACCCGTACGACGAGGGCCTGCGCCGGCAGTTGGCGGTCGCGCTCTACGCCGAGCACCGCACGGATGAGGCCGCTCAGGTGTGCCGCGACGGCCTGCGGCTGCTGCGCGAGCGGGGCATCGAGGCCCCGGACCTGCACAGCCTGCAGTTGACCATCCTGCGCCGCGAGCTCGCCGTGCCGCGCTGAGGGCCCCCGCCGGCTGACGGGCGCGGTGGCTGGCCGCCGCGCCCGTCAGGAACCGTCAGGGGTCGTAGCGCAGCCAGCGGCGGCCCAGGATGACCCGGGCACCCGCGGTGAGGACGGTCGGCTCGCCGGCCGTGAGGCGGTGCCGCTGCGGGTCGCCGGGCAGCTCCATGAACGTGCCGTTGGCGGAGCCCAGGTCGAACACGCGCACCTGGCCGGCGACGACCGTGATGCGGGCGTGCCGGCGGGAGATGACCCCGTCCGGGTCGGCCACCCGCAGGGACTTCACGACGCCGGCGATGACCTCGGGGTCCTGACGCGGGTCGCGCCCGACCAGGTAGTCGCTGTCCAGCGGGAACGTCGTGCCGTCGTCGAGGGTCAGCGCGCCCGGGCCGGCGGCGGCCGGCTCGCCGCCATTGGACGACGACCCGGACATGCTCGGCAGGTCGTCGCGGTCGCGCATGAACGACAGCCGCGACTGCTCGGACTCCGCGGCGCGCGGCTCGGTGGCCACGGACGCCAGCGCGGGCGTGGGTACCTCGGCCTGGTAGGGGTCCGGCAGGGCGGGCGGCTCGACCCGGAACGGCTCCGGCTCGGCCACGACCTCGGCCGGCACGACCGGCGCGCTCACGGGTCGCGGCGGCGGCGGGGGCGGGGGCGGCGGGACGGGCGGGGCCGCGGGCTCGACGGCGGCCGGCTCGACGACGACCTCGGCCACCTCGATGACGGCCGGCTCGGGCGGGGGCGCGGGGCGCCCCGCGCTGGGACGGGCGGGCGCGGACCGGCCGGCCGACGGGCGCGACGAAGCCGGGTCCGGCTGGAAGATCAGTGGGGAGGCCACCTCGACGAGCACGCCCGCGCCGAGCACGACGCCGCCGTCGAGGCGCAGCCGCGGGTCGGTGCCGCCGGCGTCCGGCAGGTGCAGGCTCAGGGTCGACACCGGGCCGGGGATGAGCCGGTCGACCGAGGTGATCGCGTCGACGCCGGACAGTTCGACCAGGCCCGACTCCGTCTCGGCGGTGACCATGGCGGCCTTGTGGACCAGCACGGCGATGCGGCCGTCGGCGACTGGGCCGGCCACGGCGCACGCGGGATAGTCGCCGTCCTCATCGGAGGCCAGCAGCGCCGACACGCGCCGCACGAGCGCGTTGCCGTCCCCGCCGTTGCCCGCGACCGCCGCGAGGGCGGCGAGCAGGTCCTCCACACCGGCGCCGTAGTCCTCGCAGACGAGGACGAGGGCGTCAGCCCTGGCGATCACGCCGGGCCCGGACAGCGGCCGCACGACAACGTCGGCCGAATCGACTCCGATCGGGTTCATCCGCACCGCCCAAGGATCAAGGGTCGGGGTCGCCGGCGTCAACCTGACACCGCGCGCCCGCGAGCCGCCCCGGGGCGGACGGCCACGAGCTCAGCTCATCACACGCACACAAGTTGGGCTAGGCACGTGACGCACGCAACCCGTGGGCGCGGGCAGGCCCGTGTCCGGGTCGAGCCGGAACACCACCACGGTGTGTGACCGCTCGTTGGCCACGTACAGCAGGTCGCCCTCGCGGGTGACCTGCCGCGGCCATGAGCCGCCCGTTCCGACCTCCCCCACGAGCGTGGGGTGACCATCACGCAGCGCGAAGGTGGCGATGGTGTCGGGACCGCGACTGGCCACGTAGAGGAAGCGGCCGTCCGCGGACAGCAGGATCTCCGACAGCTGACCCTTCTCCGTGCCCCCGGCGACCCGGTCGTGCTCGCGCCACGCGCCGTCCGGCGTGTCCACCGCGAACACGGTCACGGACGAGTCCAGCTCGCCGCACACGTAGGCATAGCCGTCCGCGGCGGCGAGATGCCGCGGTCCGGTGCCGGGCCGCAGCGGCGTGCGGTCCACTTCTTCGGGTACGCCGTCGGCGAGGCGCAGCGCGTACACCGCGTCGCCGCCCAGGTCCACGACCCGCAGCAGGTCGTCGGACTCGACGACGACCTCGTGGGCGTGCGGACCGGCCTGGCGTTCGGGGTCCACCTTCGAGCCCTCGCCCAGCACGTGGTGCGCCGTGCGCCCGGCCAGCGCGCCGTCGGGGCCGAGCCGGTGCACGGTGACGCTGCCGTCGCCGTAGTTGGCGGTCACCAGGTGCCGCCCGTCCGGGGTGACGGCGAGGTGACAGGGCGACGAGCCGCCGGTCAGGTCGCGGCCGAGCGGGGTGAGGCCCTGGTCGGGGCCGATCGCGAAGGCGGCCACCGCGCCGGTCTCGCGCTCGTCGACCGCGTACAACACGGAAAGCGACGGATGCGCCACCAGATAGGACGGTGCCGGGGTCTGCGCCACCGTGACCGGCTCGTCGAGCGCGCCGGTACGCGGGTCGCGGCGGGCGAGCATGATCCCCGTTCCCTCACCACCCGCGCCTGTGGTGTAGCAGCCGAGATAGACATGGCCGGTACTCACAAGATCACCCTACCTGGTCGATATTGAGCCCACACGGACGAACCGCTAAGGTCCCCATTACTAGCTCCGCAGTCATATCGGCGACAGTCACCTATCGTGACGGAAGGCGCTACCCCTACATGGCTGGCCAGCGAAGCAACGACACGGCGGCGCCCGACGGCGACGCCGCGCTCATCGATCTCATCTTCCCCAACCGGGACGCGCCCCGCCAGCAGGCCTTCGAACCGACCGCCGCGCAGTTCGAACAGCTCGCCGGGTTCGGCCCCGAGGAGCGCCACGCGTTCCGCCACCGCCGGGTCCCCACGGTCGCCCGCTGGCTGCGCCGGGGGCGCCCGGTGCGCACCGTACGCACGAGCGCCCCGGTGCGCGCCGTGCGCGGGCGCCGGCGGGTGCTGCTGCGCCTCGGTGGCGGCGCGGCCGCGGTCGCCGGGGTCGCCGGCGCGGCCGTGGCGGTGAACAGCGTCGTGGGCGCCCTGACCCGCGACACCGTGCCCGCCGGCCCACCCATCAAGGACATCAACGCGCTGGCCGCCGGCGGCGTCGCCGACACCCTCGAAGAGGCCGCGCGCATCGCCGGCGCGGCGATCGCCGTCCAGCTCACCCCGCTGAGCCCCGAACCGGCGCTGCACCTGCTCAAGCGGGCCACCTTCGGCCCGACGCTGCCGGACCTGCTCGCGGTGCGTCAGCTCGGCCTGGACGCGTGGCTGGAGCGGCAACTGCACCCGAAGGACATCGCCGACCCGGAGGGCGAGCGGATCGCCTCCCTCTACCGGACCACCGGCATGTCGACCGCCCAGATCCGCGGCAGCGTCAAGCAGTACGCCTGGGACTCCATGTACGAGCTGGGTCACGCGACACTGGCGCGGCAGATGTGGAGCAGCCGCCAACTGTACGAGGTGATGGTCGACTTCTGGGCCAACCACCTCAACGTCACCAACCCGTTCGACGGCGGCTGGGACGTGCGCGCCCCGTACGACAAGGACGTCATCCGCAAGCACGCGCTGGGCCGCTTCTCCGCCATGCTGCACGACTCGGCGCGGCACCCGGCGATGCTGCGCTACCTGGACAACGCCAGCTCCGACCGGCGCAACGTGAACGAGAACTACGGCCGCGAGGTGCTGGAGCTGCACACCGTGGGGGTGGAGGCCAAGTACACCCAGCGCGACGTGCGGCACAGCGCGTACATCATGACCGGCCGCACGGTCGACCAGCAGGGCAAGTTCCGCTACGAGCCCTACCGGCACTGGACCGGCAAGGTGAAGGTGCTCGGCTTCACCCACAAGAACGCGTCGCAGTCGGGGGGCCTCGCGGTCGGTGACGCGTACCTCAACTACCTGGCCAAGCACCCCAAGACGGCGCGGCGCATCGCGCACAAGCTGGCCGTGCGCTTCGTGACCGACCGACCGCCCAAGGAGCTCGTCGACCGGCTGGCCAAGGCGTACCTGGACAACAACACCGCCATCGTGCCGGTGCTCAAGCTGTTGTTCCGCTCGGTGGAGTTCTGGGTCGCGACCGGGCTGAAGACCCGCCGGCCGCTGGAGAACCTGGTCGCCACCGCCCGGGTGCTCGGCGTGCGCGCCGGCAGCGCCGCCAAGGAGACCAAGGACGGCGTCGAGGGCCTGTACTGGCTCTCCGACCAGCTCGGCCAGACGCCGCTGGGCTGGCTGCCGCCCGACGGGTACCCCGACGTGCAGACCATGTGGAACTCGGCGCACGCCACGCTGGGCGTGTGGAACAGCCACCGGGCCCTGGCGGAGGGCTGGCACAAGGGCGTGAAGTATCCCGACCCCGAGCAGCTGGTCGGCCTCAAGCCCAAGACCGTCGGCGAGTACGTCGACAAGCTCTCCCAGCGGCTCGTCTTCCAGAAGATGAGCCCGGCCCACCGCAAGGCGGTGCTGGCCTTCCTCGGCGCGAAGGAGTCCACCAAGGTGCGCAACCTGAGCCTCGACGGCAAGGCCAAGCTGCTCGTACCGATGATTCTCGACTCCGTCTACCACGGGTTGCGGTGACCTCATGAGCCAACTGCGAGGCAGGGCCCGTCACCGGGCCGCCGACCTGCGCCGGCGCGGGCCCAACCTGACCGAGGCGGCCCTGCGGGTCGAGGCCGAGCAGGTCTGTTCCGACCTGACGGCGCAGCGCGAGGCGTGGCGCTTCGGCTTCACCCGGCGCCGGGTGCTGGCCGGCGCCGGGGCGGTCGGGGTCGCGGCGCTCGGCTCCCAGCTGGTCACGACCCGGGTCGCGTTCGCCGCGCCGGGGACGGACACCCGTACGCTCGTGGTCGTCTTCCTGCGGGGCGGCCTGGACGGCCTGTCGGTGATCGTGCCGGCCGGCGACCGCAACTACCTCAACGCGCGGCCGAACATCGGGGTGCAGACCAGCCGCCTGCTCGACGGCGACGGCACGTTCGGGCTGCACCCGGCGCTCGCGCCGCTGGAGCCGTTCTGGAAGGCGGGCACGATGGCGGCCGTGCACGCCGTGCACAACCCGGACGCCAGCCGCAGCCACTTCCAGGCGCAGGACTGCCTGGAGCGCGGGTCGGCGTCGCAGGTCGTGCGCACCGGCTGGCTGGACCGGACGCTGGGCGCGATGGGCCCGGGCACGACGTTCCGGGCGATCGCCGAGGGCGACTCCATGCCGCGCTCGCTGGTCGGCACGCAGGCCAAGCTCGTCCTCGACGGGGTCGAGGGGTTCCGCCTCGCCGGCCCCGACTACCTGCACGACAAGACGCTCAACGCGCTGCGCACGCTCTACACCGGATTCGAGCACCCGGTCGTGCAGCAGGCCAAGGTGACCCTGTCGGCGCTGGACGAGGCGCGCCGGCTGGCCAACACGCCCTACCAGCCGGTCGCGCCGTACCCGCCGGGCGGCTTCGGCAACCAGCTGCGCGACGTGGCCCGCCTCATCAAGGCCGGCGTGGGCCTGAGGGTCGCCGCGATCGACCTCGGCGGCTGGGACATGCACACCAACCTCGGCAACGTCGACGGCGGCGACATGGTCAACAACCTGCGCGCCATGGCGAACGGCCTGGCCGCCTTCGCCACCGACCTCGGCGACAAGTTGAGCGACGTCACGCTCGTGACGATGAGCGAGTTCGGCCGCCGCGTGGGGCAGAACGGCAACGCCGGCACCGACCACGGCCACGGCAGCCTGATGATGATGCTCGGCGGCGGCATGGCCGGCGGCAAGGTGCACGGCAAGTGGCCCGGCCTCGCCCCGTCCGCTCTGGACAACGGCGACCTCGCGGGCGTCAACGACGTCCGCGACGTGCTCGGCGAGATGCTGTCGCGTCGCTTCAACATCGGCGACGTCAAGAAGATCTTCCCGGAGCACGACTTCACGGCCATCGGCGCCTTCCGCTGAGCCGCCGCCGGCTGAGCACTGTTGTGGCGCCATAACGCCTCCGGCCCGGCGCGCCGGGCAACGCCCGTGCCGGCCGGGAGATGCTGCCGCCACGGGCCGGTCCGTGGCGGCAGCTCCACCATCAGGCGGGCAGGGGCACTGCCCCGAGCGCGCGGCCGGCCTCGCGGGCCGCCTGCAGCGCGCCGGCGTGCATCTGCGCGGCCTGCTCGGTGAACGGGTCCAGGGCCGGGTTGACGCCGACCAGGGTGAACTCCCGCTCCACGACGGACAGGTCGGCGCCCCACTGGTCGGCGAGGATGCGCCGCAGGTACGGGGTCGAGTGGTCCCAGCCCTCCCGCGGGGTGCCGCCGCCGTACGCGCCGCCGCGGACCGTGGCCAGCACGGTCGGCTTGCCGGCCAGGAACGACGGGCCCGACGCCCGCGGGTCGGTGCAGACCAGGTCGATGTACGTCTTGAAGTGCTGGGAGACGCCGAAGTTGTACAGCGGCACGGCGAACAGGATCGCGTCCGCGGACAACAGTTCGTCGGCGAGCGTCGCGGCGAGGGCGACGGCCTCCCGCTGCTCGGCGGTGCGCTCCTGCGGCGCGGTCATGCCGGCGGTGACCGCCGAGGCCCACGCGGTCGCGGGCAGGGTGTCGACACCGATGTGGCGGCGACGGACATCGTCGCCCGGCCGGGCGGCGCGCCACTCCTCCTCGACGATGTCCGCGATCTCGCGGCTCGCGGAGCCGTGGGTACGGATACTGGCGTCCAACCTGAATAGGGTCACGACCACTCCCAAGAAGTGAAGTTCAAGCTTGAAGTTCAATCTACCGGGACCAGACTTCAAGCTTGAACTGTTTGTGATGTGTGTTACTTCACGGCTGAAGCCGGTCGTATGCTGGCTGGCGTGCCGGACGAACCACGATGGTTGAACGATTGCGAGCGCGATGCCTGGCTGGCGCTCGCCAAGCTCGTCTTCAACCTCCCCGGCGCACTCGACGCGCAGCTGCTGCGTGACAGCAGACTGACGCTGTTCGACTACTTCGTGCTCAGCATGCTGTCCATGACGCCGGACCGGACGCTGCGGCTCAGCGAGCTGGCCAACCACATCGGAAGCTCGCTGTCGCGGCTGTCGAACGTCGTCAAGCGCCTGGAGCAGCGCGACCTGCTGCGCCGTGAGCCGGACCCGGAAAACTCCCGCTACACCCGGGCCGTACTGACCGACGCCGGGTGGGACACCGTGGTCGCCGCGGCGCCCGGCCACGTCGCCGCGGTGCGGCGCTACGTCCTCGACGGGCTCACCGAGGACCAGGTCAACGTGCTACGCGACATCGCCTGCCACGTCACCGAGCGGCTCGACAGGACCGCGGAGCAAGACGTACGCCGCGGCTAGCCATCCCCGAGGGGCCCATCCTTCGAGGTCGGCAGCGTGATCATCGACGGCGCAGCGAACCACGGCGCAACAAGGGTTGTGTCGAATCGTGTACACAATCGGGTACACTTTGTGAATGTTGATCCAGACGTTGTCTGTGCGTGAGGCCCGTGAGCAGTTGCCGAGCGTTCTCGAACGGTTCCGCAACGGTGACCGCACCCCGGTTGGCGTGGGTTCACATCGCAAGACCGAGGCGGTCATGGTGCCGGTCGAGGTGTTCGACGAACTCACCGCTGAGCGAACTCGGTCGCTGGCGCAGGCAGCAGCATCGGTGCGGGCCGAAGGTCTGACAGTCGCCGACGATGTCGACGCCATCACCGAACGTTGGGCGCGTGGTGAGATCACGACCGCACGCATGCGTGAGCTTGTCCGGCAACTTTACGGCGCATCGTGACCATCGATCCGTACGTGGATCCCGGCAGCGGGGTGCTGCGTAACCGGCTCGGCATTTCCGATCCCGGGCGACTGCGTGAGGTGGAGGCCGGACTGACGCTGGCCGCGTTGGCGGACCTGGGCACGCGGACGCTTCCTGGCGGCTACGACCTGACTCATTTGCGGTCCTTCCATTGGGAGATCTTCGGCGACCTCTATCCGTGGGCCGGCGAGATCAGGGCGGTGGGTATCGCCAGATCCGATCCGTTCTGCCTGCCGCAGCACATCGAGGCGTACTCGGCGGAGGTGTTCGGCAGCCTGGCGAAGGAGCGTCACCTGCGCGCGCTGTCGCGGGAGGGCTTCCTCGACCGGCTGACTCACTACTTCGCCGAGGTCAACGCGATCCACCCCTTCCGTGACGGCAACGGTCGGGCTCAGCGCGCCTTCTTTCGTCAGCTCAGCCGTGAAGCGGGTTGGCCCATCGACTGGTCGGATCTCCATCCGGACGCCAACGAGGGCGCGTCGATGGCATCTCTGCGCGGCGACAACGGGCCGCTTCGGGTTCTCCTCGATGGTTTGGTGGCTCGTTGACGTGTCGGCGCACCGCAGGGCTCGGCGACGGTCGACGTACGGCCGTGGACGCAGGTCGACGACCGCGGTCGGTGAGCTTGTCGGGGTGGTCAACATCCGTCGGGATGTTCTGCTGGCCCCGGACACGTACCGCACCAGTTCATTGCTTTGCATGATCCGTTTCCAGCACGCCCGAGGAACGTGATCGGCAGGATCCCCTATGCGGGTCGGTGAAGGCGGTCGCGGAGGCGGCGCACGGCCCCGGCGATGCGGTGAGCGGCGCTGCCCGCCCTGGTCTGCGGCATCTCTTCGCTGGTCGGCGCCACCTCGGCGGGGGTGTCACCGTCCGGCCCACTGGCCGACGGGACCCGACCGGACGAAGCGCCGTCCGGGGACGCGCCGTCCGGAAAGGCACTGTCCGGCGGCGGGTCGCCGCCGGCCGGTTCGGCGCCGTTGGGGACGGGTCGCATCCACGGGCTGTGCGCCGGGCGGGGCTGCTGAGGAACCGACGGCGTCCGCGCGCTCACCGTCTCGCCGCCGTTGACCGGTTGGCCGTCAGGTCCGGCGGACACACCCACGCCGCCGATCGCCGGGCCGTCGCTCCCGATCAGCTCGCCGGCCTCGACGGGCGGGACCGGCGGCAGGGCGGCGGGCTCGACGGCGAACGGGACCGGGTCGGAGGCCCCGGCCGGGCGGGGCAGCGGCACGGTGAGCGGGGCGTGGTCGCGGTGCGCGGCGACGGCCGCCTCGTGGTAGGCCGTCAGCTGGTCACGGAACTCCGGGTCGTCGTAGACGCTGCCGTCCACGAGCGGGCCGCGGCGGCGTTCGAGGACCGCGACGACGTCGTCGCCGGTGAGCGTCTTGTGGGTCTCCAGGGCGTGGGCCAGCGACAGCACCTCGCGCCGGTTGGCCTTGAGGATCTCGGTGACCTGTTCGAGCAGGTCACCGAGCTTGTCCTCGATGCGGTCGGCCAGCGCGGTGCGCACCTTCGTCTCGTCCTCGCGCTCCTTGCGGGGCACGCCGATGCCGCCGACCTCGAGCCGCTTCGCGGTGGAGTACGACGAGACCGTGGCGCCCATCCCCCAGTAACCCTCCATGTAGGAGGCGACCTGGGTGGCGGACTCCAGGTCGCCGGAGACGCCGGACGAGCTGTCGCCGGCGAAGAACATCCGCTCGCCGGCCAGCGAGGCGATCGACACGAGGATGTCGGCCTCGTACTCCGTGCGCCAGCGGGTGAACTGGTCCTCGGGCGGGATGCTGGCGACCATGCCGAGGTAGTCGCTGCCCTTCTCGATCGTCGCGATGTCGATCTCCATGTGCAGCCGGGTGCGGTAGGCCACGACGGCGTGGCACGCCTCGTGCACGGCGACGGCGTGGCGCTCGCGCTCGATGTACTCGACGTCCTCGGGCGGGCCCAGCTCCTTGAGCTGCTTGGCCTTGATCACGTCGGCCCAGGTGATGACCTCGCGGCCGTCGCGGATGGCGGTCACGAGCGCTTCGTTGACGGTGTCCTTGATGGTCGCGCCGGTGGCGTACGGGGTGATGGTGGCGAGCTTGTCGAGGTTGTCCTCGGTCAGCTCGTGGCGGACCTTGTCGAAGTACCCCCGGTAGGTGCGGATGCGCCCCGCCTTGCTCGGGTAGCCGACCTTGTAGATCCGGTCGATGCGGCCGGGCCGCAGCAGCGCCTGGTCGAGGGCCTCCGGCAGGTTGGTGGCCATCATGACCAGGATGCGGTACTTGGGCGGCGGCTTGGGCCGCATGCCGAGCAGCCGGCGCACGTACCGGTTGACGAACCCGCGCGGCTTCTTGAGGCCGGACAGCTCCGTGAGCAGGGCCTCCAGGGTGCCCATGCCGCCGCCGCCCATGCCCATGTTGCCCATGACGACCCGGGCCCGCGACCCGCCGCGCGGCTGCGCCGGGGGCGCGGACCGGTCCCGGGCGAGGCGCCACTGGCTGTCGGCCGACAGGTAGGAGAAGCCGTGACAGCCGCCGGTCGCCCACGGCGCGGGGGTCGCGCCGCGCGGGAAGCCCGGGCCGCCGCCCTGCGCGAGCGCGCCCCGGTTGCCCAGCGAGTCGGCCTCGTCGAAGAAGACGATCACCCCGCCGTACCGCAGGGCGAGCTTGCGCAGCTTGCGGAACAGGCCCTTGACCTTGAGTACGCCGACGCCGAAGAACATGTTGATGAAGGCGCCCGGGTCGACGAACACGTACGGCCGGCCGGTCTCGCCCGCGACCGCCTCGGCCATGAGCGTCTTGCCGGTGCCGGGCGGGCCCCACAGCAGGATGCCGCCGGGCACGTACCCGCCGCGCGACTCGATCGCCTCGGGCTTCTCCAGGTACAGGATGTTTTCCTTGACCCTTTCCAGGACATGGTCCTGGCCCCAGACATCGGTGAACCGGGTCTTGATGTCGTCCGGGTAGTAGACCTCGATGCCGCCCCGGGAAAGGAACCAGAAGATCGCCACGAATTGCCCGACGGCGATGAAGAGAATAAACATCATCTGGACGACGAACGGCAGGATCGACCAGATGATCGCGGGCGCCTGGAACAGTGCCAGCAATGGCGACGTCTTGAGAATCGCGCCGGCGACGAGCGCGATTATCGCGATCCAGACGGTCCATTTGATGACCCGGGCGAGCCGGAAGCGGGTCCAGTCGCTGAATCGACGGTGGGTGACCCGCTCGAATCCGCCGAAGAGCCTGTTGGTCCAGAAATGGTGATAGGCCGCGGACCGCTCGCTGATCAGGTAATGGATCTGGCGGGCCAGTTCGAGCCCGAACAGCACGTACCACCACGTGTACCTCGGCCACTGCTCGCGCACGGCGTCGACGAACGGCAGCAGCGGGTTGTCGGCCATCGCGGCCCAGATGAGGATCAGCCGGATCACCACGAGCAGCAGGAGGAACTTGATGCGGTCCCACGGTCGCAGCGGTTTCCGGGTGGGCCGCGCCGGCGCGGGCGGGACCTCGCCGGGCGGTCGCAGGCCGGTGTCCGGGGCGGTCGTCATGGCTTGCTCCTCACCGTGAAGGAGGTGGCGACGCCCTCGATCTCCCCGGCCCGCGCCTTGTAGCACCGGGCGGAGCAGCGGATGACCAGCATGTAGTACACGCTCGCGTCGTTGTTGACGTACGTCGTCTGGTCGAAGGTGTGCAGCACACCGTTGGGCAGCTCGTAGTTGTAGACGACCCGTACCCCGCGTACCCCGTCCGACGGCGTGAGCACCTCGTCGACGAGCAGCTCGAAGCCGGGCAGCAGGGTGCCGGCCTCGAACGCGCTGGCGCGGGCGCTGTCGGACACGGGCAGGAACAGGTTGCGCAGGGCGTCGAAGGAGACCAGGTTCGCCTGGTCCTCGGTGAGGTGCACGACCTTCGCGTACGCGATGGGCTCGTCGGTCGTGGTGAGGCTGAACAGGTGCGCGGCCGTGGGTTCGGCATGCGCGTCGTACGCCACCGACCAGGTCATCCGCTTGCGCACCTGGGCACTGACCGAGTCGGGATTGTCCTCGCGGGTCATGTAGTCCAGGCCCGCCTGATCGACCTGTCGCCAGGTCGCCGGAACGCGAAAGTACGTCTTCTCGCCGGAATTCTTAACGTACGTGTAATCCGGCGCTCCACACGCGGCTATTCCGGCCGCGATAATCGCGGTGGCCGCGACGGTGAGTGCCCGCCTCATGATCGACACGTGGACGCGACTCATATGCAGCCCCCAAGCGGTCGGGCTTGCTTTGAGGGAATTATCACGCGGCTTTCAGATAACGAACAGGCCTCGCCCGGCTCCTTTTCACAGTGGGTCAGACGGATGGTGTATCAGTAGTGAGGTGCGCATAATCATCACCGCGGCCGACAGCGCCTCCGATGACATTCCCGGCGTGGTCCTCGTCGGCGCCGCGCTGGGCGCCCTGCTGCTCATCGCCGCGCTCCGCGCCATGTTCGGCGGCCGGCGTAAATAGCCGGCCCGGCCCTGTCCGGGCACGTCAAGCGCCATAATCCAGGTGTCGGTCGGCGGCGTCGGCGGCCGGCGCGGGAGGTGCGCCATGACAAGCATCGCGGAGCCGGGCCGGCCCCTGTTCGGTGGATCCCTGACGGCGGCGGCCTCGGTCGCCGCACCCGGCCCGCCCCCACCGGCGGCGGCCCGGCAGGTCGTCGCCACGCGTCCCGTCGAGGGCGGGCGGGTCCTGCTCGGCCTCGCCGTCCTGGCCGGCGAGCGGCTGCGGGCCGGGGCGGCGACGCCCCGCGCGGTCGCCACCGCCGTGGGCCTGCCGGTGCAGGCGGCCGACGAGGCGGCCGCGCTCACCCGCCGGGCGGGCGCGGTCGCCGCCCGTACCCGCACAAGAGTGGCCGGGCTGCCGGGCTCGCGGCTCCTCACGGACCGCGTGGACCGCGGCCGCCAGCGCCTCGCGCGGGCGGGAGCCCGCGCCACGACCCGGGGCCGCGCGAGCCTCGCGCTCGGGCGCGCCGACGCGGTGCTGTTCGTGCGGCGGGCGGTCGACGACGGGCTGCGCTGGGCGGAGGGGCGGGCGGTGCCCCGGCTCGTGGACGCGCTCGTGCCGCACCTGGTGGCCGAGGTGGTGCCGCGGCTCATCGAAGGCGCCATCCCGCAGATCCGCGAGCGGGTGCTGCCGGTCGTCATCGAGGACCTGACCGCCGACGAGAACGTCCGCGAGCTCATGGTCATCCAGGGTCGCGGCGTCATCGGGGACACGGCCGAACAGCTCCGATCGAGTACGGCGCAGGCCGACGACCGCGTGGAGTCCGCGATCCGGCGCCTGTTCGGCGGCTGAGCGGTGCCGCCGGCGGCCGGCGGCCGGCCCTCGCGCAGCCGCTCCGGGGCGCCCGCGGACCGGCACCACCAGTACGCGGGGCTGGTGTCGCGGTGGTGCGCCCTGGCGGTGGACCTGGCGATCGTGGCGAGCGCCGCGGGAGCGACGGCGAGCCTGCCGCCGCTGGTGTGGCAGGAGGTCACCGGGACGGACGCGCAGTGGCTGGCCGCCGCGTCGACGCTGGTGGCCGCGGCGCTGCCGTGGACCTACTTCACGGCGTGCTGGTGGCTGGGCGGGCGGACCGTCGGGGCGCTGCTGCTCGGCCTCATGGTGACCCGCCCGGACGGCGGGCGGCTGGGCATCGTGCGGGCCGGCGCGCGCGCCGCCGCCGGCCTCTTCCTCGCGCCGGTGTGGTTGGCCGGAATGCTCAACGTGCTGTTCGACGCCGAGCGCCGCGCCTGGCACGACCTGGTCTTCAACACGGTGGTCCGCTATCACGCCGGTGCCCCCGAACGCTCCCGGCGATAACGGTCACGGCCGGCGGGGCACCGCGCGGGCGCCGCGCACCCGTACCCCGTAGGCGTCCAGGCGGTCGAGCAGGCCCCGGTCGGCGGTCACCACGACCGCCTCCCGGCGCGGATCCAGGCTCGCCACGAGGTCCACGATCGCGTCGTCGCCCGAACCGGGCGCCGCGACCACCCGTACGCCCGGGATGGCCGGCACGTCGCGGGCCTGGCCCTCCACGACCAGGACGACCTCGACGGGCCCGGGGATCGCCCGCTCGGTAGCCGTCGCCGGCAGGCCGGTGTCCGCGACCGGCGCCAGCGCGTCGCGCAACCGCGCGGTGGCCCCGGCGCGGTCGCGCCACCAGCCGTCGGGCACCGACCCGACGACGTTGGCGGCGTCGACCACCAGCAGAACCGGAGGGTCCACCGTGCCACCCGCTCCGCTCAAAGGCCGTTGACCTGGTACGAATCGGCGAACAGCGATCGGACGGTCGTCTCGGCCGGGTCCAGGGTGCCCACCATGGCCAGGTAGCCCGGGAACGTCCAGGCGGGGTCCGGGCCGTTCAGGTTCGGCTCACCGCGGCGCAGCCCGAAGTAGTGCCCGCCCGCCTGACGGACCATGAGGGCGCCCGCCGCCACGTCCCAGGCGTTGATGCCGATGCCGAGCGCCACGTCCACCCGGCCCGACGCGACATAGGCCAGATTGAGCGCCGTGCTGCCGGGGCGGCGCACGGTGGCGTACGTGGTGATGAGCTGCGCCGTGCGGGCCAGCACCCGCTCGCGGTCGGTCTCGATGCCACGCGAGCCGGGATAGCTGGTGACCAGCATCGCGGCGGTCTCCTCGGTGACCCCGGTGCTGTGCATGGGCTGCTCGTTGCACCACGCGCCGGTCGTCGACGCGGTGAACAGGTCCCCGCGCACGGGGTCATAGATCGCCCCGGCGACGACCGCGCCGTCCACCACGGCGGCCACCGACGTGCACCAGAACGGCAGCCCGCGGGCGAAGTTGGCCGTGCCGTCGATCGGGTCGACATACCAGTGCACCCGGCCGCTGCCCCGCACGCCGTCCTCCTCGCCCACCACGGTGCTGTCGGGCTCGGTCGACATGATGAAGTCCCGGATGCTCGCCTCGGCGGCCCGGTCGTGCACCGTCACCGGGTCGTGACGGTCGCGCTTGAACGCCACCTTGGGACGGGTCTGGAAGGCCTCCGCCAGCGCCGGCCCGACCAGGGTGGCCGCCTGCGCCGCGACCCCGGCCAGACGTCCCGCGTCCGTATCAATCGTCTCCACCCGGTCAGGCTATCGGTCGCGAGGTTGCGCGCCGGGCGGCCGATCATAGATCGTGTTCGCCGTGGGCAAGCACTTCGCGCCGGAGCCGCCGCCGGAGCGCAAGCGCGGGCTCGACCGACTCCCGCACTGGACGCGTGAACCCGGTCCGCTCGCACTCCTCGCCGTCGGCATCCTCATCGTGGCCTGCGGCATCTGGACCGTGGTCGATATGAACCGCGACAGCGGCCCGGCCAGCCTGGCGACCGGACCCGCCGACGGCGCGACCCTGGCGCCGTTGGCCCCGACCGCGGGCCCGGCCACCCCGAGCGGCGCCGCCCCCACCGGCCTGACCAGTGCCCCACCCGCGACGCCGACCGCCGCCGTCGGCGAGACCCCGGGCCCGCGACCCACGCCGCCGCCCGGCACGACCGCCCGGGCCACGACAGCGGCGGCGCCGAGGTCGTCCGCCGTCACCGCCTCGTACGAGCGCACCCAGCTGTGGGACGGGCGGTTCGAGGCCGCGCTGACGCTGCGCAACACCTCGCGGTCCGCGTCCACGTGGGAGGCCGCGATCGTCTACCCGGACGCCGTGACGGCGAACGCGGCCTTCTGGGTCGAGGGCGGCCAGACCCCCGCCGTGCGGCGGGAGGGGCAGCGCTGGGTGTTCACCTCAGCCGTGTCGATCGCGCCCGGCGCGACACAGACCCTCAAGATCCAGTTTGACCTGTCGGATCAGGGTGACGACGGCACGACGCCGGTGTCCTGCACGGTCAACGGGCGGGCGTGCGGTTGACGGCGGGGGGCGGCGTGAACCCCCGCCGCGCTGGGTAGGCTCAGATTTTCCGCAGATCCTTCCCAGGCGAGGAGAGCAGCGCGTGACGGAGCAGGCGGTCTACACGGACGAGGAGTGGGGGCTGCTCGTCGGTCTCCCGCAGGCGGTCATCGTGGCGGCCAGCGCCAGCGAGCCGGACAGCACCCGCAAGACGATGGCGGAAGCCGCCGCCGGCCTGGAGGCGATCGCCGCGGGCCGCGACTCGGGCAGCCCGCTCGTCGAGCAGGTCGCGCTGTGGGTCGTGGAGCAGGTCGGCGACCCCGAGGAGGGCGCCGAGGCGCCCATCATCCGGCCCGACGACATCGACGCCCAGATCGCCGACGTGCTCGACCGGGCCCGGGCGGCGACCACGCTGCTCACCCACAAGGCCGGCGAGGGCGAGGCGGCGGCGTACAAGTTCTGGCTGGTCGGCATCGCCGAGGCGGTCATCACGGCGGCCTCGTCGGGCGGCGTGCTCGGCATCGGCGGCGCGTGGGTGAGCGAGTCCGAGCGCCGCTTCATCGACGAGCTGTCCGACGTGCTGGAGAGCTAGGGAACCCAGTAGTTCCCGCTCACGACGATCATCGACAGCAGCTGGACGCTGGCCGCGTAGTAGCCGTGTGAGCTGACCGGCGTGGCGACCAGGTGCCGCCACAGCGCGTCCAGCCACGGTTGCGCGGTCGGGTCGCTGAGGGCGGCGACGGCCAGGGGCGCGACGAACGCCGGGTGGGCCCCGGCGGCCAGGGGCGTACCGTCGAGGGCGTACCCGCTCGACACGGCGGCCGGGTCGCCGCCCGTGGCCCGTCGCACCCACCGGGTCACGGCCCGCGCGGCCGCGACCGACCGCGCGTCGCCGCTGGTCACCGCGTCCACGCCGACACGTAACGGCACGCGGCACGCGTTCCACGAGTACTGCCCGTCGTGTTCGCTCTCCAGCACGCGGCCGGCGGCCGGGCGCGGGGCGGCGTGCGTGTCCACGACGAAGTCGGGCACCAGCCCGGTGCCCGCGCCGGGCCCGGCCAGCAGGTTCGACAGGGCGCGCTGGTGGGCGCGGCGGACCATGTCCCAGTACGGGTCGCCGGTGGCGCGCCGAAACGCCCGCAGGTGGTCGAGCATCCAGTCCGAGGTGCGGCTCGTGCGGGCGAGTTCGCCGGAACCGGTGGCCCAGTCGCCCAGCCGCAGCAGGTGGGTCACCGGATCGACCTCGCTGCGCGCGATCGCCGCGATGCGCCGCAGGGCGAGGACGCGGTAGTCGTGGCGACCCCGCGAGCCCCACTGCCGGTGGGCGAGCAGCAGCGCGTACGCGATGTCCAGGTCGGCGTCCGTGGCCGAGTCGCCGCCGTTGACGTCGCGGCAGTACGCGTCCTGCTCGGCGGCGAGCAGGTCGCCGTCGCGGCTGGACGGGTGGGCGAGCACGTACCCGAGGATGGCGTCGAACAGCTCGCGCGCGCCCGGGTCGGCGCCGGCCAGGTACGCCGCGACGAGCAGCCCGTAGCCCTGCGCCTCCCCCACCACCGGGACCTCGGCGTCCGGCGAGATGACGTGCGCGCCCACGCAGTGCGTGCGGACGAACGCCGCCCGCCACTGCCGGTAGAGGGCCACGACCCGCGCGTCCACGTCGGCCCGGGTGCCGGTGGGTCGCAGCGCGCCGGGCGCGTAGGACCGGCGGTGGCCGCCGAACGGCACCGCCGGCGCGCGGGCGGCGCCGGCGACGGCCGGACCGGGCAACGTCGGGGCTGCCGGACCGGGCAGCGTCGGTGCGGCCGGCGGGCTGTCGTTCTCCGGGGCCGGCACGGGCGCCCCGGTGGGGGTGCCGGGTGGCAGGGGCGGCGCGTTGCCGGGCGGGGTCAGGCCGGCGCCGGCGGTCACGGCCGCGAGGGCGCACACGACCGGTACGACGGCGGCCGGGTTGAGCCCGCGCGCGGTACGCCCCGGGGTGGCGTGCCGGCCGCCCGCGCCGTCCCCCGGCACCGCTGTGCGTGTCATCGTTGGCCAGCATGCCGGGCGGCCGGCCGCCCGGGCGGTAGCGCCACACGGCGACGGACCGGCTGTCGCACAGCCGGTCCGTCGGTCGGACGTTCGTCTACAGGTCCTCGGCGTACGTGGTGCGCCGGGTGAGCAGGTCGCGGGTCTTGTCGACGACGCCGAGGGCGGGGTCGACCACGGCGTTCCAGGGCCGGGCGGCCGGGGCGGCGGGGTGCGGCCGGGTGGGCGCGGCCTCCTTGACCATCTCGACCCGGTTGCCGAGCCGGATGAGCTGCTCGTCCGTGGCGGCCTCGCGCAGCGGGGCGAGCAGCGCGGCGGTGTCGGCCGCGTGCCGGTGGACGATGTCGGCCACCTCGTCCACGCGGCCCCGGAACTCGGGGTCGGCGACGCCGGTGCCCTGCAGGTCCTTGAGGGCGCGCAGCAAGGTGGCGTCCTCGGCGCCGCCCGCCTCGGCGAGGGCGTCGCCGTCGGGCAGCAGCGCCCGTACGGTCGGGTAGAGGTACTGGCGCTCGGCGGACACCTGGCGGGACAGCTCGGCGACGACCACGTCGGCGAGCTGCCTACGGCGCTCGTCCGGGGTCTCGTCGGCACGCAGCTCGTCCACGAGCGTCGTCACGGTGGCCAGCTGGTCGTCGAGCACGTCGACGAGGCTGCGGCCAGGTGGCACGTGCTCGACGTCCTCGCCCGGGATGGGCGGCAACGGCGGCAACGGAACGGTCATCACTGCTCCTCAGTCACGAGGGGGTACGAAGAAGACTTCGGGGGGCGCGGCGCCTGCCGTGCCCCCCGACGCCCACCCGCGCGGGCGCACCGCCCGTCCGGGTAAGTCAGTGGTGAGTTAACTGAAGATGCTGACACCACCGGGACCGACCAACAGGCCCACGATGATGAGAACGACGCCCCAGAGCACCTGTCGCCGGAAAAGGGCGAAGATGCCAGAGACCACCAGGATTACGGCGAGGATCCACAGTAGGGTGTTCATGACTCTTAGGTGCCCCACCCCGGGCTTTCGTAAACCTCTCAGACTTCCGCGTCGAGTTGCTCGCGCAGTTTGGTCAGGGCGCGGGCGAGCAGGCGGGAGACGTGCATCTGGG
>NZ_BAAALS010000023.1:0-110266 GCF_039528415.1 Luedemannella helvata
AACTCGCGGCGTAGCAACCAACCGAGGAACTGTCCAAGATCCTTGACACAGCTCACCCAGCGCGCTTCACCCAGCTTAAATCGGTATTCATGAACTCCGTAACTCTTTGCAAGCATCCAGAACGCAGGGTGATGGAGATTCGCCTGTTCAGGTCTCTGCGCAGGCTGGTGAAGGGCGATCATGGCCATTACGGGGCCACGAGGCTGAATCGTTGGTTGGCCTGCCCGGAGCAGCTGTACAGCTGGACCTGTGCCCCGTTGGCCGTGCTCCACACGTCCAGGCATCGTCCGGACTGCACGCCAGTGATAGTGCCGTTGGCGTTGATGTTCCACTGCTGGTTGGCCTGCCCGTTGCAGCTGTAGATCTGGATCGCCGCCCCGTTGGCGGAACCCGCCGCATCCAGGCACATGTTGCTGTACACCCGCAGTTGCTTGGTGGAGGTGTACGTCCAGGACTGGTTGGACCCTGTGTGGCAGTCGTAGAGCTGCACCCGGGTGCCGTTGTTCTGCGAAGAGTTGGGTACGTCGATGCAGCGGCCCGACTGGGCGCCGACGATCCGGCCGACCGAGGCGGGTGCACTGGTGGCCGAGGTAGTCGGAGCCGTCGTCGTTGGGGCCGTCGTCACAGTCCCGGTTGATGGCGCAGTCGTGGGCACCGACGGCAGCAACGGGCAGGTGCTGCGGTAGGTGACCACACCACTGCTGTCCAGCAGCGGGCACAGGAACTGGCTGTACCGGGCGTCGTTGTCGACGAACATCTTGAGGAACGGCAGCATGGTCCGGATCAGGACCGGGTTCGACCGTCCGACCATGAACCCATGATCTCCACCGGCGACCTCCAGGTAGGCGCTCTCTGTCGAGGCCGGCAGACTGTTGTACAGGTTCAGCGCGGAGGAGGGGGTGACCACCGTGTCCGCTTGCCCAGAGAAGATCATCGTGGGCACCCGGTCGTTGGCCAGGTTCGACGACGGCGAGAACGGCGCTATGCCGACCGCCGCCTTCAACGACGGGCGCCGGATGGCCGCGCTCAGCGCCCCGCCCCCGCCCATGGAGTGACCGGAGACGGCCAACCGGTTCGGGTCGACCCGGTCGCGCACCGGGCTCTGCTGCGTCAGGTAGTCCAGCGCGGCGAGCAGCTGCGTACCCCGGGCCGTGTCGTAGTCGTTACGGCTGTTGGTCTCGATGCCGATCACGACGAAGCCGTGCGAGGCCAGCCACGGGCCCATCCACGCCAGTTCCGCCGAGAACAACGCGGTATAGCCGGGCGAGATGGCGATGGCCCCGAAAGTGCCCTGACTGGTGTCGGTCGGGTAGTAGATCCTGCCGCCGTTGAAACCGTACCCGGTCGGGACGCTGACCGACGTGTTGGCGAAGGGACCGTTCACGGCCGCCACGCTGGTCCGGGTGGGGTCCGGACCTCGCTGGTACGGGTTGTCGGCGGCCGACGCCGGCACGGTCGCCACCGCTACGGTGACCAACCCGACCGCGGCGACGGTCCCGGCCGTGACGAGCTTGAACAGCCGCCCCCGAAAGCGGCGTGACACTCTGCCAACACTGGTATCCCTTGAGAGCGCGGGACTGGATGCGTTTCCTTGCACCTTCGGTACCTCCTGGTGACGGACGGGGGAGGGGAAGACCTGATTTGTGTCGAGGCTGCTCGCTCCCGAGCAGTTGGATCGGTGAGCGTGGCGGCACAAGCGGCACCGGGCTCACACGGCAGGCGACCGTATCCGCCGCCGAAACCGGGAACGTCCCTTGTGGAGCCCGTGCAAGCTCTCGGGGTAGACGGCCATGCTCTGGTCGGTTGGTGCTGATGAGTTCAAGGTGGCGCTGCTGTGGGTTGGAATCCGTACCTCATGATCGTCGAGTCGATCGGCTCGCAGAGGCACTGCCTCTACCGGTTCGCAGCACCTGGACCAGCGGGTTTGATCGACGGGCATGTTAACGCTCACAACTGTCGATGGCTGATGTTTCCAGAATGTTGCCGATTTATCAAGTGACACATTTAGATGACGTTGATCCACTAATGATGGCGACGCCCAAGTCGGCACACGATCAGTCGGGCACGGCGTCGCGCTCGCCCGAGCCGCATGGGCGGGGCATTCAGTAGAGGTGCCGCTCAAGATCTACGCCAAGTGCCGCCCCGGCTGATCTGCCGGCCAGCCGAACAAGTCCAGTTCACCGGCAGTGCGACGAGTTCTGGCACGGTACAGGCTCATGAACGGCTGATTGTCCTGCCGCCCGGGTGCGCCGGCATCGCTTGACTTCGGCGTACCGGTGGTCTGGGCAGTACTCCTGGAAGGTCTCGTCTGGAACGACTGGAAGTCCTCGGACTGGGACCTCACCCGGCCGTCGTCGATGTTCTGGGCGAGGAACCAGGATCACCAGAGGAGTGGAGGGTGGATTCCTGGCCGGCTAGCAGAACTGAGGCGCCAACCGGCGTGAGTACATGGCTGTGCGACTTTCCATCCCGGCGCCCTTCGATCAGTCCCGCGTGGCGTAGCACGGCGAGGTGCTCGCTGGCCGCGGCCACGGAGATGCCGACGCGGGCGGCCAGCTCCTTGACGGGCCGCCCCGGTCGTTCGGCGACGGTCATCAGCAGGTCCGATCGGGACTGTCCCATCAGTCTGGCCGCTGCGTCGAGGCCGTTCGGATCCATGTGTACGCGGACGAGATCAGCCAGGTCGTTCACGGCGGAGTAGAAAACCAGCCACGGCCGGCTGTGATCCAGTTGCCGGACCAAGATCGGCTGGTCGCTCATCAGTGCCGACGGGACGAAGGTAATTCCGCCCCCGTCGGAGACGTAGCTGCGTGGCACGCGGTCACTGGTGCTGATAGTCAGCCACGGTGACTGCCATCTAATCGACGGATGCAGACGCGTGAGCATGCGGTCGATGTCACCCGACCGGGCGCGGCCCGTCGCGGTCGCAGAGGTGGTGGCGAGGAAGGACTGAATGCGTTGCTGTTTCGGCAGCACGAATCTCGTCGCGGCCTCACTGATCGCCTCGGCCAGCCTGCGTCGGGAACGGAGGTCCGTGCCTATCAATGGCGCGCACCGAGGCGGCAAGCTGCGGGCGGCGAGAACTAATCGAAGCTCATCCCGGTACACAGGGTCCGGGATGGACAGCATCTGGTCGATTGCCACGGCGATGTTCTCGGACGGGTCGACATAGCTGAGGAGGTCCAGTGGCGTCTTGTGCATCGTGAACAGCGCGGCGGCGCATCTGACGAGATCGGAGGCACTCGCTCGCATCTGCCGAGACCATGGATTGAGCTCTCCCATGTGGCTGCGATGGCTTACCACATCGAAGCTGAACAAAGCCTCAGCGAATGGCCCGGCTCCGGGTTGCACCGATATCCGAGCGAGATCACTGGGCGAAAGTCGCAGCCTGATCACATCGAATCTCCTCGAGTGGTTCGGCCGCAACGATCGCGACCGATCCTATCGAACGTTTCGGCTGAGGCCGAAACGATTTTGCTGGATGTGGTGCCGGGTGGTCACAGTGGCCTCATCGGGTTGGGGCACCACGACGACAAGAGCCGGCGATGAGCGCTACGCCGGCTCAGGCCAGGACGAGGCGACCCCGCATGCTGGCCGGACCGCCCACTGGAGATCCATGAGCACGGACAAGGCCAGCCGAGCGGCCACCTTCGGGGAACTCTTTGCCATTCCCGCATACAGATATCTGCTCGTGGCGAACGTATTGTCCTGGCTGGGTGACTACGTGGCCAAGGCGGCGATCACCACCCTGGTCTTTCACAGCACGGGATCAGTCGGGCTCTCCGCGCTCGCTTTCGGGATCACCTACCTGCCGTGGTTGGTCGGCGGCCCACTGCTCGCCTCAATCGCGGAACGGCGTCCGTACCGCAGCGTCATGGTCGGCTGCGACCTCGTGCGAGCCTTGCTCATGGCACTGCTGGCTGTCCCCGGTCTGCCAGTCGGCCTGATTCTCGTGCTGGTCTTTGTCGCTGAGTTGGCCAGCCCGCCATTCCAAGCCGCCCGTTCCGCGCTCTTGCCGCAGATACTTAAGCAGGACCGATATGTCGTAGGCGTCTCGCTACAAGCCAGCTCGGGTCAAGCGGCCCAGGTGGCCGGGTACGCGATTGGAGCCCTGTTGGCGGTGAGCTCGCCCCGGGCAGCGCTGATCGCCAACTCGCTGACGTTCGTCGTGTCCGCCACCCTGCTCCGATTAGGCCTCGGCACGCAGGGCTCCGTCGCAGCGTCTTCCGGAGCCATTCAGCACCTGGGACGCGACACGATGGACGGGTTCCGTGTTGTCTTCGGAAGTCCCGTGTTGCGCGCGGTCGCCGTCCTCGTGTTCTCGGTGATGCTCTTCGCGTCGGTTCCGGAAGGGCTGGCCGCGGCTTGGGCGGTCGAGGTGTCCGAGAGCCGGGCGGATCTCGGCTGGATCCAGGGCGCGATCATGATGGCTGGCCCGCTCGGCTTCATCCTCGGCGGATTGGTGGTTGGCCGACTGGTCCGACCGGACCTGCGCCGGCAGCTGGTGCAGCCGTTCTCCGTCCTGGCTCCACTCGCCCTGGTCCCTGCCTTTGCCGATCCACCCGCGGCGTTACTGGTAACGATGTGCGCCGTCTGTGGCTTCAGCGTGGCCGGAATGATGCCAGCGGCGAACGGGCTGTTCGTGCAGGCACTGCCGCCAGACTACCGAGCCCGCGCCTTCGGCGTCATGCAAGGCGGCGTTCAATTGGCCCAGGGTGTCGGCCTGGTAGCGACGGGAACGCTGGCTGACCGGTACGGAGTCAGCACGGTTGTCGGCGGCTGGAGCGTCGCGGGCGCGTTGCTGCTTGTGCTCATATGGCTCCGCTGGCCGAGGTTGCCGCACGCGGCGCACGCGATCGCCGACAAGGACCTCGTGTCGTCGGGGCGGTCCGCAGGGGGTCAGCTTCAGGCGCCGCCGACACGCACCCGCAAGACCCGGGCGGCACGGGGAACGTGAGCATCTCGGGGCCGGCGCGGCGGTGCGGATGCTGCGGGGCTTGGCACGTTTCGGCTGAGGCCGAAGGGAACTTGCCGTCCTGATCGCCCCTCCACCACAGTGGCGTCAACGGCGCCCATGAGCTCTGGTCGCCACCGGCGGGCATTGGCCCCGCCCGGACCTGTCCGAAGCCCGAACCTGGACAAAGGGAGGTGTTTCCGCATGATGCAGGGTTTTGACTGGAATTGATCGATGACGGCGAGCCCGCGATGGGCTGGAGCGTTTCGAAACCAGCGACCACGGAGGACGCGCCCGCAACGGTGCGCTGAGTCGTGACCGTTCTCGCGGCGGTTGGCGAGCCTGACGGGGACTGCCAGCCGCCGCGAGACAACGCGAGCCCCGCCGGGAGGACGAGCCCGTACCACTCAAGTGTTGCGACGCAGGGCCCGGAGCGGATGCCCCGGGCCCTGTCACTTTCCTGGTGACGCTGGTTTCGGTCAGGGGCTGGTGCAGGAAATGCCGCTCGGCGCCGTGTTGGTACTCCCGCTGACCAGGAAACCGAAGTTGGTCGAGGCGTTCGCGCCGAGGGAGCCGTTGTACTCGGCGTTGCGGACGCTGATGGCGCCGCTGGTGCCGGTGTTGCTGCCGTTCCAGACCTGGGAGAGGGTCTGTCCGCTGGCCAGCGTCAGCCGTACCGTCCAGCCGTTGAGGGTGGACGAGCCGTTATTGGCCACAATGACCTCGCCCTGGAAGCCACCGCCCCAGCTGTTGACCGTGCGGTACGTCGCGGTGCAGGCGCCCGACTGCCCGGTGACGGGCGTACTGGTCGGCGGCGCGCTGGTCGCCGGCGCGCTGGTCGGCGGCGCACTCGTCGGCGGCGTACTGGTGGGAGGCCTGCTGGTCGAGGGCGTACCGCTGGTCGGGGTGGTCGTCCCGGGCACCGTGGTGGAGGCGGCGTTGAGGGCGTTGAGCACCGAGGTGTACGCGGCCTTGGGGTTGCTGTTGCGGTCGAACAGCAGCGGGCTCTCGCTGGAACGCCAGGAGTCGCTGTCCCGCACCCCCCACGTCGTGATGCCGAGGCAACGCGGGACGTTCATGCACGCCTGGGTCAGTCCCTGGTACTGACTGGCCGACGCGTTGGTGACGTCGACCTCGGTCAGGACCACGTCCACCCCGAGGGCGGCGAAGCTCGACAGTGTCGTCTGGAAGTTGCCCGGTAGTGAGCTGCCGCCGGTGAAGTGGGTCTGCAGGCCGACACAGTCGATCGGTACGCCACGGGACTTGAAGTCCTTGATCATGTTGTAGACGCCCTGCGTCTTGGCGTACGTCCAGTTCTCGATGTTGTAGTCGTTGTAGCACAACCCCGTGGACGGGTCGGCGGCGCGTGCGGCCCGGAACGCCGCTTCGATCCAGTCGTTACCGGTGGCCTGGAGGTTCGACGAACGCCGGCTGCCGTTCTCGGCGAATGCCTCGTTCACCACGTCCCACTGGAACATCTTGCCTTTGTAGTGGGCCAGCACGCCGTTGATGTGATTGATCATCGCGGTGCGCAGGGCGCTGCCGCTGAGGCTGCCCCAGAACCTGGGCTGCTGGGCGTGCCAGGCCAGGGTGTGGCCGCGGACCCGCATGCCGTTCTGTACGGCCCAGTTGTAGAGCCGGTCGCCGTTGGTGAAGTTGAACTGGCCCTGATTGGGCTCGGTCGCGTCGGGCTTCATCTCGTTGACGGCCGTCAACATGTCAAACTCGCGGCGCGCGATCGTCTGGAAGCCGGAGTCGCTGAGGCGGTCTGCGCCCATGGCCATGCCGAAGTACCGGCCACTGCGTTCGGCGGCCGCCTTCAAGGTGGTACCGGGCGGACCGCTGAGATCAGCGTGGGCGAGATTGGCAATGGCCACCGAGGACACGGCGATCAGCACGGCGCAGGCACCACCGATCAGCAGTCTGGTGGGACCTCCGGTACGGCGTTTCGGGACGTCGTTCATCTGCGCGCTTCCTCCTCGATGTTCTGGCCCCGGTGCGAATCAGATGGCGAGCACGTCGCGGCCTCGTCCCCGCACTGCGATACGCAGGGAGCGGACCGCTCACAGCGTTGACCAGATAGACGTAGGACGTCCGACGTTAGGTTGATAATCCATCGACGTCAATTACTTGTACGCTCCGGGCCGTCCAGACGGGCGAGCCAGGCTGCCCCACCCGCCCCCACCTGAGCCGCCAGCCATAACGTCAACGACCAGCACCTTTCACCAACCCTGAAAGTTCCTGCTCTTGATCGAGCCGCGGCCACACGACCGGTTCGACCTGCCGGCGCGTGGCTCACCTGGGCGAGCGTCCGCGGCGGTGGCACACTTGGGCGAGCGTCGTGCGACGCGGGGACCGGTGGTAACCGATGGTTGATCAGACACGTCACCAGAACACGCGGGTGGACACCGTCCAGCGTGACGAGTGGCGGCTGACTGTGGTCGACCTCCCGTCGATGCGCGACGCTGCCATCGACCGCGAGGTCGTGGTCCTTGACACCGGCGCCTTCGCCCGACCGGTCCTGCGGGTGCGCATGAGCGTGGGGCCAGGCGGCGTTGTCGAGGCGGCGGTCCGCGCTGGCGCGGACGTGCCCCACGGCCGGTCACGGTTCGCCGTCATCGGCAACGACCCGCTCGGGCTGCTGCTGACCCGACGCGCGGAGACCGGTGACCAGGTCGCGATCAGGGTGCGTGACGGGCTGGAGACGGTCGTCGGTCAGGTGTACCGCCGGTTCGGCTTCCCGGCCCCGACGGCGCCCGTCGACCGGACCTGGGAGCACCGGGAGGTACGCAGTTCGACGGAGCTGACCGATGTTGAGACAGGGCTGACCCTGACCGTGACGAGCCACGCGGTCCCCGGCGACGCCGGCGAACTCGTACACCTGCGGGCAGCCGTACCCCAGGACGCGTTGAGCGCCGCGCACCTGGCGGCGGTGTACGGCGCTGTGGTCACCGTGGCTCGGCAACTCAGTCCCGACGCGCCCGTCCCGGCGAATGTGGAGTTGCGCGTTATTCCGGTAGGCGACAGCGCCGAGCGCCCGGTGACGCTCGATCAGGTGGGCGGGCTGGACGCCGTGGTGGCCCAATTCCGTGAGGTGGCGCTGTCCTTCGCACACCCGGAAGCGATGGCCCGGTGGGGCGCCCAACGACCGCAGGGCATCCTGCTCTATGGCCCGGCCGGCACCGGCAAGACGATGCTCGCCCGGGCGTTGGCCCACGAGATCGGCGGCACCCTCCGGCAGATCCGCACCACCGAGATCCTCGACAAGTGGCTCGGCGCGTCCGAGCGCAACATGAAACGGATCTTTCAGGAGGCCCGCCGCTACCGGCAGCCGACTGTCCTGCTATTCGACGAGTTCGACAGCATCATCAGCTACGCCGGTGCCGGCGACGACTCCGGCAGCCAGGCGGTGAACGCGGTCGCGGGCATCTTCAAGCAGGAGATGAACGACCTGATCGCGCAGAACCCGAACGTCATCGTGGTGGCCACCACGAACTTCCCCGACCTGATCGACGCCTCACTGATCCGGTCGGGGCGTTTCGACATCAAACTGGAGATCCCCGCACCGGACGAGCACGGTCGCGCGCAGATCCTCGCGCATATGATCCGGGACCTCACCGCCGAGCACGCGGCGGACGGCTTCCAGATGTTCGCCGCCGATCTCGACCTGGCCGACCTCGGTAGGCACAGCGCCGGCATGACCGGTGCGGACCTACGCGAGGTGCTGCGGCGCACCCAGATGGCCAAGGCGATGGACGAGGCCCGCACCGGCCGACGACCCGACCCGATCAGCAACGACGACCTGCGCCGAACCATCACCCAGCTGGGCTCCGGTACCAGCTGACCTGCTCGAGGGTGGATCGTTACGCGCGCGACAGGCCGCGGCGGGACTTGTTGGTGGACAGAGTCGAGGCGGCACGCTGAAGCAGCCGCGACACACGGGTGGGGCCCTTCTTCCGCTCGATCCTCTCGCTGATCTTGCGGAGCGCCACCGCACCCACGGGAACCGCAATCGCCATCAGCACCCATCGGCCTACGTACTTCCAGAACATGGCATCTCCTTCAGGACACGGGCTCAGGGAAGCGGTAACTGATCCGTACCCGCCCGCGCATCCCTTCAACCCCGTACCCCGATCCGATCATCGATCCAGGTGCGATCGCGCATCTCACCGTCAATCGACGCGACCGCTTGGGCGGCATCATCCACGAATACGATCAAGCGGCCTGACCAATGCGGATGGAGTTATCGGCACCCGCGGGGATGAACACCGGCCCGCTCCGGCTCACGGCATCAGGTCGCGTTCGACGGCGGTCACCGCGAGCAGCCCGCGACGCACCTCCTCGACGACCGCCGAGCGCTGCGCCATGAGATAGAAGTGGTCACCCGGGAAGGCGCGCAGCGTGAAGTCGGCGCTCGTGTGGGCTGCCCAGCCGGCCATCTCCGTCGCGTTCGTCTCGGTGTCCACGTCGCCGACCATGGCGCTGATCGGACTCGCCAGCGGCCGACCGGGGCGCGTGCGGTAGCCGTCGATGAGCTGGTAGTCGCCGCGCACCGCCGGCAGCGCCGCCGCGCGCAGGGCCGCGTTGTCCACCGCCTGGACATCGGTACCGCCCAGCCGTCGTACCTCCATCCACAACGCGTCGTCGTCGGCCACGTCGACCTTGCTGCGTCGTTGGTGCTGGGGTGGCTCCCGGCCGGAGACGAACAGCCGGACGATCTCGCGGCCGTACGCGTCCTCCAGCCGTCGGGCCACCTCGAACGCGACGGAGGCGCCCATGCTGTGGCCGAACAGCGCCAGGGCCGGATGCCACTGTCCAACCAGCGCCGCCGTGATCCGCTGCACCATGGTGGGCATGTCCCGGATGCACGGTTCGTCCAACCGGTCCAGCCGACCGGGATACTGCACGGCCACCAGTTCCACCGACGGCGGCAGCAGCGCAACCCACGGGCGGTAGAACGCCGCGTTGCCGCCCGCGTGCGGAAAGCACACCAGCCGCACCAGGGCCCCGGGTCGGCGTTGGAAACAGCGCAGCCACGGGTCGGTCATTCGGCGGCCCGGGCCATGGCGGCGAGGCCGTCGCCGAGCACGAACCGGGGCGGATCGGCGCGCAGCAGTTCGGGCGGACCCAGCCGCGCTGTGATGTCCTGCCACAGCTCGCACAGGGTCAGGTGGTACTGCCCACGACCGGCCGCGCCGCCGCCGGCTTCGATCGCGGCCACCAGTTCGCCCAGTGCCCGGGCGACCCCAGCCGACCATACGGAGCCGAAAACGTGCCGGAACCCGGGTGCTTCCGCCGGGCCGAGAACCCGGGCGCTGGGCAGGTCGAGGTGCTCCTCGCCGGAGCTCGCGGGGGCGTCGAAGTGCGGCGCCGCGTCGGTCTCGCCGACCGTGCGCGGAAAGTCCGGGCGGGCGGCCCACACGGTCGGCCCGTGCGTCGACACCAGGGTCAGGTTGCCGGCCTCGGTGCCGACGGTCACCCGGTGCATGAGATGCGCGTAGTTGTCGGGGTCACCGGGATCCATCTGGTTCTGCACCCGCAGGGTCACCGGCACCCCACCGAGGACCCCGTCCAGGCTGCGGAAAGGCACGTCGAGTTGGGTCGCGCGGTACGCCTGCGCGGCGTCGGGGAGGTCCGCGAACGCCCACGGTCGCACGCCGCCCAACGCCTGACCCAGTACGTCCAGCAACGAGTACGCCAACTGGAACCCGCACGCCGCGTCGATGTAGCGGATGGGCTGGCTGCGGGTCAGTTCCGCCACCGCGGCGAGAAACCGGCGCACCGGCTCGACGTGCACGTAGAAGGAGTTGAGGTGATAGACGACGCCGCTCCGCCGGGCCTGGCGCAGGCAGGCGGCCAACTCGTCCTGATGCAACGGGTGCTCCTGCAGCACGTGCAGCCCTCGCACCATGAGGCGCAAGGCCAGGTCCGCCCCCTGGCCGCCGAGCAGGCCGCCCCGGATGACTACGCAGGCGATGTCGACATCGTCTGGTATGTCGTCCGGGCTGGTGTAGTGCGGCACGTCGTAGTGGCGGGCACAGGCACGGGAACGGTCGCTGCCGCCGGACAGGATGCCGGCCAGCTGCACCGGGTTGTCGGGATGCCGGAAAGCCTCCAGGTACACCTGGCCGAACCGGGTGCCGCAGACGACCGCGCGCATGGTCACAGGGTCTCCTCCTCCGTCGCGTCCGCCGGCCCGTCGACGATCTCCAGTCCGGTCACCGTCGGGGTGGTCCGCAACAGGTCAAGTGCGGCCGCCGGGTCGAGCACCTCGGCCGCGTGGTGCACCCCGGCCGGAGCCTCGCCGGACCAGGCAGCGCGGGTGGCGATCGCGGCGAACGCGCCGGTCAGGCCGCTCGCGCCGGTGCCGCGCAGCATGACGCTGAGGCACGGACCGCCACCCGGGCCACTGAGTTCAACCAGGATGATCTGGTACGCCTCCCGGCCGAACGTGTCCAGGTCGGCAGCGCGGCGCACCTCGGTGACGGCGGTGGCCGCGTCCACCGCCACCCGGCTGGCCGCGCGCCGCAGCACGTCGGGCAGGTATCGGCCAGCGACGACGTGGAACCAGGTCAGGTCGGCGAGCTTCAGCTCGGCGGCGACCCGCTCGCTCTCCGTCGACAGGTACGGCGTCGCGGCGACCGGCTCCGGGAAGAACGGCGGCCACGCGTCGTCGACCGCCCGGGCCGCCCCGCGTACCCGCACGCCAGCGCGTACCGCCGCGAACGGCTCCCCGAACCCGTCGCCGGCCAGCAGGTAGTCCGACGCCCCGGCGGGGGTGAACCGGTCCCGACCGCCCACGTACCCCGTCAGCGTGCCGCCCTCGCCCGGCTGGAGGGCGGCAAGGCACCGCGGCAACAGACCGGTGAGACCCGGCAGCATGCCGGCGGACAGCAGGGTCACCGTCCCGTTGTCGTCATCACGCAGGCGTTCGCGCAAATCTTCGTCGCCGGCCGGATCGACGTAGGCGGCGCCGACCGCCCGGGCGGCCCGGCCGACCACGTCGCGGAGCAGATGCGAGGGCCCGGCCGCGTTGAGCACCACGGCGGCGCCGGAGCAGAACCGGTGCAGCGCGCCGGGATCGGTGGCGTCGACGAGCGCCGTGCTCACCCCGCCGCCCAGTTCCTCGGCCGCGCGGGCCAGTCGGTCGGGGTCGCGGCCGCCGAGGCGCAATGGGCCCACTCCCCATTCGGACAGCAACCGGGCCGCCACGGCACCAACGCCGCCGTACCCGCCGAGCACGGCCACGGGGCCGCGGGTCACAGCTCACCCTCGTCGTATTCGCCGTCGGCATCCGCCGCGCACAGCCGGTCCACCACGCCGGCCAGCTCCGCCACCGTGGGCGTGGCGAACACCTGGCCCAGCGTCAGCTCCACGCCGAAGCGGTGGCGCACCGCCGTGACCAGCCGCGTGGCGAGCAGGCTGTCGCCGCCCAAGCGGAAGAAGCTGTGGTGGCGGCCGACCTGCCCGGCGTCGAGCAGCTCCGTCCACACCTCGGCGATGACCTTCTCGGTGTCACCGACGGGCGACTCATCGACATCCGGCCCGTCGCCGATGGCGAGCAGCTCCGCCAGCGCCGTGCGGTCGACCTTGCCGTTCGGGGTGAGCGGCAGCGCGTCGAGGACCGCGACCCGGTCCGGCACCATGTAGGCGGGCAGGTGCGCGCCCACGTGATCGATGAGGGCGTCCACGTCGACGACGGCGCCGTCGGCCGCACGGACGCCGGCGGCGATGCGCCGGGCCGGTCCGGCGCCGACCACGACGGCCACCGCCCGCCCGACCGTCGGGTGGCTGTCCAGGGCCGCCTCCACCTCGCCCAGCTCGATGCGGTGGCCGCGCACCTTCACCTGGAAATCGGCCCGGCCCAGGAACTCAAGGGTGCCGTCGGGCCAGTAGCGTCCCAGGTCGCCGGTGCGGTACCAGCGCTGGCCGGCGTGGGACACGAACCGCTGCGCGGTCCGGACCGGATCGCCGCGGTAGCCGTCCGCCACGGACCGGCCACCGATCCACAGCTCCCCCGGTACCCAGTCCGGGCAGTCGCGGCCGGACGGGTCCACGACCCGGTACGCCTGATTGCGCAGCGGAAAACCGTACGGGATCGACCGCCAGTCGGGGTGAACGTCGCTCACCTCGTACGCGTTGGACCAGATGCCGCCCTCGGTCGCGCCGCCGAGCGCCACCAGCCGGGCCTGCGGCGCCCGCTCGCGCAGGCGGTCCGGCAGATCGAGGCCGACCCAGTCACCCGAGACGAGGGCCAGCCGCAGCGGCACCCCGAACGCGTCGGTCTGCACGTCAGCGGCCACCAGGAACATGTCCAGCAGCGCCGGCACCGAGTTCCACACGGTCACCCCCCACCGGCGGGCCAGGCGCACCCACTGCGCCGCCTCCCGGCGGTCGTCTTGGTCGACCAGCACCACCGCCCCGCCGACGCGCAGCAGGCCGAAGATGTCGTACACCGACAGGTCGAAGTCCAACGCGGACGCCGCGAGCACACGGTCGTCGCCGCCGACCGCGAAGCGGTCGTTGACATCGTCGATCGTGTTGGCGGCCGCCCGATGGCTGACCTGCACGCCCTTGGGTTCGCCGGTGGAACCGGATGTATAGATGACGTACGCGGGGGCGTCCGGATCGACGGGTACCGGCGCGGGCAACGCCGCCGAGGCTGCGGCCACGTCGAGGGCCACCACCCCGTCGGGCCAACCCGCGGCGCTCGCGCGCCCGGCATCGGTGACCACAACCCGGGCGCCCGCGCCCGCGACGATGCGTCGCGCCCGTCCCTCGGGCTGGTCAACCCCGACCGGCACGTACGCGGCACCGGCCGCCAGCACGCCCAGCACCGCCGTCACCTGGTCGGGCCCGCGGGGCAGGGTGACGGCGACCACGTCGCCAGGGCGTACCCCGGACCGGGTGAGCAGCCCCGCGACCCGCAACCCGCCGGCGGCGAGTTCGCCGTAGGTCAGCTGGCCGTGGTCGCCCCAAGCGAGCGCGAGACGGTCGGGCTCGGCCGCCGCGCGGGCGAAGAACCGGTCGTGCAGCCCGTCGTCGGGCACCGGCCCGGCCGTCGCGTTGATCTCGTCACGCACCGCGCGTTGGACGGCGGGCAGCGGGTCGGGAGCGGCGCTCGTCCAGTCGTGGTCGGCCAGCCAGTCCAGCAACGACCGGTAGGCGGCGAACATGGCGTCCAGCACGCCGGGCGCGAACAGGTCCTCGACGGCGTCCCAGTTCACCGCGAGCCCACCGTCGCGCACCATGACCTGGTTGTCCAGCCACACCTGCGGTGTCTGCGAGATCCCCCAGGTCAGCTCGCCGAACGGCAGCGAGGCGCTGTCCAGCCCGGTGGCCAGCCCGATTGCGCTGGTGAAGACGACCGGCATGGCGACGGCCGCCGTGCCGGATCGCCGCGCCAGCTCGCGCAGCACCCAGATCGCGGAGACCGCGTTGTGTTCCATGTCGGTCCACATCTGGCCCTGGAACCGGCGGACCGCCTCGACGAACGCCTCGCCCGGCTGCGGCCGGTGCCCGACCAGCAGCAGGGACGTGAAGTCGCCCAGCACCCGGTCGATGTCGGGGTGCACCGGACGGCGGTTGAACAGGGTCAGGTTCAGCGTGAGCCCGTCCTGGCCGCTCCACGCGGCCAGGATCTCCGCGTACGCCGCGGCGAGCACCGCGGCGGGGGTCACCTCGTGCGCCCGTGCCCGGTCGGTGAGCGCCCGCCAGCGGGCAGGTGCCAGCCAGGCCTCCCGCCGGACGAAGCGCGGCCGGCGCACGATGGCCGGGTCGACGCGCAGCGGCAGCGCCGGTGCGGGCGGCAGCTCGGCGGCCCGCCGGGACCAGTACCGCTCAGCGGCCGCGACGGCGGCGGCGTCCGGTCCGCCGGTCAGCACGTAGTCGCGGAAGGACACCCCCACGTCGGGCAGCGCCAGGGTCGGCTCGCGGTAAACGGCGGCGAGTTCGACGAAGAAGCTCACGATGCTCAGCGCGTCCAGCACGATGTAGTCGAAGCTGAAAGCCAGGCGGGTACGGCCGTCGCCGTACCGGACCGCCCGGATCTCCAGCAGCGGCCAGCGGGCCGGGTCGGGCACCCGGTGCGCCATCGTCTCGCGCAGGCGCGCCAACTCCGCCGCACCGTCGCCGTCCGCCTGCTCGACCGGGATGGTGAACCGCGGCACCGTGGGCAGGATGCGCTGGTTCCCGGCCTCGTCGAAGACGGCCCGTAGCATCTCGTGCCGGCTCACCATGCGGTTCACCGCCGCGGCGAGCCGCGTCACGTCCACATCGGAGCCGTCGAACTCCCAGTACCAGTGCGATCCGACGCCGCCGAGGGCGAAGTCGTCGGCGCGGCCGAGCCAGTACGCCCGTTGCACGTCCGTGGGCGGGAACGGTGCGTGTCGGCCGTCCAGGTCAACCCGCAGGGACGGTGACCCGTCGGTCCCCACGGCGTCGGTGTCGAGACGCAGGCCCGCCGCGAAGTCCCGCAGCGTCGGGGTCCTGAACAGGTGAGACAGCTCGACGCCGACCACGCCCTCCGCGCGCAGCCGGACGATCAGCCTGGTGGCCACCAGGCTGTCGCCGCCGAGGGCGAAGAACGACTGGTCACGGCCGACCGTGGCGACCCCGAGGAGGTCCGTCCACGCGGCCGCGATGAGCGTCTCCAGCCGGCCGCGCGGCGGCTCGGCGGCCCCACCGGGACCGGAGCCGATCAGCATGGTGGCCAGCGACCGCCGGTCGATCTTGCCGTTTGGCGACAACGGCCAGGCGTCGACGACGGCGATCCGGGCAGGCACCATGGGCCGGGGCAGCAGACCTGCCGCGTGCGCGCGCAGGCTTTCGGGATCGGGGGCCGCGCCCGTGGCCGCCACCACGGCGGCAACCAGCGCGCCGTCGTCGGTCACCAGCGCCACCGCGGCCGCGACGTCGGGGTGGGCCACCAGCGCCGCCTCGATCTCGCCGGGTTCGATGCGGTGCCCGCGGACCTTGAGTCGCCCGTCGTCGCGGCCGAGGAACTCAAGGACCCCGTCCGGCCAGTACCGGGCGCGGTCACCCGTGCGGTACCACCGGGTGCCGTCATGGACGACGAAGTGGCGGGCCGTGCGCACCGGGTCGCCCAGGTAACCGTCAGCGACCGAGCCCCCGCCGATCCACAGTTCCCCGGCCACCCAGTCGGGCCGGTCGCGTCCCGCGGTGTCCACTACCCGGCAGCGCTGGCCACGCAGCGGCCGGCCGTACGGCACCGAGCGCCAGTGCGCCGGCACCTCGACAACCTCGCAGACCGTGGAGTGGATCCCCGACTCGGTGGTGCCGCCCAGCGCCACGAGCAGCGCTCCGGGGCTCACGGCGGCCAGCCGGGGTGCGAGGTCAAGGCCGACCCAGTCCCCGCCGACGAGCGCCAGTCGCAGGCCCATCGGTCCATCCCCTGCCGCGGTGAGCAGCATGTCGAGCAGCACCGGCACCGACTGCCAGACCGTCACACCGTGGTCGTTGACGAGTTCGGTCCACCGCACGGCATCGCGCCGCTCGTTCTCCGCGACCAGCACCACGGCCCCACCGACCGAGAGCAGGCCGAAGATGTCGTACACCGACAGGTCGAAGTCCAGCGCCGAGACCGCGAGTACCCGGTCGGCGTCCCCGATCGCGAACCGTTCATTGATGGAGTCGATGCTGTTGGCGGCCGCCCGGTGCGGCACCATGACGCCCTTGGGCTCCCCTGTCGAACCTGACGTGAACAGCGTGTACGCCACCGCGTCCGGCGCGAGGTCGACCGGGCCGGCAAGCGGGTCCGCGGCGGGCGCGTCGAGCGTCAGCGCCGTACCGCCCGGCGGCAGGTCACGATCCCGGTCGTCGGTGACGAACAGCCGGATGCCGGCAGCGTCGGCCATCCGGTCGCGGCGCGCCGGCGGCTGGTCCACGCCGATCGGCACGTAGTATCCGCCGGCGGCGAGCACCCCGAGCACTGCTACGACCTGGTCAGGGCTTTTGGGCAGCAGCACGGCCACCGGCTGGCCGGGACGCAGCCCGTGCGCCCGCAACGCTCCGGCCAGCCGCAGTGCCCTGTCGGCCAGCTCGCCGTACGTGACCGTGCTGTCGCCGGACAGCAGAGCGGGCCGGTCCGGTGCCGTCGCGGCCCGGGCGAAGAAGGCGTGGTGCAGGGTGCGGGCCGGCATGCTCGTCGGATCCTCGCCTGCCCCGCGCGTCACCCGCTGGCCGGCGGGCACGAGGTCGGGCACCGGGGCGTCCCACGCGGCGTCGCCGTCGGCGTCCAGCAGCGCGTCGAGCAGGGAGGTGAAGGCGTGCCACATGTCGTCGACCACGCCGGCGGGGAAGAGCTCGTCGACCACGTCCCAGTTCAGGTAGACGCCGCCTTCGCGCTCGGTGACCTGACAGTCGAGCCACACCTGAGGGGTCTGCGACATCGTCCACACCGGACGTCCGAACAGCTCCCGCACGTCCTCGCTGAACAGCTCGCCCAGGCTGAGCGCGCTGGTGAAGACCACCGGCGCGCCGGCGGGCGCGCGCCCGTGCCGGCGGGCCAGGTCCCGCAGGACCTCCACGCCGGAGTACGCGGCGTGCCCGGCATCGGCGCGCAGCCGCTCCTGCACGGCGGCGGCCCGGTCCGCGAACGGCACGTCGACCGTCGCGTCAATCTCCAGGAGAACGAGGTTGGTGAAGTCACCGACCAGTCTGTCGACGTCGGGGTGGATCGCCTCCCGGTCGTACAGCGGGAGGTTGAGCACGAACCGGCGGGTGGCGCTCCATGCCGCGAGCACCTCGCCCAGGGCGGTGAGAATGACCACCGACGGCGTGAGCGCGTGCTGGCGCGCCCGCTCCGCCAGCACCGCCCACCGTGGGGCGTCGAGCCACAGGTAGCGGCGGCTTACCCGGTGGCCCGACACGGTGCCCGGGTCAACCGCGAGCGGCAGCTCGGGGCCCCCGGGCAGGTCGTCCAGACGGTCCTGCCAGTAGCGCCGGGCGCGGTCGCGGGCCGGCGCGCGGCGGTCCGCCGCGGTTGCCAGGTAGGCCGGATAGGTCAGCCGGATCGGGGGCAGCGGCGCGTCCGGGTCGCGGTAGCACAAGGCCAGCTCGCCGAGCAGGAGCCGGAAGCTGTGCGCGTCCGCGACGAGCATCTCGATGTGTACGTGCACCCGCGTGGCGCTGCCGGGCAACCGGGACAACTGAACGTCGAACACCTCGGCCCGGTGGACGGCGAGCCGCCGGTGCGACAGCGTGTCACGCAGCGCCGACTGGCGGTCGGCCAGCTCTGCCCTGGACAACTCCCGCAGGTCATGGACGGTGAGGCCGGGCCACGGGCTGTCCGGCAGGACCTGTTGACGGCCATCGTCGCTGAACCGGGCGCGCAGCATGGGGTGCCGGGCGAGCAGGGCGCGCACGGCCCGGTCGAGCCGCTCGGGCTCGACTCCCGCACCGTCGAACTCGGCATAGAAGTGGGCACCCACGCCACCGAGCGGCTGCCCGTCTGCGCGGCCGACATGATAGGCGTGCTGCATGGTGGCCAGGGCGAACGGCGCCGCCTCGTCGACCGCGGCGACAGCCGAGTCCGTGGCGGTGGCCGGCGCGGCGGCCGACAACAGCTCCCACCACTGCCGCACGGTGCGCCACTCGATGAGCTCGGCGAACGAGACGTCGGCACCGGCCGCGCGCCATCTGCTGGCCAGCAGCATCACGCTGATGCTGTCCAGGCCCAGGCCGATGAGGTCATCGTCGACACCGACCCTGGCGGGTGGTTCGCCGATCCGGTCCGCGACGGCCGCGCGGATGTCATCAAGGCTGATGGGCACGGCGTCGGCCGCGGAATCCGCCATGCGTAGCTCCGTTCCGTTGCGGCGCTGACAACAATGATTTTATATATCTCGACGCCCGGCGTCAGGCCGCGGTGAAGGTCACCGGCAGCCGGGCGTACGAACGGAAACTGAACTGGCGTGCCCGCACCGCCGGGCCGGCCGGCTCGATCGCCGCGCAGCGGCGGATCAGCCGCTCCACCACCACCGCGGCGCTCACCCGGGCCTGCGCGGCGCCGAAGCAGAAGAAGGTCCCCCCGCCGAAGCTCACGTGCGGGTTGGGCGTACGCAGCACGTCCAGTTGCTCGGGCTCGCGGAAGACCAGCTCGTCGCGATTGGCCGAGCCGAGCATGAGGATGAGCACCCTGCCCGGGCGGATGACACGGCCGCCGATCGTCACCGGCTCGCGGACCATGCGCGGCGTGATCTGCACGGGTGGGTCGAACCGGAGGAACTCCTCGACGGCCACCTCGGCCGCGGCGGGCGCCGCGCGCAGCCGGTCGAACTGCGCGGGATGCTGCGCCAGCGCGGCGCAGCCGGTACCGATGAGGTTGGTCGTGGTGTCCAGCCCGGCGTAGAGCAGAGTGATCACGTTGTCGACCGCGCGCTCGCGCACCGCCGGGTCACCGGTCACCGCCCCGAGGCGCGACAGCAGATCGTCGGTGGGACGGGCGGTCCGCTCGCTCAGGCTGGCGTCGATCACCTCGCGCAGCCGGCGCACCGCGACATTGGCGGCCGCCACCGTGCTCCCGCCCATCGAGGCGACGTCACCGAAGTCGACCAGCGCGTCCACCGCCGCGCGGACCTCCGCCCGGACCTCGGGCGGCAGCCCGATGAGGTCGGCCAGGACGGTGAGCACCACAGGTCGCGCCAGGTCCGCGACGGCGTCGACGCCGGCCGCGTCGAGCAGCGGCGAGAGCGCCGCGTCCACCGCCACGGCCACCTCGGGCCCGCGCCGGCGGCTCGCCGCGGCGCTGAGGTCGTGGGTGAGCACCCGGCGCACGTCCGGGTCGGTCCGGCCGATGTCCATCCGCTGGAAGAAGTCCACGGCCGGGCCGGCGGCCTCGGCGGCGTGGAAGTACGACTCCGGCAGGAAGAACTTGGTCAGGCCCGGGTCGCGAAGCAACGCGCTGACCTCGGCATGCCGGGTCACGCCCCAGGACCGCGGCTCGAACCGGCACAACGGACCGTGCGCACGCAGCCGCGCGTAACTGGGATAGGGGTCGTCGAGTGCGACCGGGGCCATACTGTCGAACCGGGGCGGCGACGAGGTGCCGACGTCTGCCATGGGCCGACTATTCAGGGGACCAACGTGATTCGCAACCCTCTATGAAATACCTCGCTGGTACTGGCAGCATGGGGACGGTGAGTGACAGTCCCCGCCTCGTCCTGGTCGCCGGGGGTTCGCTCGGCGACGCCCTGCCCATGGTCGGCCTGGCGAAACGGCTGCTGGCCGCCGGCGTCGACGTGCTCCTGGCCGCGGAGTCCAGCGTCGAACTGCTGGCCCGGACCGAACGGGTCCCGTTCGCCTCGCTCGGCGAGATCCCGAGGCTCGACGACGACAAGCCCGTACGGGTGCGGCCGGGCGAGCGCACCGGGATGTTCCTGACCCAGACCCGCCGATGGGTCATCGATCCGGTGGCCCGTACGGCTGCCCGCCTGGGTGAGCTTGTCCGCGACGGCGATGTGATCGTGGCGCACCCGATCCAACTCGCGGCGCCGCTCGTGGCCCGCAGCCGCGGTCTGCCCTGGCTCACCGTCAGCCCCGCCACCTGGCTGTTCCCCAACGACGAGCGAATGCCGCTCTATCTGCCGCGACCGAGCCTGGGACGGACGGTCAACCGGTTGGCGTGGCGCCGGTTCGGCCGGCGACTCGACCAACACTTCCTGCGCGACCTGGCCCGCGTCGCGGACGGGCTGGGCGTGGCGGCGCCCACGTCGGTGCTGGAACTGACCGCGTCGCCGCGGCGCACCCTCCTGCTCACCTCCCCCCTGTTCCTCGACTCGCGTCGCCTGGCGCCGCACGTCACCGCCACCGGCCTCGAGGCCTGTGACACGGTCCGGTTGTGGCGGGGCGGTCGCGCGCTCGACGCCTTCCTCGACGCCGGCGATCCGCCGGTCGTCTTCCGTGCCCCGCCGATGCCGGTGCCCGCGTCCCTGCGTGAGGTCGCCGCCGCCACCTGCGACAGGCTCGGCGTACGCGGGGTCTACCTGGACATCTGGGCCACCGAGACCGGCCAGGACGGTTCCCTCTTCGTCGAGCGGTACGCGCCCTTGTCGGTGCTGGCCACCCGGTGCGTCGCCGGCGTGCACTACGGCGGCCTCGGCACCTCCGCGATGTTCGCCGCCGCCGGGCGGCCGGCGGTCATCCTGCCGGCGATGATGGACCAGTTCGAGAGCGCAGGCGTGTTCGCGTCGCTCGGCGCCGCGGTCCGGCTCGACTGGCACCGGCTCACGCCGGCCCGGCTGGCCGCGGCCGTGACGCGGGCGCTGGCCCTGACCGACCGGGCGCGGGCGCTCGGTGACCGGCTCAGCGACGAACGCGGGCTCATCGCCGCGGCGGCCGAACTGGCGGCGGCAACCCGTCTCCTGGGCCGCGTCCGGTCAGGCTGAGCCGCGGGTGGCGTCAGGCCGCCGTCACCGTCACGGGCACGCTGCGGTACGAGCGGATGCTCGCGTGTGGACGCCGTACGGGCGGACCCGCGAGTTCCAGGCTGCGGCACCGGCGGACGAGCCGGTCCAGCACCAGCGCGCCTTCGATCCGGGCCAGCGGCGCGCCGAGGCAGTAGTGGTGCCCGCCGCCGAAGGCGAGGTGCGGGTTCGGCCGCCGGCCTATGTCGAGCCGGTCGGGGTCGGGGAACTGCCGCTCGTCCCGGTTGGCCGACCCGATGAGCAGCACTGCGACCCGCCCCGCGCGGATCGTGACACCGTCGACGACCAGTGGGGCGTGCACGAGACGCATGGACATCTGTACTGGCGGGTCGAAGCGGAGCAGCTCCTCGACCGCGTGGGTGGCCATCTCCGGCTCCGCGCGCAGCCGGGCCAGTTGGTCCGGGTGGTCCAGCAACGCCATAGTGCCGTTGACCACCAGGCTCGTGGTGGTCTCGAAGCCGGCGAAGAACAGGAAGATGGCGTTGTCCACGAGGTCGGCCCGGCTCACCCCGGCCGATTCGGCCTCCAGCATGAGCGACAGCTGGTCGCTGGTGGGGTGGCGCCGACGGTGGTCGAGGTGCTCGCCGATGTAGGCACGCAACCATTCGACCGCCCCGTCGGCGGCGACCCGCTGCTCCTGGGTCAGGGTGAGCTCGCCGAACCCGGTGGCCAGGTCGACCATCCGGGGACGTACCAGCTCCAGGTCGTCGGCGGGCACGCCGAGCAGCGAGCACACGACCGTCACCGGCAACGGCAGTGCGAGGTCGCCGACCAGGTCGAACCCGCCGCGATCGAGCGCGCGCCCGATCAGGTCGTCGACGATGCCGGCCACGCGGTCACGCAGGTCGCGCACGGCCGAGGGGGTGAACGAACGGCTCATCGCCTGCCGCAGCCGGGTGTGCCCGGGCGGGTCCCGGTCGATGAGGATGCGGGTAAAGAAGTCGCAGGCCGGTCCGTCGCCCAGCTTGAGCCGGTGCACGGCCTGCGGGAACTCGCTGCCGAGGCGCTCGTCCCGCAGCAGCGCGGACACCTCGGCGTAGTGGCTGAAGACCCACTGACCGGGCCCGCCGCGGGCGACCGGCCCAGCGGCCCGCAGCCGGGCGTACGCACGGTAGGGATCATCGATGAGGGCGGGATCGTCGGTGTCGAACCGGACAAGCGACGCCACCGGGGATCGATCCACGACAGTCAGTATGAATGAACCTCGACCGTCACCTCAACAACACACCCGGGTCGCCGCCTGCCAGCACCGCGCCCACGGCGGAGAAGAACTCGGTGCCGACGGAGAAGTGCTGGGTCGCGACATGCCCGTCGCGCATCCGCCGCTGCAGCGGCGACCGGTCGTAGACGACCGAACCCCCACCCAGCTGGTACGCCGTGTCCAGCGCCGCCGTCGCGACCGCCACCACGGCCGGGCCGGTGGCGCGCAGGACCGCGTGGTCGAGCGGGCCCATCGGCTCGGGGCGCAACGCGAACCCCCAGGCGCGCGCGGCCTCCGCCCGCAATTGGCCGCGTGCGGCCCGCAGGCGCAGGTGCGCCTCGCCGAGCCGTTGGTGGAATGCCGGGGAATCGGCGAGGCGGCGCGGGCTGAAGGCCGGCCGTTTGCCGCCGTCGGCCAGCGCCACGACGTCGTCCAGGGCGCCCGCCGCGTTGCCCACGACAACCGCCGCGACAAACAGGCCGCCGAGGTCGCGCGCCGGCAGCCGCACCAGCGGGTCGCCGTCGTCGGTCTCGGCGTCGAAGGCGCAGGTGAACTCCTGCCGGCAGGTCACCCGGCTCGCCCGCACGTCGCGGCTCGCGGTGCCACGCAGACCCGCGGTGTGCCAGGTGTCCAGTACGGACACCTCGGCGGCGGGCAGCAACGCGAGGCGCATCGCCGGCACCCCCGTGCCGTCCAGCCGTGGCGCGTTGTCCACGGTCTCCAGGCACTGCAGATAGAACCAGTCGGCCTGCGGTGCGCCGGTCACGAACGGCCATTGACCGCTGACCTGCCAGCCGTCACCGGAGCGTGCCGCGCGCCCCTTGGGCGCCACGGCGCCGGCCGCGAGGAGATCCGGCCCGGCGGCGTAGAGCCGCGCGACGGTCGCTGCCGGGAAGTGGCGCACGATGAGCTGGGCCACCGCGTGCTGGGCCACGGTCCAGCCCACCGACGCATCGGCGGCGGACAGGGCCTCGACGACGGCGAGGACGTCCGGCAGGGCCAGGTCATTGCCACCGTGGGCGGTCGGCGCGAACATCCGCAGGGCGCCGGTCGGCCGCAGCGCGTCCAGGAGATCGGCCGGGATCCGCCGGTCACGGTCAGTCTCCTCGGCCCGCTTGATGATCTCCGGTAGCACATCCGTCACGCGGGTCAGTACCGTCGTCACTGCCGCCCCCTAGCAAACATCGAAAGATTTCCAAACCCCGAGGTGGACGGTAGCCTGGACTGAATGTCCAACTGGATTGTCACGACGTCGCTGCCAGCCAACCTGACGTGGGACTACACACCCGGCGACAGCCAACTCGCCGCCCTGTACGAACGCGCCAAGACCGCCCAGTGGAACGCCACGGTGGACATCGACTGGTCGGTCGACGTGCCGTTCGGCGCCCCCCTGCCCGACGACAGCAGGTTCGGGATGGCGTCCTTCGAGGCGTCCCCCCTGGCCCGGCGCGGCCGCGACAGCTGGGACGCGTTCCGCTGGCAGGTCCAGTCGTGGATGGTGAGCCAGTTCCTGCACGGCGAGCAGGGGGCTCTCATCGTCGCCGCCCGGCTGGTCGAGGTGATGCCCGACCTCGACAGCAAGTTCTACGCGGCGAGCCAGACCGTCGACGAGGCCCGCCACGTCGAGGCCTTCTCCCGGTACCTGCGGGAGAAGGTCGCGGAGCCGTACCCGATCACGTCGCCGCTGGCGGCGCTGCTCGGCGACATCCTGTCCGACAGCCGGTGGGACGTGACGGCGCTGGGCATGCAGATCATGATCGAAGCCCTGGCCATGGCGGCGTTCCGAATGGCCAACTCGACCTTCCACGACGACCTGATCAAGGAGATCACCCGCCTGGTCGCCCGGGACGAGGCGCGCCACGTCTCGTTCGGTGTGCTGTCGCTGGAGAACCTCTACACCGAGATGACCTCGGCCGAGCGCGCCGATCGCGAACTGCTCGTGCTGGAGGCGGCCGAGTTGATGCATCGACGGTTCCTGCTCGGCGACGTCTGGGAACGGCTGGACGTCGACCACGCCGAAGGCGTCGCGTACGCCGCCCGCGACCCGCTCATGGTGCAGTACCGGCAGGCGATCTTCTCCCGGATCGTGGCCGCGCTGGTGCGCATCGGGCTGATGACCGACCGGGTCCGCGACGGCCTGGTGAAACTGGAACTGCTGGGCCCCTCGGCCGGCCGGGTGGTCGCCCGCGGCTGACCGGCACGTCACGGGGACCGCGCCCCGTCCGGCGCCCGCAGCGCGGCCTCGACGATGGGGAACATCGGGGTCTCCACCACCCGGGTCACCGTGAGTCCGTGCCGGTCCAGCAGGTCGATGACCTCCTCGCGGGTACGCGCCTTGCCAGCGAGCATGGCCAGGCTCAGCAGGTCGTAGATCTTGCCGACATCGAACGCGTCGGCCGGTTGGATCACCGGATCGAGCAGCAGCAGCCGGCTGTCCGGTCGCATCGCCGCCCGGACGACGTCGAGCAGGTCGCCCGCGCGGTCGTCGGGCCAGTCATAGAGCACCCGCTTGAGCACGTAGGCGTCCGCACCGGCGGGTACGCCGTCGAAGAAGCTGCCCGCGACCACCTCGCACCGCTCGCCGACGCCGGCCTCCGCCAGCAGCGCCGGCGCCGCCCCGACCGCGTGCGGCAGGTCCAGCAGCGTACCCCGCATGTGCTTGTGGCGGGCGAGCAGCCCGGCCAGGAACGCGCCGTTGTTGCCACCCACGTCCACCACATGATCGAACCGTCCCCAGTCGATGGCCCGCAGCATGGCGCGCAGCTCGAGGCGGGTGCCCGCGCGCTGGATGCCGTCGTAGCGGGCGCTGTCGCGCGGGCTGGTCGCCAGGTAGGCGTAGTAGTCCGTGCCGAAGACGTGCTCGAACGCCGATTCTCCCGTCCGCAGGGTGTGGTCGAACTCGGACCAGGCGCGGAAGTTGGCCGACATGAGGGGATAGGCCTCAGCGAGCGACAACGGGTGGTCGGAGCGCAACAGATCCGCCAACGGCGTCAGCCCGAAGACTCCCGGCTCCACCTCAGTGAAGATCCCCTTACACGCCAACGCCCGCAACACCCGGAACAACGAACCCTCATGAGCCCCCACCACCGCCGCCAGCTCCCCCACCGACCGCGGCCCACCCACCAGACAATCCGCCACCCGCAGATCACACACCGCCCGGATACCGAACGGCACGATGTAATCCGCCAACTCCTGCAACCGGAAAATCGACTCCACCAACGTCGACGGCCGCTCGTTCATGGGCATCCCCCTCTGTCCTGCCTCAGGCGGGAACCGCCTCGAGGATCGCCAGCGTGTCGGTGGGGCGCACGTCCGACACGCGCAGCCCCGCCCTGTCCAGCAGTGCGCGAAGGTCGGTCTCGTCCCGGTCCGGGCCGGCGACCAGGACCAGCGAGTGAAGGTCGAGCAGCTTGCCGACGTGGTAGGTGTCGCCCGGCGGCAGCAGCGCCTCCAACACGATCAACCGACTGTCGGGACGCATGGCGGCCCGCACGGCCGTGAGCACGGCTAGCGCGCGCCCGTCGTCCCAGTCATGCAGGATCGTCTTGAGCACGTACCCGCCGGCACCCGCCGGCACCTCGTCGAAGAAGCTCCCGGCGACGAGCTCGCACCGGTCCTCGACGCCGGCCGCGGCCAGGACCGGGGGCGCCCCGGCGAGCACGTGCGGCTGGTCGAGCAGGGTGCCGCGCAACTGCCGGAAGCGGGTCAGCAGGCCAGCCAGGAACGCACCGTTGCCGCCGCCGACGTCGACGACCGTGCCCAGCGCACCCCACGGGTAGGCATGCAGCACGGTGCGCAGGACGTGGCGGTTCTGGGCGCGCACCGAGGCGTCCACCCGGCCGCTGTCGTCCGGCCTGGCCGCCAGGTAGGCGTAGTAGTCCGTGCCGAAGACGTGCTCGAACGCCGATTCTCCCGTCCGCAGGGTGTGCTCGAACTCGGACCAGGCGGACGACATCGGCGCTGACCAGTGGATAAGCGTCGCCGAGCGACAACGGGTGGTCGGAGCGCAACAGATCCGCCAACGGCGTCAGCCCGAAGACTCCCGGCTCCACCTCAGTGAAGATCCCCTTACACGCCAACGCCCGCAACACCCGGAACAACGAACCCTCATGAGCCCCCACCACCGCCGCCAGCTCCCCCACCGACCGCGGCCCACCCACCAGACAATCCGCCACCCGCAGATCACACACCGCCCGGATACCGAACGGCACGATGTAATCCGCCAACTCCTGCAACCGGAAAATCGACTCCACCAACGTCGACGGCCGCTGCGGTGTCATCGGACGGCGGCCGCGATCTCGTCGGCGCCGGCGCCGCGCAGGGCGTCCGCCAGGTCGACGGCCGAACGCACCACCGTCAGCTCACCGAGGCAGATCCGCTCCCAGGCCGCCACGGGGTCGGCGGAGAAACCTGGCCATACCGGGTCGCGTGGCAGCACCAGCGTCACATCGCCGACGTAGGCGGTCGGCGGGTGGCCGGCCAACTCAGTGAGCAGGCGGCCGTAGGTCGCGACAGCCGGGTCCAGCTCGTCGTCCGCGTCCGCCCCCAGCTCCCGCCGGCACAGGTCTTCCAACTGGGCCGGGTCGGTCACCGGGTACGGCACCGGTGCGGTGCCGGACACGACGAGGCGCTCGACGTCGCGGCCCGATTCCAGCAGTCGGCGCGCCACCTCCAACGCGAGCAGACCATCCAGCCCGTGGCCGACCAGGGTCACCGGACCGGACACGCCGCCGAGCGCGTCCACGCACCCGTCGACCAGCTCCGCCACCGTCGGCGGCCCGTCGGGCGCGGGGACCGACACGGCCAGGGCCCGCACGCCGGCCCCGCAGGCCGCTGCCACCTCGGCGTACGTCGCCGGTTGCGACCACGGCACGAAGACCACCGCGGGGCCATCATTCCCGGACAGCGGCACGAGCGCGGGTTGAGCCGGCGCGTCGAACAGCCAGTCGTGCCCGCCGGCCGCGCTCTCCTGGGCCGCCAGGTGGGCCGCCAGGTCGGCCACGGTCGGCCGGTCCAGGATCTCGCGCAGCATCTGGTCGAAGAACACCCCGGCCGCCTGCGGCACCGACTCGATGAGCCGCCCGGCCAGCTTCGCCGCGAGCAACGAGTCGCCGCCCAGGTCGAAGAAGCTCTGCTCGCGGCCCACGGACGCGACGCCGAGCACCGCGGCCCAGACCGCGGCGATCGCCTGCTCCAGGCCCTCCGCCGGCGCTTCGCCCGCCGGGGTCGGGCCGGTCGGCGCGTCAGCGCAACGCGCCCATGACCGCAACGCCGCTCGGTCCACCTTGCCGTTCGGGGTGAGCGGCAGCTGATCCACGATCTCCAGGCGCGCGGGGACCATGAACGACGGCAGCCGCTCGGACACGTGCCGCAGCACCGTGGTGGAGTCGAGCCGGACGCGATCGGACTTGAACCGGGCGAGTAAGACGGTCATGCCGAGCTCGCCGAGAAACTCGTCGTCAATGCCGGGCAGGCACCGCACGGTGTCCGCCGCGACCCGGTCGAGCTGGTCGAACCAGTCCTGGCGGGTGAGGAACGTCTGGTCGGTTCCCCGCCGGTCGTCGGTGAAGTCGCCGGCAACCTCGTCGAGGCGCACCAGCAGCTCCAGCGACGTCATGATCTGGTAGTGGTCGCGGGTCATCTCGATGGCCACCAGCCAACCGCCCGGAGCCAGCAGCTCTCGCAACCGGGCCAGGGTCCGGCCCACGTCCCGGGTGGTGTGCAGCACGTCGCCCGCGACGATGACGTCGAAGGAGTTGGGTGCCAGGCCCTGCGCCCGGTAGTCCTCATCGAGGTCATAGCGGGCGAAGCGGACTCCCGGCTCGTGCCCGAAACGCTCCTGCGCGCCGCCCACGAAGTAGGCGGACAGGTCGGTAAAGAGGTAGTCGACGCCGTCGGGGCCGAGCTCGGCCAGCATGGCACCGGTCGTGCCGCCGGTGCCGGCGCCCACCTCCAGCACCCGCAGCGGGGCATCGGCCGCCGCGGCCAGTTCGCCCACCGCGGCCGCGGCCACCCGGTTGGCCCAGCGGTTGAACAACGCGTCGGCGTACAGGTCCTCAGACACGTCGAGCCGGCCGTCCGGGAAGAGCAGACGCAGCGGGTCGGTGTCGGCACGCAGCAGGGCCGGCAGGTGCTCGGTGCTGAGCCGGAAGTATTCGACGAGTTCGGTATCGTCGCCCGCCGCCTCCCGCAGCCGGGAGATCGCGTCCCAGGCTCGGTCGAGATCCTCGTCGTCGACCGGCCGCACCAGCCGGTACGTGTCGGCGTCGCGGACCAGTAACCCGTTGTCGGTCAGCGCCCGCAGCCACCGCCGCACGAGCCGGTGATGGGCCGGCGCCACCCGCGCCCCGCGCAGGATCTCGGACAGGTCGTGGGTGGCGCCGTCGGCGAACAGCCCGCCCGCGCACAGCGTCCGGACCATGGCCAGCAGTGCCACCTCGTCGAGGCCGCGCAGGTACGCCAGGTACGACCCGAGGTCAAGCCCGTCGAGCAGTTCGGCGCCGGCGGCCGCGGCGGCCGTCAGGTCGGCGGCCGGTGCCGGCGTGGTCGGTGCCGGCTGGGCGAACGCCACCAGCCGCCGCTGCAACGGATCGTCGCCGTCGACCACGACGGCCGAAGCCGCCACCCCCGGGTACGCCGCCAGCGCGCTGTCGACCTCGCCGAGCTCGATCCGGTGCCCCCGGATCTTCACCTGCAGGTCATCGCGGCCGAGGAACTCGATCGTGCCGTCCGGCAGGTACCGGCCCAGGTCGCCGGTGCGGTAGAGGCGCTCGCCGGTGACCGGGTGGGTGATGAACCGCTCGGCCGTGCGGGCCTCGTCGCCCAGGTAGCCCAGGGCCAGCCCGGTCCCGGCGATGTACAGCTCGCCGGGCACCCAGTCGGGACGCGCGCGGAGCTGGTCGTCGAGGACGTGGAACCGCTGGTTGGCCAGGGGCACGCCGTACGGGATACTGACCGCGTCGGCGGGCACATCGGCGATCGGGTGCCAGATCGACCAGATGGACGCCTCGGTGGCGCCGCCGAGGCTGACCACCTCGATGCCCGGAATCAGCGCGCGCACGGCGGCCGGCAGGGTCACCGGGATCCAGTCGCCGGACAGCAGTGCCAGCCGCACGCCGGGCAGGGCCACCCTCCCTCCGGTCGCCAGGTAGTCGGTGAGCATCTGCAACTGGGCCGGCACGGAGTTCCACACCGTGACGCCGTACTCGGCGATGACCCGGGCCCAGTGCGACGGATCGCCACGGCCGTGCGCAGCCGGCAACACCAGGCAGCCGCCCACCGACAAGGGGCCGACGATGTCGTAGACGGACAGGTCGAAGCCGAGACTGGCCAGACCCAGCACGCGGTCGTCGGGACCGACGTGGAAGCGCTCGTTGATGTCGAGCACCGTGTTGAGCGCGCCCCGGTGGCTGATCATCACGCCCTTGGGGGCGCCGGTGGATCCGGACGTGTAGATGACGTACGCCAGGTCGTCCGGGCCGACGTCAGCCGCGACCGGCCCGGCCTCGGTGGCCGGGGACACCTGGTCGACCGACAGGCTGGGCAGCGGGCCCCGGCCCGCGCCGGTGTCGAGCCAGGACTGCGTGAGCACGGCGCGCGCCGCCGCGTCGGTGAGGATCCGCTCCCGGCGCACGGTCGGCTGGTTCGTGTCGACCGGCACGTACGCCGCGCCGGCCAGCAGCACGCCGAGCACGCTGATGACCTGTTCCGGACCTTTGTCCATGACGACCGCGACCCGGTCCCCCGGCTGGCAACCCGCCCCGACGAGCCAACCGGCCACCGCGCGCGAGCGACCCAGCAGTTCGCCGTACGTGAGCGAGCCGGTCGGCCCGGACACCGCGACGCGGTCCGGGTCGCGCAACGCCGCCCGTACGATCCGGTCGTGCAGCAGGCCGTCCGGCAACGGCGCGGCCGTGTCGTTGACGGTCGCGCGCCGCTGCCGCTGATCGTCGGGCAGCCGCACCGCTTCGGTGCCCGCCCACCCGGCCTCGCTGTCGGCGAGGTCGCCGAGCAGGCGCACGAACGCCGCGAACATCGCGTCCACCATGCCGTCGGGGAACACCCCCTCGCGGACGTCCCAATTGGTCGCCAGCGCGCCGTCGCGCTCGATGTTCTGGCAGTCGATGAGCACCTGCGGCGTCTGGCTGATGCCGTACCCCAGGGTCGCCGTCGACGGGCCCGCGACCGGCGCGGCGCCGGCGCCCGGGGTCAAGCCGATCGCGCTGGTGAACACGATCGGGAACAGCGCCGCGTCGGCGCCGGCGCGCCGGCTGATCTCGCGCACCACCTCGACCCCGGAGAAGAGCCGGTGATCGAGGTCTTGCCACAGCTGTTCCTGCAGGGTGGCGGCTCGCTCGCGCAGCGGTGCGGCGGGGTCCGTCTCGACGCTAAGCAGACTGACCGAGGTGAAGTCGCCGACCAGCCGGTCGACCTGCGGGTGCAGCGGCATCCGGTTGAGCGTGGTGACGTTGAGGGTGAACCGCGGCTGACCGCTCCACGCGGCGACGACCTCGGCGTACGCGGCCAGGACGGCAGCCGACGCGGTCAGGCCGCAGCGACGGGCGGAATCCTGGAACGCGGCCCACCGCGTCGGCTCGATGGTCGCGGCCCAGCGGCGGAACCGCGCCGGCGCGGAGTGGTCGTGGGTTGTGGTGGGCAGCACCGGCGCGGCGGGCAGGTCCGGCAGGCGGTCCAGCCAGTACGTCCGGTCGCGCTCGAACCGTCCGCCCTGGCGCAGTTCCCGCTCGGCGAGCAGGTAGTCCCGGAAGGTGATCTCCAGCGGCTCCCGCGTGACGTCGGGGCGGTCGTACCGGTCCAGCAGCTCGTCGATCAGGAGCCGAATGGACACGAAGTCGCAGATCAGGAAGTCGATGGAAAAGTGCACGAGGTCGCGGTCCGCCAGCCGGGTGACGCGCAGGTCGAACAGCGGCCACTGGTCGGTCGCGTACACCCGGTGGTCCAGGTCCGCGCGGACCGCCGCGAGCCCGGCCGCCGCCTCGGCGTCGCCGACCGACCTCAGGTCGGACACGACCACCTCGTACTCCGGCACGTCCGGCAGGACGCGCTGGGCACCGTCGGCGTCGACCACCGCGCGCAACATGTCGTGTCGGGCCACGACGCCCCGCCACGCCGCGGCGAGCCGCTGCGGGTCGACGCGGGCGAACTCCAGTTCGCCGTAGCCGTGGCAGCCCACGTTGCCGTAGCGGAAGATGTCGCGCCTGCCCAGCGTGTACGCCGCCTGCACGTCTGTCAGCGGGAACGGTTCGTGCCGCTGCTGCGGGTGCGCGCGTGCCTGGACGGCTCCGTTGCGTAGATAGTCGAGCACCTCGTCGCGCCGGGCCCGCAGGGCGGTCACCCGACCCTCCGTCATGATCCCCCGGGGAGCGCGGTACCGGACTGAACCGGACTCCTCCCACAGGCGGACCCCTGCACGCATAAGCTCGTCGACGAACGCATCGACACGCATACGTCGTCCTCCCGTCAGGACCAGGCGCATGACCTGGTACACACTATCTATCTCGATTAATAGATGCCAGGCTTCATCGACGTCGGGGGTACACAGTGGAGTTCCGACAGCTGGGTGGTAGCGACCTGACCGTCTCGGAGATCGCCCTGGGCTCCTGGTTGACCTACGGCGACCGGGTCGACCGGGAGACCGCGGTGGCCTGCGTGCGGCGCGCGTACGACCTCGGCATCACGCTGTTCGACACCGCCAACGTGTACGGCCGTGGCGCCGCGGAGACGCTGCTCGGCGAGGCGCTGGCCGGCGTCGACCGCGCCTCGTACCGCCTGGCCACCAAGCTCTACTTCCCCATGGGGCGCGGCGAACTGGGCCTGTCGGCGACCCAGGTACGCCGCCAGTGCGACGCCTCGCTGAGTCGGCTCGGCACTGACTACCTCGACCTCTACCAGTGCCACCGGTTCGACACGGTGACCCCACTCGCCGAGACGATGGGCGCCCTCACCGAACTCGTCCAGGCCGGCAAGGTGCGCCACATCGGTTTCAGCGAGTGGACCGCCGCACAGATCGAGGCCGCGTACGCGCTCGAGGGCGTGGAACGCTTCGTCTCGAGCCAGCCGCAGTACTCGATCCTCTGGCGCGACCCCGAGGCCGAAATCTTTCCCACCTGCGCCCGCCTCGGGGTGGGTCACATCGTCTACTCCCCGCTGGCGCAGGGCCTGCTCACGGGCAAGTACCGGCCAGGCGTCGCGCCGCCGGCACACTCCCGCGCGGCCGGGCGGGTCACCGCGGGCGCGATGGGCCGCTTTGCGAAGGCGGAGGCGATCGAGACGGCCGAGCGGCTGCGCGCCGTCGCCGACGCGGCCGGACTGCCCATGGCCAGGCTCGCCTTGGCGTGGGTGCTGCGCCAGCCCGGCGTGGCCGCCGCCATCGTCGGCGCCAGCCGTCCCGAGCAACTGGACGAGACCGCCGGCGCGGCCGGGATCCGGCTCGACGCGGCGACGCTGGCCGCGATCGACGCGGCCGTCGCCGGTCCCGCCGTGGCGGACGCGCGGTGAGCACCCCGGTGCACGTCGAGCGGGCGACCATCGGTCAGCGGCTGTTGTGGTTCCTCGACCACTACCGGGGCGGTGGTCGGATCACCTGTCCCTTGATCTGCCGGATCCACGGCCCACTGGATCCCGCGCGGCTCGGTGCCGCGATCGACCACCTGGTGGCCCGGCACGAGGCGCTCCGTACCACGTTCCGAGGTCGCGGCCCCGACCTCGAACAGGTCATCCACCCGCCGGCGCCGGTGCCGCTCGCCCGGCTCGACATCGACGCCGCCGCGGCGGCCGGCGCGCTCGCCGCCTACCTGCGCGAACCCCTGGACACGTCGCGCAGTCCGCTCGGCGCGATGCTGTGGCGCACCGGCGCCGACGAGCACCTGCTCTGCCTCAACATCCATCACCTGGTCGCCGACTCATGGTCGTGCGGCGTGCTGTTCCGCGAGCTCACCACCCTGCTACACGACGGCGCTGGCGGAGGCGACCCGCTCGAGCCGGCCGGGTGGCAGTTCCGACAGTTCGCCACGGCGCAACGGGAACTCCTGGCGGACGGCGGGCCGTCCCGACATCTGGCGTACTGGCGCCGTCAGCTCGACGGCATGCGGCTGCTCGACATACCGCCACCGCCCGCGGCCGGCCCAGCCCGGGGCGCCACCGCGATGGTCGAGGCACCGCTGCCCGGCGACGTGGTCCGGATGTTGTCGGCGCTGGCCCGGGCGCACCAGACGACGCTGTTCGCGGTCCTGCTCGCGCTGTACGTGGCCCGCCTACACCAGCTCACCGGCCAACGCGACCTGGCGGTCGCGTCGATGCTGGCCAACCGGTCGCGCCCGGAGACCCGCAACACCGTGGGGTTCCTGGCGAACATGGTGGTGCTGCGGGTGCGCCTGCCCGTCCAACCGTCCCTGGTCGACGCGGTGCGCAAGACCCGAGCCGTCGTGCTCGACGCGATCCGCTTCCAGGAGCTGCCGTACCAGGTGGTGCCGCAGGCGGCCACCCGCACCGGTGCGGGGCGCGTGGAGGACGCGGTGTTCCAGCTGATGCCCGAACCCATCCAGCAGCGCGCCGAACACCGGGGGCTGACCCTTGAGGGCGTGGTGCCCGAGGTGGCCAGCCGCTTCGACCTGGAGCTCGCCATCGTGCCACGCGACGACGGGCTGCGGGCGATACTGTTCCACCGCCCGGACCGGTTCCCGGCGGACTGGGCGGCGGACCTGGTGGGCGGGTACGCGCGCCTGGCGGCCGCCGCCGCGGCCGCCCCGCACGCACCCCTGGGCCGGCTAGGTCAGCCGACCGGATCCTCCGGCAGATCCGCGTAGCCGCGCGCCACCACGTACCTGTCGAGAACCAGCAGGTCGATGTCCTTGGCCCGGACGAAGGTGGAGACCGCGTCGGCCGCGGTGTACACGATCGGCTCACCGGCCAGGTTGAACGAGGTGTTGGCCACCGCGGGTACCCCGGTCAACTGGCGGAACTCCTCGATCACCTGCCAATACGCCGGGTTGGTCGCGCGCTGCACCCGCTGTGGTCGGGCGGACCCGTCCACGTGGGTGGTGGCCGGCATGACCCGGCGCATGGACGGCGCGACCGAGCTGGCCGCCAGCATGAACGCGGCCGGATCGCCCACGCCCGCCGGGAATATCTCGGCGAGGTGCTCCTCCAGCACGCTCGGGGCGATCGGCCGCCACATCTCCCGACCCTTGATGATGTTGAGGCGCTCCCAGGTGCCCCGGTCGCGTGGGTCGGCCAGCAGGCTGCGGGTGCCCAGCGCACGCTGGCCCACCTCGCCCCGGCCACGCGCCCAGGCCACCACGCCGCCGTCGGCGAGGGTCCGGGCAGCCACCCGGGCCAGGCCCGCCTCGGCCAGCGGCCGGCAGACCAGGCCGGCGTCGGAGATCGCGCGCTCGACGTCGGTAAACGGCGTCGACCAGTACGCGTGGTCCATCGGCACCGGCGTGAACACGCCGCTGTCGCGCGCCTCGACCAGGGCTGCTCCGAACGAGACGCCCACGTCGGTGGGCACCGGCGGCACGTAGACACGGTCGTAGAGCCCGCTGTCCACCAACCTGCCGATCATCGTGCAGTTCATGCCGACGCCACCAGCCAGCACCAGGGTGGGCGCGTCGACGCGGCGGCGCGCCTCGGCGGCCAGGGACAGCACCGCGTCCTCCAGCGCCTGCTGCACACTCGCCGCGAAGTCGGTGTACGACATCGCGTCCTCGCCCTGACGCTCCGTGTACGGGTAATGGCAGGCGAAAGCCGACCGCACCGCGGCCTCGTAGGCCGGCGGGAAGCTCAACGTCATCAGGTCCCCGCCGTTCTCACCGCCGACCTGATCGACGCCGTCGAGGCTCAGCGCGTACCCGTCCGGCAACGCCCGCAGTGGCAGGCTCCCCGACGGGCGCCCGTACGCCGCCAGGCCCATGAGCTTGCCGGCGCCCCACTCGCCGAGCCCGGCCCACTTCGACGCGGAGGCGTAGAAGAAGCCGAGCGACTGGTCGATGGGCCACTCGCGGAGCAGCTCGATACGCCCGTCGCGGCCGTGCAGCAGGCTGGTGCACTGGTTCTCGCCCGCGCCGTCGATAACGATGATCGCGACGTTGTCCTCGCCGCACGCGTAGTACGCGCTGGCGGCGTGCGCCAGATGGTGGCGTACCCAGGTCACCGGCGGCAGTTGTCCTGCCGGGGCGTCGGGGAAGAGCAGGGCACGCAGCCCGACCGGCGAGAAACGCCGCCTTCCCGCCATCCGGGTGAGGTTGATGTCCCAGCCGATCGCGACGCCGGCGAGCGAGTCGAGATCGACGCCGGCCAGCGCCAGGCACTCCTGGATGGCCGCGACCGGCGCCTGGCCGAGCGCGTGCTTGCGCCGGCTCACCTTCTCCTGTTCCACCATCGCCACGAGCGCGCCGTCGCGCAGCAGCGCGGCGGACGAGTCGTGGAATCCGATGTTGACGCCGAGGGTGTATCGGGCGTCCCTCGGCTGGGCTCCAGCGTCGACCGGCATGTGCCGCATCGCCTCCGTTCAGGATCGGATCATCCGATGTGGACCGGGAGCGCGGTCACGCCCCGCAGGGTCAGGGTGCCGCTGCGTCGCGCACGGGTGGCCAGGCTGAGTCCGGGCAACCGCGCGGCGAGTCGGCTCAGTGCGGTCTCCGCCTGCAGGCGGGCCAGACCGGCACCGACGCAGTAGTGTGGCCCGGCACCGAACGACAGTGCCCGCCGCGTCCGGCCGGTCAACCGGAACATGTCCGGCTCGTCGAATGCCGTCGCGTCCCGATGTGCCGCACCGACCAGGGCCATCACCTGGTGCCCGGCCGGGATCGTCACGCCCGCGACATCGACGGGTTCGCGGGTGGTTCGCGCGATGGACTGGATGGGGCTGTCGTAGCGCAGCGCCTCCTCCACGGCGGCGGGCGCCAGCGTGGGGTCGGACCGCAGGCGGTCCCACTGTTCGGGGTGACGCAGCAGCGCGAGGACGGCATTGCCGATGAGGCTGACCGTGTTGTGGTAGCTGTTGACGAACAGGAACACCGCGTTGACCACCAGCTCGGGGAAGCTGAGCGGGCCGCCCGCCGCGGCAAGCGCGCTGATCAGGTCGTCGCCCCCGGCCCGTCGGCGGCGCAGTACGAGTTGGGCGAAGTAGCGTGCGAGGTCGCGCTCGGCCGCCGCCGCGGCGGCGCGGTCGGGGGCGCGCACCACCGGGTCGGGGTCGCCGTTGACGGCCAGCCGGGTCCCCCAGGCCACCACCCGGTCGCGGTCGCCGGCCGGCAGCCCGAACAGATCACCCGCGATACGCACGGGCAGCGGAGCCGCGAACCGCTCGATCAGGTCGACGCCCCCGCCGCCCGGCGCGAGCTGGTCGAGCAGCTCGTCGGCGACCTGGCAGACCCGGGGCCCCAGGTGCGTCACCAAGCGCGCCGGCAGCACGGCACCCAGCACGTCGCGCACCCGGGCGTGGTCGGGTGGGTCGAGCGCCGTGACGGGCGGCGGCATGGCCTGATCGTCGGCGCCGCGGGTGCCGCGCACGGCCGCCGCCGCGGCCGGGTCGCCCCCTCGGGGGTCGTTGCCCAACCGGGGGTCACGCAACAGCCGCGACACGTCCTCGTACCCGCTGACCAGCCACGGGCCGTTCTTGACCCGGTCGACCGGTCGCAGCCGCGCCAGGAACGGGTACGGGTCGTCGTGGTAGGCGGGGGTGGCACACACCGTCAGCAGTGTGTCCCCGTCGATCAACGGCCGCGTCACCACCGGCTCACCCCGTCAGGTGATAGAGCCGGTGGAACCGTTCCTGCACCGGCAGTACCTGGGCGTCGGCGAAGCCGGCCGCGCGCGCGAACCCGCGTACCTGGTCGGGTCGCATGACGGTGCCGGTGCCGGCCGAATCCTCGGCGGCCAGGCAGGCCGGCAGGCAGTGCAGCAGGCTGGTGGCGTACTGGAACCGCTCCACCTCGTCGGCGGGCGCGACGAACGCCGGGGCCACCCGGGCGTCCATGACCAGCACCGAGCCGCCGTCGCGGCGCAGCTCACGGCACGTCCGCAACATCTCGACGGGTCGGGGCACCTCGTGCAGCACGTCGAGCACGCAGACCAGGTCGTACCGGCCGGCCGCGCCGGGATCGGCCGCGTCCCGGGCGTGGAAGCTCACCCGGTCACCGACGCCAGCCTCCTCGGCGTTGCGGGCCGCGTCGGCGGTGGCGGCGGCGTCCAGGTCGAAGCCGTCCACCTGGGCATGGGGGTACGCCTGAGCCAGCGCGATGCTGGCCCAGCCGGCACCGCAGCCGATGTCAGCGATCCGGGCCCCCGGCGTCCGCAGCCGCTGGTGAGCGCCCGGCAGGGCGCGACGCACCCAGCCGGCGAGCTGGTGGGTGAACAGCGCGCGGTTGGCGCCGGAGTGCCCTTCGCGCCAGTCGTCGCCGAAGACGGCGTCGGGCACACCGCCACCGCTGCGGTAGGCCGCCAACAGCTCCGGCAGTGCCCGCGCGACCCCGCCGAGCGGCAGGATCGCCAGTGACGCGAGCGACAACGGATCGTCCGAGGCGGTCAGCACGGTGGCGTGACCTTCGTCGATCGAGTACGTCCGTTCGGGGGCGGGCAGCGTCGCGTCGTCGACGTCGATGAAGCCCGCGACGGCCTGCTGCTCCAACCATTCGCGGGCGTACCGCGGCGCTATCCCGGCGGCGCGGGCCAGCTGCTCGTACGTCGCCGGGTTGCCGCGCAGCGCGGCGTAGAGGCCCAGCCGTAGGCCGAGGTAGGCGGTCAGCAGCTCCTGGGTTGCCAGGCAGGCAAGCCAGAGACGGACCACCAAGGCCCGCGCCCGAACGTCATCGGTCACGTCGCCGGGCCGTCCTGCCGGTGTCCGGGCCACGTCGGAGCGCAGGCAATGGCTGGAACCTGGACCCGCGCGCGCATACGACCCCCGGTTTGTCGGCCGCCGGCGCTCATCCATGCTCAGGACGAGGCGGCCACATCGAGACCCTACGATCCGGGACCGCTCGCACGCAACCGTTCTCATCGATGTACGTGGCCGCTAGACTCCGGCCTCGTGAGTATCCACTCCGGGCGCCTGCTGTGGCTTATGGAGCACTACCGGGGCAGCGGTGACGGCCGCTTCAACGGGGCCCTCGTCTGGCGCCTGCGCGGCGACCTACGGACGGCTGCGCTCGAGCGGGCCCTGGGCACGATCTCCGGGCAGCAGGAGGCGCTGCGCACCACGAGGCCCGTCCGGTCGCGACGGTGGCGCACGGCCGACGACGAACACGTCTTCTGCCTCACCATGCACCACCGGCATCGATCTGGGCGCGGCCAGCGCCGAGAACGTGGTGCCGCAGCGCGACCACCGCACGGCACGTTTCGGATCGCGCGTGGTGGTGATGGATAACGACGACCGCGTCATCATCATGGCCGTCTATGACGACCAGGTCACCGGATGGGTACGCGACCTCGCCCGCGGCTTCGGTCAGTTGGTGGATCGGGTGCTCGGTGACGCCTGGCGTGCCGTCGCGGCCCCGCCGGATCCGATCAGTCATGTCGCGACATCCGCGAAACCTGGAGGATGAGAATGGCACAGCAGACACTGCCCACCGTCATACCGATGCTCGCCTATGAGGACGGACCCAAGGCCATGGACTGGCTGCACAAGGCTTTCGGGCTGGTCGAACAGGCCCGTTGGGTCGACGACAACGGCGTCCTCGGTCATGGGGAGATGTCGTTCGGCGACGGGGTCATCATGATGGCCACGCCCACTCCCGACTACGAGAGCCCGCGGCACCACCGGGAGACGTGCGCGGCGGCGGCGAAGTGGTCGCAGGTGCCCTACGTCATCGACGGCGTGATGCTGTACGTGCCCGACGTCGACGCGCACTGCGAGCAGGCCCGGGCCGCCGGCGCGACCATCCTGGCCGAGCCGGCCGACAGCCCGCACGGACGCACGTACAAGGCGGAGGACGTCGAGGGTCACCGCTGGATGTTCCTGCAGCGCGCCTGACGCTCAGTCGCCCAGCACCGCTACCGGACGCACGACAGCGATCAACGAACCGATGGTGGCGACACGGCGTTCGCCGGCGTAGATCTCGCCGCTGGCGAACGCCGTGTCGGCCACCACCTGGTCCAGGCGCACGTGGTGGCGCAGCACCTCGTCCGGGTACGCCGGTCCGTCGAAGCGGCAGTCGCGGCCCGCGGCGAACATCAGGACCTGGTCGGGACCGGCCAGGGTGCCCACCCGCGAATACCACAACAGCGCGGCGGCCTGGCCGAACGACTCCAGCATGAGCGACACCGGGTACGCGTGGCGGCCCGGCGGCAGGCCGGCGAAGCACGGTTCGGCGGCGTCGATCGTCCGGACCGCGCGCAGCGCCTGCCCGGGATCGAGCCACTCGACCTCGTCCACCAGCACCATCGGCGGGCCGTGCGGCAGGATCCGCCGTACCTGGGCCCGGTCCATCACGCCGGGTCCCCTACCACGACGCAGTCGAGTTTCGCCGTCGCCACCAGCGTCCCGTCGTCACCGACGCAGCGGGACCGCACGGCCACCACGCCGGTCAACGGCCCGGCCCGCATGGTGATCTCGACCAGCAACGTGGCGCCCGGGCGGAGCGGAGCGGCGAACCGGACTGAGGTGACGTGACCGATGTCGAGCACCGTCGGGGGCAGCCCGTGCGCCGCCGCGACCGCCTGGCGCACCGTCTCCAGCACGAACACCCCCGGGTAGACCGGTTGTCCCGGGAAATGCCCGACCAGGTACGGATCGGTCGCGGTGACGGTCTTGCGTGCGTGCACGACCAGGGTGTCGCCGTCGGTGTGGACCCGCACGTCGTCCGTGGCGGCCAACGGCACCGCGTGGCCGCCGCTCACAGGCGGATCCCACCGTCGACCTGGACGACCTGGCCGGTGATGTAGCCGGCCTGCGCCGACGCGAGGAACGCCACCATGGCTGCCACGTCGTCGGCGGCCCCGAACCGGCGCAGCGGGATGTTCTCCAGCGCCGCAGCGCGTTGCTTGTCGCTGAGGCCGGCGGTCATCTCGGTCTCGATGAAGCCGGGCGCCACCACGTTGACCCGGATCCCGTACGGTGCGAGCTCCTTGGCGATGGACCGGCTCAGGCCGATGATCCCGGCCTTCGTCGCGGCGTAGTTCGACTGGCTCGCGTGCCCGTACACGCCGGCGACCGAGGAGATGTTCACGATGGTGCCGGCGCGGCGCTTCATGAACCGGAAGCCGACCGTACGACAGACGTTCCACGTACCCGAGAGGTTGGTGTCCACGACGGCCTGCCAGTCGGCCACGGGCATGAGCACCATGGGGTTGTCCCGGACGATGCCGGCGTTGTTGACCAGCGTGTCGAGCGGCCCGACGGTCCGCTCGGCAGCCGCGACGAACGCGTCCACGGCCTCGTTGTCGCGCACGTCGCACCGGTCGAGGAAGATCGGCACGCCCAGCTTCTCCAGCTCGATCCGGGTCTGTTCGGCGGCCTCACTGGGGGTGGCGTAGCAGCCGGCCACGGCGTAACCGTCGCGGGCCAGGCGGAGCGCGATGGCCCGCCCGATACCGCGCGAGATCCCCGTGACCAGTGCGCGGCCCGACGCCGGTGTGCTCTGCTCCATGGCTGCCCCCTCGTGGCCGGAACGCATCGACGATATCGGGTGTATCAATGGGTCTGTTAGGGTGCCCACGGAAGGAGCGCCTCATGCCGCTGCAGCTGCACTGGTTCCTCCCCGCCCATGGTGACGGTCGCGCCCTGTCCCGCCGGGCCGGCGCCGGGGTCCGCGGCGCGCAACGCCAGCCCGACATCACCTATCTGACGCAGGTCGCCTGCGCGGCCGACCAGCTGGGCTTCGCCGGCATGTTGCTGCCGGCCGGCCTGTTCTGCGAGGACCCGTGGCTGCTGGCCGCGGCCCTGGCCACCCGCACGGAGCGGGTCAGGTTCATGGTCGCGTTCCGGCCGGGCCTGCTGTCCCCGACGCTGGCCGCCCAGATGGCCGCGACCGCGCAGCGGCTCACCGGCGACCGGTTGCTGCTCAACGTCGTCACCGGCGGGGACCCCACCGAGCAGCGCCGCTACGGCGACTGGCACGACCACGACCAGCGTTACGAGCGGGCCGACGAGTTCCTCGCCATCATGCGCGGCGCCTGGTCCGGCGATCCGCTCGACTTCACGGGCGCCCACTATGACGTGCGGGCCGCCGTGACGACCCGGCCGCCGGCCACCCACCCCACCGTGTTTCTCGGCGGGTCCTCGGCGGCCGCGCAGCGGGTCGCTGCCCGCCACGCCGATGTGTACCTGGCGTGGGGGGAGACGCCGCCGCTCCTTGTCGACCTGTTCGACCAGGCCCGGCTGACCGCCGCCGCCGAGGGCCGCGCGCTCGCCTTCGGCACGCGGTTCAACGTGATCACCCGGGACACCGCCGAACAGGCCTGGGCCGAGGCCGACCAGCTGCTCGGCGAGCTGGACCCCGCCATGGTCACCGCTGCGCAGGCCCGCTTCCGGCGGACCGAGTCCGAGGGGCAACGGCGGATGGCCGCGCTCCACGACGGGCAGTTGGATCGGCTGGAGGTCTACCCCAACGTGTGGGCGGGCTTCGGCCTGCTGCGGCCCGGCGCCGGCGCCGCGCTGGTCGGCAGCCACGCCGAGGTGGCCGACCGGATCGTCGAGTTGCACGAGCTGGGTGTTGAACACCTGATCCTGTCCGGTCAGCCGCATCTGGAGGAGGCGTACTGGTTCGGCGAGGGGGTCATGCCCCTGCTGCGCGAGCGCGGGGTGTTCGACCCGCGGCCGGCGGCGGCCGCCGCCCGGACCTGACCGGTAGCGATATCAGCACAAACAGGGGGAGAAAGTCATGCTGACTGGGGCTGTACCGTGGCCAGCTGAATTCGCCGAGCGTTACCGGCGCGCCGGGTACTGGACCGGGGAGACCCTCGCCGATCTGCTCCGCGAACCGGCCCGCACCGCGGGCGACCGGCCCGCCGTGGTCACCCTGCGCCAGCGGGTCAGCTACGCCGAGCTGGACGCCTGGGCCGACGAACTGTGCGGCGGGCTGTGGCGGCTGGGACTGCGCGCCGGGGACCGCGTGGTGGTGCAGCTGCCGAACGGACCGGACTTCCTCGCCCTCCTGGTCGCCCTGTTCCGGTTGGGTGCCGTGCCGGTGCTGGCGCTGCCCGCGCACCGGCTCGCGGAGATCGGTTACCTGTGCGCGCACACCGGGGCGACCGCGCTGGTCATCCCGGACGTGCTGGCCCGCTTCGACCATCGTGAGCTGGCCCGCGAGGTCAGCGCCACGGTGCCGGAGCTGCGCCATGTGCTTGTCGCCGGGGCTCCTGGCGAGTTCACCGCCCTGGCGCAGGTGCGGGCCGAGCCCGTGGACCTGCCCGGGCCGGACCCGGACGAGGTGGCGCTGCTGCTGCTGTCGGGGGGCACCACCGGCCGGCCCAAGCTCATCCCGCGCACCCACAACGACTACGCGTACCAGCTCCGGACCACCGCGGCCGAGATGGGCTTCGACGCGTCGGGGGCGTACCTGGCGGCGCTGCCGGCGGCGCACAACGCGGCGCTGGGCTGCCCCGGCGTGCTCGGCGCGCTACGGGTCGGCGCGCCGGCCGTGCTCGCCGCTAGCCCGAGTCCCGACGAGGTGTTCCCGCTCATCGCGCGGGAGGGGGTCACGCTCACCACCCTCATGCCGGCTTTCCTTCCACTATGGATGGAGACCGCTCCGATCTTCCAGGCCGACCTGTCCAAGCTGACGGTGGAGGTGGGCGGCGCGGCCCTGGATCCCCGGCTCGCGGCGCGCGCCGAGGAGGCGCTGGGCTGCACGCTGACCCGCTGGTTCGGCATGGCCGAAGGACTGTTGTCGTTCACCCGACCCGATGAACCCGCGCAGTTTCGGCACACCACCGAGGGTCGACCGATGTCCGCCGACGACGAGCTGCGCGCCGTCGGCGAGGATGGCCGGGACGTGCCGGCGGGCGAGGTGGGTGAGCTGCTCGTACGCGGGCCGTACACCCTGCGCGGGTACTACCGGGCGGAGGAGCACAACCGGACGGCGTTCACCTCCGACGGCTTCTACCGCACCGGGGACCTGGTCAGGCTGCTGCCCGACGGCGCGATGGTGGTGGAGGGCCGGATCAAGGACGTGGTCAACCGGGGCGGCGAGAAGGTCTCCGCGGTCGAGGTCGAGGAGCATCTGCGTGCCCACCCGAAGGTCGCCGACGTGGCCGTGGTGGCGGTGCCGGACCCAGGGCTGGGTGAGCGGTCCTGTGCGTTCGTCGTGGCCACCGACGGCGAACCGGCGCTGAGCGAGTTGCGCGGCTTCCTCACCGAGCGTGGCCTGGCCGGCTACAAGCTGCCGGACGCGCTCATCCTGGTCGAGGACTTCCCGTACACGCCGGTCGGCAAGGTGGACAAGGCGGCGCTGCGCGCCTCACACGAGTGAGACCCAGGGAGCACGCCGTCCCGCGCCGCCCAGCTCGATCGGGCGCAGCCGGCCACCGCCCGGGTCCACCCGTAGGAACGCCCAGCTCGCCGACGACGCGCCGAGCGCGGCGTAGTGGTCGGCGACCTGCTCGACGAGCGCCCCGACCGGCGTGTCCCCCGCCGCCGCGATCGCCTCGGCGGTGCCCAGCACCAGGGGCGAGTCGGCGGTGGTGGGGATCTGCGAGGTGAGTGTCACCGTCACGTCGCAGTCCGCCTCCCGCGCCCACGCCGACAACTCCTCGGCGAGCAGCAGGCCGTCCGGTCCGCGCAGCAGCATCGTCGCCAGGTGGGCGCTGCCGCCGTCGCGCAGGTGTCCGGGCAACTGGTGCAGCACCCGGCGGGCCACGTCGAAGCCGTCCGGCCCGCCGGCGCCGGCGACCGGGAACGGGTGACCGGGCGGCACCGGCATGAAGGGCACGTTCGCGACCACGTGGTCGAACCGCTCGTCGGCCACCGGGGCGTACAGGTCGCCCGCGCGCACCCGTACCCGGTCGGCGACACCGTTGACCGCGACGTTGAGCGCGGCTACGGCGGCCGCCTCCCCGGTCAGCTCCACCAGGGTGGCGGTGGCGCACCGGGCGAGCGCGGCCAACCCCTGGAAGCCGGGGCCCGCGCACAGGTCCAGGCAGGAGCCGCCCGGTCGGTACGTGGTGTGCATCGCCAGCGCGAGCGAGTCGGGTCCGAAGTAGGCCGACGCCTGGGCGGGGCCTGGGGGCTCGGCGAACAGCCACACCCCGTACGGGCGGAACAGCGACAGCCCGGCCAGGGAAGCGTGATCCCCGTCGACACGGGCGGCTCCGGCCGCGACCAGCGGTGGCACGGCGGCCGCCACGTCCGCGGGCAGGTCCGCCACCGGCACGGCTTCACCGAGCAGGAACAGGTCCACCAGCGGCCTAAGGTGCCCGTTGAGCCGGTGGACCTCGCGCGCCCAGCGGTCACGTCGGGTCGCGTGCGGCGCGAACGCGGCGAGGAACGCGGCCAGGCCCTCGCGTTCGAGCGCGGCGGTCAGGCGGGCGAGATCAGAACTCTCCAACGCACACACCTTTCGTGGTGACCCGGCGGCCGGTACGGTCCAACACTAGTGGTGTACATCGATTGATCGATGGCCGGGCGACTCGGGGGCGATCGTGACCAGTGTGGGTAGAGTTCTGCCGCCGCGCTTCGCTCATGACGATCCGACCGTCGTCGTCGATCCGTACCCGCACTACGCGCAGTTGCGCGCGGCCGGGCAGCTGTGCCGGTTCGGTCCGGGACAGTGGGGGGTCACCCGCCACGCCGATGTGTCGGCGCTGCTGCGCGACCGGCGGCTCGCGCACGGCTTTCCCGAGGAGTACCGGCGCTTCGCCATCGGCGACGGCCCCGCGACCGAGTTTTTCGGCGGCATCAGCATCGTGCGTGACCCGCCCGAGCACACCCGGCTCCGCGCGCTGATGAGCAAGGCGTTCAGCCCGGCCCTGGTCCGCCGGCTCTCCGACCACCTCACCGGCATCGTCGACGAACTGCTCGAACCGGCCCTCGACACCGGGATCCTCGACGCCGCCACCGATCTGGCCTATCCGCTGCCCGTCACGGTCGTGTGCGAACTGCTCGGCGTGCCCACCGCCGACCGCGACATCGTCCGGCCGCGCGCCGCCGACCTGGCCCGCGGCTGGAGCACCGAGGTCGCCGAGGCGGACCGGCCCCACGTGCACGCGGCCGTCGTGTGGCTGCGCGAGTACCTCGGGGCATTGCTGGAGGAGCGCCGGCACCGCCCCGGCGACGACCTGCTGTCCCGGATGCTCGCCGCCGGGTCCGGCGAGGACAGCCTTTCCCAGCAGGAGATCGTGGACAACGCGGTGTTCCTGTTCTTCGCGGGCTTCGAGACCACCCGGAACATGATCGGCACCGGCTGCGCGGCCCTGCTGCGCCATCCCAACCAGCTCGCCCGGCTGCGGGCCGAGCCCGGGCTCGCGGCCAGCGCCGTCGAGGAGTTCCTGCGCTACGACGCCCCTGTCCAGGGGGCCGGCCGGATGGTGCTGTCGCCGATCGAGATCGGCGGCCACACGGTGCGGGCCGGTCGGGTGCTGGTGCTGCTGCTCGGTTCGGCCAACCACGACGAGAGCGTGTTCGAGCGGGCCGACCGGCTCGACGTCGGCCGCTCCCCCAACCCGCACGTGTCCTTCGGCGGGGGTACGCACTTCTGCCTGGGCGCCGCGCTGGCCCGGGAGGAGGGCCGGGTGGCGTTCGAGCGGCTCCTGCACCACTTCGCCACGATCGAGCCCGCCGGCGAGCCGGTGCGGCGGCTGACCGCGTCCGGGAACATCCGCGCGTACGACAGCGTGCCCATGCAGGTCCGACCACGGTAAGGAGAAGATCCCCGGTGCACCTGAACGTGCTGAGCCAGGCTGTCCCATCCCCGCTGTTCGAAGGGTTGTGGCGGCACCCTGACGACCGCAGCGCCACCGGGTACCGGACCATGTCGCACTGGACCTCGGTGGCCCGCAAGCTGGAGGCCGCGTGCGTCGACGCGCTGTTCTTCGCCGACATCCACGGTGTCTACGACGTCTACGGCGGGTCCGCCGCCGCGTCGGTGCGCCACGCCCACCAGGTGCCGGCGATCGACCCGGTGCTCCTGCTGCCCGCTCTCGCGGCCGCCACGGAGCAGTTGGGCTTCGCGGTGACGTACTCGACCTCCTACCACGCGCCGTACCAGTGTGCCCGGGTCTTCTCCACCCTCGACCACCTGACCGACGGGCGGGTCGGCTGGAACATTGTCACCTCGGACCTGCGACTCGCTGCCTCCACGGGGCTCGGCACGTACATCCCGCACGACGAGCGCTACGACCGTGCCGACGAGTACGTCGAGGTGGTGCGAGCCCTGTGGGAGCGCAGCTGGGACGCGGGTGCGGTGCGTCACGACGCCGCGGCGGACGTGTTCACCGACCCGGCCGCGGTGCGCGCCGTCACCCACCAGGGACGGTGGTTCACGGTCGACGCGGCCCACCAGTGCGAGCCGTCGCCGCAGCGGACGCCGGTGATCTACCAGGCGGGCGCCTCCGACCGCGGCACCACCTTCGCCGCCCGCCACGCGGAGGTCGTCTTCGTCACGCTCAACAGCGCCAAGCGCGGCGCGGAGACGGTCGCGCGGCTGCGCCGGCGGGCCGAGGAGCACGGCCGCGGGCCCGACGCGCTGCGCATCCTGCAGGGCATGCCCGTGCTGCTGGGCCGCACCGACGAGGAGGCCCGCGAGCGGGCGGAGCAGTTCACCGCGCTCAGCAGCCCGGGTGGCCTGCTGGCCAAGTGGTGCGGCTGGGTCGGGGTGGACCTCGCCGCCCATCCCGACGACACCCCGATCGCGGAGATCCTCACCGAGGACGGACGATCCGTGGTCGGCTTCCTGGCCAGTGCCGCGCCCGACCGCGCATGGACGGTCGGGGACGTGCGCGACTTCATCGCCACGCCGCGCCGACCGCACCGTTTCGACCGGCTCATGCTGTTCGGCACCCCTGAACAGGTGGCCGACCGGATGGAGGAGTACGTCGAGGTCGCGGGCGTCGACGGGTTCAACCTGTTCCCGTGCCCACCCTCGTCGGGCATCGACGACATCTGCGACCTGCTGGTGCCGGAGCTGCAGCGCCGCGGCCTGTTCCGCAAGGCGTACGACCCAGCTGAGACGACGCTGCGGGAGCGGTACTTCGGCGCCGGCCGGCGCGACTACCTGGGGGCCAGCGAGCGGTAGTGCTCCCACAACTGCCGGTACGGGATGTCGCCGCCCTCGCGCCGGACGCGTTCCCACTGGCCGGCCCAGTGCACCAACAGGACGGAGGGGTGGTTCGGCGGCGGCAGCACCTGTCCGCCGGACACCTCACCGAGATCACTGCCCGCCCAGACCTCCTGCGGCATGGTGCGGTCGCGGGTGCGCAGGGCGATGGTGAACAGGCTGCTGTACCGCCCTCCCGAGGTGACGATCAGATAGTTCAGCAGTGGCTGCTCGGAGCACTCCAACGCCATGTGCGGCGCCAGCGCCAGCGCCTCGGTGGGATCCGCGCACACCCGGTCGGCGTCGAGCACGCCACGGCGCGACGCCAGGAACCCGGTACTGGCGGCGTAGCGGATCTGCCAGGCGGTCAACGCACCGGTGTCCATGATGGAGTCGCGCCAGACGAAGCGGCGGATACCGGGGATGTCGGAGTGCGAGGCGACCACGTCGTAGTCACTGAGCAGGTCGAGGGCGAAGTCCACCGGGCGGAGCACGACGGTGTCGCAGTCGACGTAGACGAACTCGTCGTACCCGCCCGACCAGAGCGCCACCTTGCGGTACTGGCCGAGAACCTCGCCGTGGAACCGGCGCGACAGCTCGTCGCAGCGACGCAGCATCGCGAGATCGGACCAGATGGTGAAGTCGTACCGGTCGGCCAGCGCCGCCACCCGTGCCACGTCGTCAGCGAAGGGCACGAGGCACAACGGCACGTCCGGGTTGTGCTGCCGGAAGCTGTTGAGGAACGCCACGGCCTGCTCGTACACACGGTCGTTGGCCAGGAAGTACACGCCCCTCATCGCGCGCCCGCCACGGTCGGGGCGGCCGCGTCGGCGAAACAGACCACCTGCCGGCCGACGCGCCGGGCCTCCGCGAGAAGCTGACCGCCCCACCGGTCCCACACCCCGGCCAGCCGGGACGTGATCACCACCAGGTCGAAGGCCCGGTCGGGGAGGCCGGTGCGCAGCCCCACCGCGTGCAGCGGCGTGTGCCCACCCGCGGCCGGCAGCCGGCTCAACGCCTCCGCGTCGAAGTCCACCAGGACGGTCGGCGGCCAGCCGGCGGGCACCACGCCGCCGGATCCGAGCACGCACATCCGCTCCGCGGCCGGCAGGCCGGTCAGGTCAGGCAGCGGATCGAGGCCGCGCACCCGGAGCGTCCAGGCCCGCAGCGCCGCGTGGTCGCGTTCGAACTCGCGCAGAATGTTGCGCCCCCGCGCGCAGGCGTAGAGCTCCACGTCCGGGTGGCGGTGACGGGCGAGGAAGACCTCGATGTTGCGGGCCGCGCCGGTCTCCAGCGCGGCCAGGTCGGGGCGGTCGGGCCACTCGATGCCCCACGCGTCGCGGGAGGCGACCAGGCGCGTGCCCGCACGGTGCAGCCGGTACCCCAGCTCGACGTCCTCGTACCCCCAGCCGCGGAAGTTCTCATCGAAGCCGCCGACCGCGCGGAAGTCCGTCGCGCGCACCGACATGTTCAGGGTCCAGCACAGGATCCACGGCCCCGCCAGGCCGGTCAGGTCCCCATCGGCGGGAAGGACGTCGTGCCGCAGGTCGAGCCCGCGCGGTCCCGCACCGATCGCGGCCGCGACCTCCTCCGGTGACCGGGTGCGCAGCAGTTGCGCCAGGTCGGGGAAGGGCCGGAACTTGTGGGTGCCGAACGCGTAGCCGAGCACGCTGCGGGCCGGCCCGGCGCCCGCGTGGGCCGCCAAGTGCGCGGCGAGCAGGTCGGGTCCAGCGATCACACCGCAGTCGAGGAAGACGATCAGCGGCGCGCCGGCCAGCCGGGCACCGGCGTTGCGCACGCCGGACACGCAGTAGCCGTGCGCGGCGATGTCGGCCTCGTCGCGGTCGAGCCGCGCGTACCGGAGAGTCAGGTCCGGCTCGAAGGCGGCCACGACGGCGGCGGTGTCATCGGTCGACCCGTCGTCGGCGATCACAACCTCGAAGCGGTCCCGCGGCAGCCGCTGCCCTGCCAGGGCACGCAGCGTATGGTGCAGCCGCTCGGCGCGGTTGTGGGTCGGAATGACGACCGACAGGTCGGGTTCCACCACCGGCACGTCGCCAGCATAGCGACGGTCGTCACTGCCCGCCATCTCGACAGCGGCCACGGTGGCGGGGATATTGACCGGTGACATGAGTGGACTGATGGTGTTCTCGACGCATCTGGACGACGCCGTGCTGTCCGCCGGCGAGGTCATCGCCGCGCACCCGGGGGCGGTCGTCGTGACCGTCTTCGCCGGCCTACCGGCCACCGGCACCCGGGGACGCTACGACGCGGCCACCGGTCTGGGCGATGGACACCGGGCGATGTCCAGCCGCCGCGACGAGGACACCGCCGCGCTGGCGACGCTCGGCGCGTACCCCGTGCACCTGGACTTCCTGGATCGGCAGTACCGCCACCCCAGCAGCGACGAGGAGATCGCCGAACGGTTGCGCTCGCTCGTCACGGCCCACCGGCCCACGACGGTGCTGGGCCCCGTCGGCCTGGTCCACCCCGACCACCGGCAGGTGGGCCGGGTCTGGCCGGCGGTGGCCGCCGGGACGGACACCCTGGCGTATGAGGACATGCCCTACCGCCGGCAGTTTCCCGCCACGGACGACGCGGTGCGGGCGTTCGTCGCCGCGCACGGCGCCACCGCCCATCCCCCCACCGGCGGCGACCGGGCCGCGAAGGAGCGGGCCATCGGGGCCTACGTGTCGCAGCTGGCGACGGTGCTGCCGGAGCTCTGCCTCGGGCCGGAACAGCTGTGGCGGCTGCCCGCGCGCCCGTGACGACGTCCATCGAAGGGTTTCATCCCACGATGGTGTTCGATATCCTTGACCGACAACGCGCATCATGATCGCGTCGCACACGGGAGCTCGGTGGCATCGACGGGGAATACACGCGTAGGCCGGACGCCTGTGCTTGCCTGGCTCGCCCAGCCCAGTCCGGCCCGGGGCATCCGGTTCGCCGGCCCGGGCGAGCAGTGGGACTTCTGGTCCTATCAGCGGCTCGCGGGCCTCACTCATCGGGTCGCCGGGGCGCTGGTCGAGGCCGGCGTCGGCCCGGGTGACGTGGTGAGTCTCGTCGGGCGGGGTGGGCCCCGTTTCGTGGCGGCGTTGTTCGGCGTCCTGCGTGCGGGCGCCACCGTCTCACCGCTGGCGCCACCCATGGTGTTCGGTGACGCGGGCGGCTACGCGCAGCATCTGCGCGCGGCGCTCGCCGCAGCCGCGCCACGGGTCGTCGTCACGGAGGTCGATCTCGGCACCGCGCTGCCACCCGGCTACACCGCGCTGCGCCTCGACGAGCTCACCGAGGGCGCCCTCGATGAGCGGACCCTGGCCCGCGAGGACCCGGGCGCGGCAGCGGGCCGGCAACCGGCGGCCGTCGCGCTGCTGCAGTTCACGTCGGGCTCCAGCGGGCGCGGCCGGGCGATCCGCATCGCGCACGACGCGTTGGCCGCCAACGTGGCGGCCATCCGCGCCTGGCTCGGCATGCACGGCCAGCACGCCACCGCGTCCTGGCTGCCACCGCACCACGACATGGGGCTCACCGGCTGCCTCATCACGCCCGTCGTGGACAGTGGCGACCTGTGGCTGATGTCGCCCGAGGAGTTCGTCCACCGCCCGCTGCGCTATCTCCGCTGCCTGGGCCGCTCCGGCGCCGCGCACACGGCCATGCCCACCTTCGGGTTGGCCCACATCGTCCGCCGGGTGCCGCCCCGCGACCTGGTCGGTCTGGACTTCACAGGGGTACGCGCCCTCATCGTCGGCGCCGAGCGCGTCGACGATGACGCGGCGCGGCGGCTGCTCGACCTCCTGGCCCCCCACGGCCTGCGGCCGCAGGCCCTCCTTCCCGCGTACGGGCTGGCCGAGGCGACCCTTGCGGTGACCGGGCAGCCCGTCGGCGATCCGTGGACGGCCACCCGGTTCGACCAGGCCAGCCTCGTCCCCGGCCACCGGGTCCGACCGGGCGTCGACGCCGACGACCCGACGCTGGTCGGCTGCGGGCAGGCGCTGCGGGGCGTCCGGGTCACGGTCACCGATCCGGCGGGCACACCGGTCGCCGACGGGACGGTCGGTGAGATCACCGTCGCCGGCGACGGTGTCGGCGACGGGTACGCGGACTCCGACGATGCCCCGTCCGCGTCCCTGACCGCCTTCGTCAACGGCTCCGTACGCACCGGCGACGCGGGCTTCCTGTACGAGGGGCAGCTGTTCGTGCTGGGCCGCCTGGGCGACAGTCTCAAGATCCGGGCCCGTACGGTCTTCGCCGAGGATCTGGAGGCCGCGGTGACGGCCCACGGCGTGCCGGGCCACCGGTTCGCCGCGGCGTTGGGCGTGCGTACGGGCCGGCACACCGTCGTAGGGGTGCTCGAGCGGCCCCGCGACGGATGGCTCGCGACTGCCGAGTCGGTGCTGCGTCGGCGCACCGACGGGGCCGACGTCGTCATCGTCGACGCGCCGCCCGGCACGATCCCGCGCACCTCCAGCGGCAAACCGCGCCGCCGTCAGCTCTGGCAGACGTTCCTGGCGGACGAACTGACCGGGTCATCAACCGTGCCAATCGACACAACCCAGGAGAGCGCATGAGCGAGGCATCGTCGACGCAGGTGGACGGCCGGACCGAGGACGAGATCCGGGCGGAGGTCCGGACCATCGTGCTGGAGCTCGCCCCCGAGGCGAAGGAGACGGCGCCGGATGACGCACGCCTGATCGAGGACCTGGCGTTCCACTCGCTGGCGCTGCTCGAGCTGGCGTTCACACTGGAGGACCGGTTCGATCTCGACCCTATCGAGCAGGAGCGGGCGCAGCAGATCAGCACCATGCGCGACGTCGCGAACCTGGTGATCGAGGAACTGCGAAACCGACCCGCCTGATGCCCTAACAGCAGCCCGCGCCACCGCCGGCACCGTGCACCGCCCGCTGCACGCCGTGGGAATGGTCCTGGACCTCTCGACGAAGCGCACCGGGCCGGCCGGCACGTACAGCTGCTCTTCGAGCCGGCGGTCAGCTCGCCAACCGCACCGGCAACGCCTTGAGGCCGTTGACGAAGTTCGACTCCAACCGCGTGGGCACGCCCCGCAGCTCCACGTTCGCCAGATGCGGACGCAGCGCGGTGAGCAGCGCCCGCGCCTCCAACCGCGCCAGGTTCGCGCCGAGACAGAAGTGCGGCCCGATGCCGAAGGCGAGGTGCGGATTGGGGTCGCGGCCCAGATCGACCTCATCCGGTTCGGCGAACACCGCCGGGTCCCGGTTCGCCGCCGCGTAGTAGAGCACCACCTTGTCGCCCGCCGCGATCGGCTGCCCGGCCAGCTCCGTGTCACGCGTGGCGGTGCGCCGGAACTGCATGATCGGCGTAACCCAGCGCAGCAGCTCCTCCACCGCCGACCCGATCAGCCCTGGGTCCTCGACCAGACGTCGGCGCTGATCGGGGCGCTCGGCGAGCGCGAGAATCCCGTTGGCCAGCAGGTGCCGGGTCGTCTCGTTGCCGGCCACCACCAGCAGCAGCCAGAAGTTGCAGAACTCCCTGTCGCTCAGCCGCCGCCCCTCCACCTCCGCGTTGGCGAGCAGGCTCACCAGGTCCTCCCCCGGCGCGGCGCGCCGACGCACCGCCATGCCCAGGGCGTACTGGAACGCCTCGGCGAACGTACGGCGGTAGATCTCCACATCGCCGCCACCGAACTCGGGGTCGTCGAAGCCGACCAGGTGGTTGCTCCACCGGTAGAGCAGGTGACGGTCGCCGCGCGGCATGCCGAGCAGGTCCGCGATCACCAGCAGCGGCAGTTCCGCCGCGAGATCGGCCACCGCGTCGATCTCCCCCTTCGCCACGGCGGCGGCGACCACGTCGCGGGCGTGGGCGTGCACCGTGTCGGTGAGCCGGGCCACGGCACGGGGGGTGAACACCGACGTCACCACGCGGCGGATGCGGCTGTGGTGCGGCGCGTCCATGTTGATCAGTAGCTGTCGGGCCTGGTCCAGGTCCGCGCGGGTGGCCGGGTCCACGAGGAACGCACCCCGCGCGGCGGACGAGAAGTCCTCGGGACGCCGCGATGCCTCGATCACCGCGGCGTGGCTGAGGACCGCCCAGTACCCGCTGCCGCGGTGCACCGTGCGCCCCGCCGAACTGTGTCGCGGCAGGTCGGGCTCCGGCGTCCAGCGCACGGGCGCCTCCCGGCGCAGGCGCGCGAACGTCGCGTACGGCATCGCGTGGCCGAACGTTGCCGGGTGGGCGATGTCGGCCCGGTCGTCGAGTGCCGGCGTCGTCACGTCGCCACCTCCAGGTACCCCTCGCGGAGGGCCTGTTTGCGCAGTTTCCCCGTGGGTTCGCGGGGCAGCTCGTCGAGCACCTGGTACACGCGCGGCACCTTGAACCCGGCCAGCCGCGCCCGGCAGTGCCGGTCCAGCTCGTAGGTCACCCGGTCGGGTGGCAACCGGTCCACGTCGACCTCGACGACCGCGAGCACCCGCTCGCCGTACTCCTCGTCGGGAATGCCCAGCACCGCCACGTCGCGTACCCCCTCATGGTCGAGCAGCACCGATTCCACCTCGGCCGGATAGATGTTCACGCCGCCGGACAGGATCATGTCGGTGTCCCGGCCGGTGAGGTACAGGTAGCCGGCCGCGTCGACGCGGCCCCGCTCCCCGTAGGTGAAGACGCCGGGCGCGAGGTGCGCGGCCGCGGTCTTCTCGGGCGCGTTGTGGTATGTGAAGTCGCGGTCGGGTCGGCGACGGATGAACACCCGACCCTCAGTGCCGACCGGCACCGCCGCTCCGTCCGCGTCGACGATGAGCACCTCGGTGCCGGCGATGGTCCGCCCGACGCTGCCGGGCCGCCGCAGCCACTCCACGCTGTCGATGAGGCTGACCACCCCGCCCTCGGTGGCCGCGTAGTACTCCACCAGGCAGAGCCCCCACCACGCCAGCATCCGCCGCTTGACGTCCTCGGGGCACGGCGCCCCGCCGTGCCACACCCGCCGCAGGCTGGATCCGTCGAACGCGGAGCGCACCGGCTCCGCCAGCCGCAGCAGCCGCACGAACTGGGTCGGCACGAGATGGCACGTCGCCACCTGCTCGGCGTCGATGGCGGCCAGCGTGGCCTGCGCGTCGAAGCGCTGCCGCAGCGTCAACCGGGCGCCGCGCAGCAGCGGCAGCAGAGAGAAGAACAACTGCGCCGAGTGGTACCAGGGACCGACCAGCAGCGCGGTGCCCTCGTCCGGCACGCCCAACGTCGAGCCGGCGAAGGACAGCAGGCTGTGCACCCGCCGTACGGGCGCACCCGTGCTGAAAAGGCCGTTCAGGACGCCCTTGGGCTGTCCGGTCGTGCCCGAGGTGTAGAGCATGGTGGACCCGCAGACCTGCCCGTCGGGCTCGCCTGTCGACGCGTCGGCCAGCAGCGGCTCCACGGCCTGGCAGCCGCCCTCGTCGCGTACCCCCATCACCAGCGGCAGCGCCGCGGACCCGGACCGCGCGACGGCCCGCCCCACGGCGGGGGCGGTCGCCGGGTCCGCGATGACCACCCGCGCGCCCGAGTCCCGCAGCTGGTAGGCGATCTCGTCGACGGTCAGATGCCAGTTGACCGGGACCGCGGTCAGGCCGGCGTGCAGGCAGCCGAGCAGCGCCTCCATGGTCGTCACCCGGTTGCCCGCCACGATCGCCACCGCGTCGCCCGTGCGGAGACCGACGCCACGCAGCGCGTGCACCCACTGGTTGACGCGCGCGTTCAGCTCGCCCCAGTCGCGCGTGTCGCGCTCGTCGGCCAGCGCCTGGTCATGCGGCCGCGCGGTCACCGCGGCGGGGAGCAGGACGGCCATCGGCACCTCCTTCCGTCGGCAGGCCCGGCTCCGGCATCAGTCGAGCAGGTCCGGCTGGCGCCGGACGATGTCGGCGTAGAGGGGGCGGAAGTTCAGCCGCGCGATCGCGGGGGTGCCGATGGTGCCGCGGGCCGAGCGGGCCGCGTCGGCGTCGATGAGCCGCGGCCGACCGGCCGCTTCGGCCAGCAGCTGCACCTGGCAGGACCGGTCCATCGAGGCGAACCACCAGGCCGTCTCCTCGACGCTGGCACCGATGGTGAGCAGGCCGTGGTTCCGCAGCACCAGGGCGATGTTGCCGGTGAGCCGGTCCGCGATCCGCTTACCCTCGTCGGTGTCGAGGACCACCCCGGTGTACTCCTCGAACACCTCGTGGCGCTCGAAGAACGCGCACGCGTCCTGGGTGATGGGGTCCAGCGGGCGGCCCAGCGCGGCCCACGCCCGGCCGTAGAGCGAATGGGTATGCGCGACCGCGACGACGTCCGGGTGCCGGGCGTGCACCTGCGAGTGGATGGCGTAGCCGGCCGGGTTCACCGTGCCCGCGCCGGACACCACCGCGCCCTCGTGATCGACCAGCAGCAGGTCCGACACCCGCACGTGACCGAAGTGGACACCGAACGGATTGACCCAGAAGTGGTCCGTCCGGATCGGGTCGCGCGCCGTGACATGACCGCCCGAGCCTTCGTCGAAGCCCCGGTCGGCGAAGATCCGCAGGGTCGCCGCGAGCCGCTGCCGGCGGTGCAGCCGCTCCTCGTCGGGCGTCCGCCGGGGCCGGGAAGTGCTCATCCGCAGCCGCCGGCGGTGTCCGTGTCGAAGGCGACCTGACCGGTCGGGGCGGCGACCGGGGCCGCCGGGGCCGCCTGGGCCCAGACCTCCAGGAACCCGTCGAGACGGTCGTAACCCCAGAACCGGTGCCGCCCCCACTTCAGGTACGGGATACCGAACACGTCGTCGTCGTACGCGGTGGCCAGGCAGTCGACCGCCTCGGCCCGGATCGCCTCGTCGTCGGGTGCGCCGACGGCCAGCGCCGGGTCAAATCCCGCTGCCTCGGCAGCCCGGCGCACCACGTCGGGCGCGCAGATGTCCTCCCCCCGACCCCACCGGGCCGACACGATCTCGTCGTAGAACGCGCTCGCCCGGCCCTCCCGTCGGGCGGCCAGGAAAGCCAGGTGCGGCAGCTCCCACCAGCAGTCCACGTCGATCGGCCAGGCCATCGCCACGCCGAGCCGCTGCGCGAGCCGCTTCGTGTCGAACAGCAGGTACAGGTGCTTGGCCCGGCTCATCTGCACGTAGTGGAACTGGGCCCCGCGGGCCTTGAGCGCCCGCTCGGTCACCTCGTCGGGATCCCAGTACGGCAACCACTCCAGGCTCGTATCGGCGTCCGGCACGGCGGCCCGCAGCCGCTGCACGGTCAGCCAGCTGTACGGGCTGCGGAACGAGAAGTACAGCCGCGGCGGCCGCTTCACGGCGTACCCGCCCCGGTCAGGGCCGCCACGACCGCACCGTCGAGCGTGGCGAGCGCGCCGGCCGCCGGACCGCGGCTCACCGCGTACCCGTGCAGGATCCGCGCCGTCGCGACCGGCACCCGCTCACCGTCGCGCTCCACAAAGCAGTCCATCCGGGCGTCGAACATGGTGTCCCGCACAATGTCGTCGACGACGAAGGTGGTGTGCACGACCTCTTCCATGTGCGCGGCGGCGAGCACCCGCACCCGCGCGCGCGACACCACCGGAATCCAGCCGGGCTCACGCAGCAGGAGGCCGACCGACAGACCCCGGTCGGCCAGGAACCGGTCCACCACCTCCTCCAGCGCGCGCACATATCCGGAGTGCTGCACCCGGTCGGAGAAGTGGCAGTAGAAGTACGGTGCCCGCCACGACCAGCTGAACGCGTCGGCCGGCACGTCGGTCGGTGCCCCGACGCCGTCCAGCCGGGTCACCGGCTCAGGCAGCAGCGCACCGACCTCGGCCGGCAGCGGCGCCGACCCGGGCGGCTCCGACTCGCGGACCAGCGCGATCGTCACCTTGCCGCGCAGTACGGACACGGCCCGGTCGCCCCGGGTGGCGTGCAGGGTCACGGTGAACCGGCCCGGTGCGGTCGGCGTGACCCGTGCGCGTACCTCGTCGTCGATCTCCAGGACTGCCGGCAACAGCACCGAGCTGTCGACGATCTCCACGCCCAGGCCATGCTCGAGGTAGAGCGCCCGGGCACCGGGCGTGTGCTCACGCAACCAGTCGAGGACGGCCTCCTCGACGAGGTACATGAAGTGTTTGAAGCCGATCCAGGTGCGGATGTTGGCGCCCTCGAACCGGGGCCGGCGCACCGACTCGGTGACCGGCAGGACGAGCGTAGTCATCGCAGGCTCCCCTTCACGCCGGGTTGCCGCGCCCCGACGAACTCGTGCAGGTGTCTGACCACGGCGTCCGGCCGGCGGATGTGGCAGAAGTGGTCGAAGGCGGGGTCCACGTGCAGGTCGGCATGTGGGATCCGGGCCACGAGCAGGCGGGCGGCGGCCTCCACCAGCGTCGGGTCGTTGCCGGCGCAGACCACCAGGACCCGCTGGGCGATGGCCTCCAGCTCCAGGTCGGCGCTGGCCACGAAGCTGTCGAAGACGGTGAGCAGCCCCGTCGGACCGACCCGGTCGACCGCCTTCGCCATCATTCCTTCGAGGACGTCGGCGGCGATGGTTGTCGCGCGTCCGCCCAGCCGGGCAAGCACACCGTCGCGGATGTGCGCCTCGAAGTTACGCCGGGACCGGTCGAGCATGTGCCAGGTCACGGGGGCCTTCGGTGGGCGGTAGAGCGGGCAGATGAGCACTGCCGCGTCGGCCGGCGCGAGTCTGCCCTCGGCCATCAGCTCCATCGTGGTTGTCGCTCCGAACGAGTGGCCCACCACGGCGTCGACCGGGTGATCCAGACCGGCCAGCCCGGCGGCCAGCCAGCCCGCCGCGCTGTCCCGCCGCCGCCAGCGGTAGTCGTTGCCGGCCCGCCACGGCAGGTCCAGGGCCACCGCCCGCCACCGCGGATCCAGCCGCTCCGCGATGGGACGCCAACTGGCCCAGCCGTCCTCTAGCCCGTGCACCAGCACCACCTGCGGGCCACCGGGCACACCCTCGCGCAGGATCTTCCCTGCTACCGGGGCCGTCATGATGCCCAGACCCGCGCGGTGCGGTAGCCGTCGTGCTCGTCGCCGCAGGACACCTCGACCCGGCCCGCCCGGCCGGCGGCGACCGCCCCGCTCGCCAGGGCCAGGGACACCACGCCCTGCGCGCCGTACGTATCGCCCCAGATCACGCCGGGGTCGAAGCCGTCCGCTCCCAGGACGAGGTCGGCCGGGCCCGGGACCGGCGTGGGCGCGACCGCGCGCTCCAGCACCACACACGCCCCGCCGGCACGCAGCGGCCGGTCGCCCGGACCGGCGTGCAGCGCCCTGGCGACCTCATCCCCCGGCTCGGCGCCGGCGAGCACCACCCGGCCCGCCCGGCCCGTGCGCAGCAGTCGCACCGCGATGTCCAGTCCGTCCAGACCGGCCAGCGCGCCGGAGCAGACCATGACGTTCGGTCCGGCCAGCCCGAACCACAGCGCGATGGTGCTGGCGAGCACGTTGCTCGACGCGTTGGGCGCGGCCAACGGGCTGACCTCCCGCACGCCGCCCGCACGCACCGCCCGGGCGACCGTCACCACGGTCTCGACGTTGCCGAAGTTGCCGCAGGCCACCACCGCCGTGTCGGGTTGCACCGGTCCGGGAGCGCGGGCGGGCGGCGCGACCGGGTCGTAGGTCGGCGTAGCGGCGCCGGGTGGCGGAGACGCGGCCAGTGCGGCGTGCACGGCGAGCAGTGCCAGGCGGGTGGCGGGCTCCTTGTAGAGCAGTCCTTTGCGGCCGAGCACGGAGCCGGCCTGCTCAGGCGGACACGCCGACCCGATCAGTCCCGCCAGCACCGACGGCACGTCCGCCGGTCGGGGGTCCGCGTCGGGCAGGTGCACCGCCCAGCCCACGACGCGGGCGGGCGCACCGGACCCGGGGCCGTGGACCAGCACAACCGTCACGGGGCGCCCACCAGGGTCACCGCGTTGACGCCGCCGAAGCCGAAAGCGTCGATCTGCACCAGCCCCGGCGGCAATGGGGCGGGCTCCTCGCGGACGAGGCGCAGCCCGGCCGCCTCCGCCAGCGGCACCCGCAGCCCGACCGTCGGCGGCACGCTGCCGGTGGCCAGACAGCGGAGCGCGACGTCGAGGTTGGCCAGCGCCGCAGTGCCCGACATGTGGCCGACCGCGCCCTTGACGCCGGTAACCAGCGGATCGGCGCCACCGGCCAGCAGGACCTCGCACAGCGCGGCGCACTCGGCCGGTTCGTTCAGCGCCGTACCCGTGCCGTGGGCGAGGACCAGGCCGACGTCGGCTGGTCGCGCGCCGGCACGGGTCAGGGCGTCGCGCATGGCCCGGACGATGCCCTCCGGGGAAGGTGCGGTCTCGTGGTGCGCGTCGCAGGACAACCCGGTGGCGAGCAGGCGGCCGAGAGCGGGCCGACCGTGGTCGGGCACCACCACCACCGCGGCGGCGCCCTCACCGAGCAGCACGCCGTGCCGGTCACGATCGAACGGGCGGACCCGCTCGGTCGGCTCGTCAACCACGCGGCCGATCATCGCGAGCATGGAGGTGGTCATGGCGTCCGTGCCGCACACCAGCACGGCGTCGGCGTCGCCCAGCTCCACCATGTCCTGGGCGAGGGCGAGCGCGTGCCCACTGGCGCTGCACGCGTTGGCGATCGTGACGACGTCGCCGACGCCGGGCACCGCCGCGCGTACCGCGTCGGCGAAGTGCAGCCGGTGCGCCGGTACCCCGGCCAGGTCCTCCCCTGCCGTGGCCTCGACCGTCGACAGCTCACGCAGTCCGGTGCCGACCAGGCAGGCGAGCCTGACGTTGCGCGTGTCGACACCGGCGGCCGCGACCGCGCGACGGGCACAGTCGGCGAGCCACCGGCTGGCCGCGTACGGTCCGGCCGGCCCGTCGACCTGGTACCCGTACGCCACCCGCAACTGCTGCGGGTAGCCCGGGCGCAGCGGGGATCGCCCGTCGCGTCCGGCGAGCAACGCCGCGAAGGTCTGTGGCCCGTCGCCGAGGCAGGTGCGCAGCACACTGCTGGCGATGAGCACGCTCACGGGACTCCTCGCAGCACGGCCGCGGCGGCCCCGCCGTCCGGTGTGCGCGCCGTGAGCACCGCCACCGCGGTCGGCTCGGCCCGCAACCGGTGCAGCAGCGCGGCCAAGCCGAGCGCACCCGTCGCCGCGTCGCATTCACCCAGCAGCTGCCCGACGGCCAGATGTTCCGGCGACCGGCCCAGCACGTCGACCGCCACGGCGTACTCGCTGTCCGGGCCGGAGCCCGCCGCGCTCGTGGCCACCAGGTCGACCATGGACGGTTCGACCTCGGCCGCCGCCAACGCCCGGCGCACGCAACCGGCCAGCGCCGCCGGGGCGGCCTCCCGCCACCCGAAACCCGAGGCGACGCCGAGCAGCGCCGCGACCGGGGGGCTCGCGTGCCGGGGCGCGTCGGCCCGTTCGACGACGAAGATCGCGGCGCCTTCGCCCACGTCGGTACCCGACCGGTACCCGTTCCAGGCGCGGTGCGGGCTGAATTCCTCGGCCGCGCCCACGAGCAGCACCTCGGTCGTGGACCGGGACAGCGCGTTGACCGCGTACCGCAGGGTCTGGTGCATCGCCAGTCGGCCGCCCGCGATGGTCGCGTTGACGCCGCGCAGACCGAGGCGGATCGCCGCCTGGCCGGCCGCGCAGTTCATCACGGTGTTCGGGAACAGCACCGGGTTGACCAGGTACGGCTTGTCCTGCACGAGGGTCTCGCGGCTGAAGTCACTGGTGGACTTGAAGCTGCCCACAGTGGTGCCGAGGACGACGCCCACGCGCGCGCTGCCGACCTCGTCGACCACGATCCCGCTGTCCCGGAGCGCGGCGGCGCACGCGACCACCGCGAGGGCGGTGGCGCGGTCGTAGAAGCTGGTGCCCTTGCGGCCCAGGTGGGCCCGGACGTCGAAGTCGACGAGCGCGGCCGCCCGGGCGGCGGGCAGCGGCTCGTCGAACAGCCCGGCCGCGTCAGCGGCCGGGTCCACCGGCGGGATCAGCTCGCTCCACCCCGTGATGACCAGACCGGTCATGCGGCGGCGCCGAACAACGTGATGGCGTTATTGCCACCGAAGGCGAACCCGTTGTTCTGCGCCACCCGCACCGTGGCCGGCCGGGCGACGTTGGGCACCGGATCGAGGCCGGGGAAGGCGGGATCGGCGTTGGCCCAGTTGATGGTCGGCGGCAGGAAGCCCTGATGGATCGCGAGGCTCGTCGCGATGGCGCCGAATCCGCTGGCCGCGCCCATGGTGTGCCCGATCATCGACTTGATCGAACTGACCGGTGGCGGCACGGCGCCGAAGACCTCCGCAATGGCCGCCGCCTCCATCGCGTCGTTGGCCGGGGTGCCCGTGCCGTGCGCACAGATGTAGTCCACATCGGACGGCTTGATGTCGGCGCTACGGTGGGCGATACGCATGCACTCCGCGATGCTGGGGCCGTCCGGTGCCACCGGATGCTTGGCGTCGCAGTTCAGGCCGTAGCCCAGCACCTCTGCGTAGATCAGGGCACCACGGGCCTGCGCCCGGCCCAGTTCCTCCAGCATCAGCACGGCCCCGCCCTCGCCGGTGAGAATGCCCGAGCGGTCCCGGTCGAACGGCGTGCACGCGCTGGCCGTGAGCGCACCGAGCCGGAAGAAGCCGGCGTGCGCCCACCGGCACACCGAGTCGGCGCCGCCGGCGAACATCACCTCCGCCTGACCGGTCGCGATCAGGTCGTAGGCGTACCCGAGGGCGTAGTTGCTGGCCGAGCAGGCGGTGGCCATGGTGACCGACTCACCGGCCAGCCCGAGCTCCGCGCTGACCGCGTGGGCGAGCCGGTGCGCCGGCAGCATCGCCAGCAGTGCCGGGTCCATGGTCGCGAAGCCGGCGTCGGTGATCTGGGCGGTCAACTGCTCCATGACGACGGACTCGCCGCTGGTAGTGCCGATCACGGCGCCCACGCGGTCCGGGTCGGGGGCGTCGGCGTCGAAGCCGCCGTCGGTCGCCGCCAGCCGCGCGGCCGCGGCGGCGAGCTGGCTGGACCTGCCCCACTCCGCCGGATCGAGGCGACGCAGCAGCGCCGCGGCGTCGAAGTCAGGCACCTCGCCGGCGTTGCGGTACGGAAAGCGGCTCGCGTCGAAGCTCGTGATCTCCGAGATGCCGCTGCGGCCTTCGCGCAACCCGGCGGAGAAGGCGGCCACGCCCGTGCCGATGCTCGACACCGGTCCGAGGCCGGTGACGGCCACCCGGCGCATCAGCGTCAGTCCTGCCAGCCTGCGTGGCGGGCAACCGCATCGTAAACAGCTTTGAGGTTACGCAGCTCGGGCAGCTCAGACTGGGGAATCTCGACCTGGTACTTCTTGTCCAGGCGGGCCAGGATCTCGATCGCCCGCAGCGAGTCCGCGTCGTACTCCTCCATGAAGTCGCCGGTGTCGGTGACCTCCTCGGGCTCCAACTCCAGCACCTCTGCGACGATCTCCCGCAGCTCTTCCAACCGCTGTTCCGCCACGGTCATCGGGTCACTCACACTGGCCTCCGGACCATAGGAGCCATGAGGGCAGCAGTGCGTCGCCCCGCGTCACACGGATAGTTTTACTCACATACGCGAATATCAGCAAGGCCCTCATCGAGGTTCCTCAGTGTGTGCCGAAATACCCAGCTCCCGCAATACATCGTCGGTATCCGCGCCAGCCAGCGGCGCCGCGTGGCGCACCCGCGTCGGGGTGCGGGAGAACTTCGCGGCTGGTCCGGCTAGCGGCGCGACCGTGCCGTCAGGCAGGGTGACCGGCTGCAGCATCTCCCGGGCGGCGAGGTGCTGATCGGCCGCCACCTCCGTCAGGTCGCGCACCGGCGCGGCGGGCACCTCGCACGCGTCGAGCACCTCCATTGCCCCGGCCACGGTGCGCCCGGCGCACCAGTCCGCGACCACCGCGTCGACCTCGACCCGGTTGGTCAGCCGGGCACCCGCCGTGGCGAACCCGTCGGCGCGGGCCAGCTCGGCGCGCCCCATCCCGGCCGCCAGAGCGCGCCACTGCCGGTTGAGCGCCACGGCCAGGTAGATGCTGCCGTCGCGGCACCGGTACGCGTTCGAGGGCACCACGAAGTCGGTCGCGTTGCCGTGCCGGCGCGGCGGCGCGCCGGCCGCGGCGAGCGTGAGCATGCCGCCCACACTGCCCGCGAGGAGGCTGTCGAGCATCGCCACGTCCACGTGCTGGCCCTCGCCCGTCACGTCGCGGTGGCGCAACGCGGCCAAGGCCCCGATGGCGCCATGCAGGCCGGCGAGCTCGTCGGCGAGAAAGACGGGGGCGCGGATGGGCGCCCCGTCGGGTTCGCCGTTGAGCGCCATGAATCCGCTGTAGGCCTGCAGCACCGGGTCATAGCCGGGGCGGTCGGCGCGCGGTCCGTACTGGCCGTACCCCGAGATCGACACGAGCACGATGTCGGACCGCGTCGCGCGGCAGTCCGGGTAGCCGACACCCCAGCGCTCCAACGTGCCCGGCCGGTAGTTCTCCACCACCACGTCGGACCGGCCAACCAGCGCCAGGAACGTCGCCCGGCCCGGCCCGGTCCGTAGGTCGAGCGCCACACTGCGCTTGTTGCGGTTGACCGTCTGACGGAACCACGAGTGACCGGTGCCGGGGATCCGCGGTGGCACCTCGCCGTCGACGCCGCCGGGAAGTTCTACCCTGATCACGTCGGCGCCCAGGTCCGCCAGGACCGCGCTGGCGAGCGGGCCGGACCACACCTTCGTCACGTCCAGCACCCGCACCCCGGCCAGCGGGCCCGCCAGGTCCGTGCGCGCGTCGCGGTAAAACCGCTCCCGGTCCACCGGCGCTCACATCCGCTGCAGCAGCGACGCTGTCCCCAGCGCCCCGCCGCAACACATGGTGATCAGGGCGAACTCGGCGTCGGCGCGCTCCAGTTCGTGCAACGCGCTCACGATCAGCCGGGCACCCGACGCGCCCAACGGGTGGCCGAGTGAGATCGCGCCACCGTTGACGTTGAGCCGGCTCTCGTCCGCGTCGAACGCGCGCTGCCAGGCGAGCACCACCGCGGCGAAGGCCTCGTTCACCTCGTACCGGTCGATGTCCGCGACACTCATCCCCGCACGGCGCAGCAGCTTGCGGGTTGCCACCAGCGGGCCGTCGAGCAGATAGTACGGATCGGAGCCGGTGACGACCTGGTGCGCGAGCCGCGCCCGTGGCCGCAGCCCGAGCTCCCGGACCCGCCGCGCCGACATCCACAGCACCGCCGCCGCCCCGTCCGAGATCTGCGACGTGGTCGCGGCGGTGTGCCGTCCGTCCTCGATGACCGGCCGTAGCTCGGCGAGGGTGGCCAGCGTCGTCGGCCGCAGGCCCTCATCGCGGCTCACCGGAGCCGTCCCGGCCGGCCCGACCGGCGTGATCTCCGCGGCGTAGGCGGCACGCTCCCAGGCCGCCGCCGCCCGCTGCTGCGAGCGCACGCCGTACGCGTCAAGGTCGGGCCGGGAGAACCCCTCCCGGGCCGCGATCCTTTCGGCGCCGCCGAACTGCGCGTGCGGGGGATCGTCCCACGGGTACTCCCGGGTCTTGTAGTGACCCGGGCCGTTGGTGAGGTTGACCCCGATCGGGACCCGGCTCATCGACTCGACGCCGCAGGCCAGCACGCATTCGGCCGCACCCGCGGCGATCAACGCGGCGGCGAGGTGGTTGGCCTGCTGCGACGAGCCGCACGAGACGTCCACCGTGGTGGCCGGCACCTCCACGGCCATGCCACTGTTGAGCCACGCGTTGCGGGTGACGTTGAGGCTCTGCTCGCCGGCCTGCGTGACACACCCGCCGATCACCTGATCCACTACGTCGGGCTCGATACCGGCGCGGGCGATCACCTCCCGCTGCACGTGGCGCAGCAGGGCGACGGCCTTGAGCCCAGCCAGGCCGCCACCGCGGCGGCCGATGGGGGTCCGGACCGCGGACACGATCACGGGCTGGTCCGCGTCATCGGGCACGGGGCGTCACCCGTCCACGACGTCGATAGCCAGTTTGGGACAGCGCTGCGCGGCGGCCGTTACCACCGGCCGCAGCCGGTCGGGAGGGTGTTCGTCGAGCACCCGGACCAGGTCGTCGTCACCCACCGCGAAGATCTCCGGTGCGGCGAGAGCGCACTGACCGTGGCTGTCACAGCGGTCAAGGTCCACCACAATTCGCACGTCGCCTCTCCCGCGTCGCCGACACGTCCACCATATCCAGCAATCGCTATGTCTCGCTAGACTCCGCCGCGACGGCGGTCGCCCACAGGACCCGGAGGCCGTCGGCGACGTCAGCCATCCGGGTCCGGTGGGGGCGCCGCTCGTGGACCTGAAAGACGACGCCGACGAGGCGACCTTCCGCTCCGCGTTACGCGACTGGCTCGTGGCCAACGCCGCCACCGACGACCGGCGGGCCTGGAGCCGCGCCCTGTACGACGCCGGCTACGCGGGCCTCACCTGGCCCACTGAGCACGGGGGAGCCGGGCTGCCCGCCCGCTACCAGGCCATCCTCGCCGAAGAATGCGCCAGGGCGGGCGCGTCCGACCATCACAACGTCATCGGGCTCAACATGGTGGGTCCGTCGCTCATCCGGTTCGGCACGCCCGCGCAGCAGGCCACCCACCTCCGCCGCATCCTCACCGGCGAGGATCTGTTCTGCCAGGGCTTCTCCGAGCCGGACGCCGGCTCCGACCTGGCTGCGGTGCGCACCCGCGCCGTGCCCGTGCCCGGCGGGTACATGATCACCGGCGAGAAGGTCTGGTCCTCCTACGCGCACCTGGCCGACTTCTGCCTGTTGCTGGCACGCACCGGCCCGGAGGCGTCCCGCCACGCGGGACTGACGTGCTTCCTACTGAACCTGCGCACCGCCGGGGTGACCGTGCGACCGCTGCGGATGATCACGGGGGACGCCGACTTCGGTCAGATCGTCCTCGACGACGTGCGGGTCGGCGATGACGCGGTGCTGGGCGAGCCGGGAGGCGGCTGGCGGGTCGCGATGACCACCCTCGCGCACGAACGTGGCACGTTCGGCATCACACTCACCGCGCGCCTGGTCCGCGCCTTCGACCGCCTGCTCACCACGGTGCGCGACGTCGGCGCAGAGCACGACCCCCTCGTCCGCCGCACCGTCGCCGAGTTGTACGTCGACGTACTGGCGCTGCGCCACACCGGCTACCGCGCGTTGTCCACTATGGAGCGCTCTGGCATGCCGGGGCCGGAGAGTTCGGTTCTCAAGCTGCACTGGTCACATACCCACCAGCGACTCGTCGCGTTCGCCGCGCGGCTGGCAGCCGCCTCCGGCGAGCCCACCTGGACGGCGTACTGGCAGCACGAACAGCTGCGCAGCCGCGGCAACACCCTGGAGGGCGGCACGTCAGAGGTCCTGCGCGGCGTCATCGCCGAGCATGTCGCGGGCCTGCCCCGATCGCGCTGAGGAGGCGACGATGGACTTCTCCCTCACCACCGAGCAGGAGAGCCTGCGCGAGGTGGCGCGCCGGTTCCTCGCCTCGGAGTACCCGACGCGTCGGATCATCGCCGGCGACGCCGGGCCGGCCGCGTTCGCCGACGCCGCGCGGCTCGGCTGGTTCGACCCCGAGGTGGGGATGGTCGAACGCGCGTTGCTGGCCGAGGAGGCCGGGTACGCGTTGCTGCCCGGCGCCTGGTGGATCACCCTCGCCCTGCCCGAGTCACTGCCCGCCCGGCCGGTCGCGTGGGCACGCGGCGACTTCACGGCGCGCGCCGCTGCCGGCGACTGGCTGCTCGACGGCCACGGGTACGTCGACCGGGTCAACGGCGGGGTTCTCGTGAGCACCGACGACGGGCTGTTCACGGTCGATGCCGACCAGCCCGGCGTGACGCGCACGGACATGGCCGGCATCGACACGCTGCGGCCAGGGGCCGAGCTGAGGTGTGCCGGCGCGGCCGCCGTCCGACTACTGGAGCCGGCCGCCGCCCGGTCCGTCGTGGCGGCTGCCCGGCTGCGCGAACGAGCACTGCTGGCCGCGGAGGCGGTGGGGGTGGCCCGGCACGCGTACGACGTGGCGGTCGCCCACGCGCGGACGCGCCAACAGTTCGGGCGTCCGATCGGCGCGTTCCAGGCGGTCGCCTTCGCCATCGCGGACAGCTATGTGCGCCTCGAACTGGCACGGTCACTGGCCTACCGGGCGGCATGGCTCGTCGGCGCCGCCGACCCCGGGGCCGATCTGGCCGTGGTGAGTGCGCTGATCTGCGCCCGCCAGGCCGCAGTCGCGGCGACCGAACAAGCCCTCCAATGCCTCGGCGGACTCGGCATGACGTGGGAACATCCCCTGCACCACTGGTACCGCCGGGCCCTGTGGCTGGACAACCGCGACAGGTCCACAGATGCGCATCTCGAAGCCATCGCGGCAGCGCTCTTTTGTCCGATAGATTTCGATTCCACGATGGAACCCGTACGAGAAACCTGACGCGGGAGATATCTCATGCGCAAGATCATTATGGGTGTCGCGGCCACGGTCGCCGCCGTACGCACCGGTGTCCTCACCACCGCCACGCCCGCACCAGCTACCTGCATCGTCAAGCCGTCCGCCGGTCAGTTCGGCTCCGGCTTCGTGTGCAGCGCCGCCATCCAGACCCAGTGACGGCACGGTCCACCGGCACCCCTCTGATGTCGTCCCTGCTCCCGGCACCTGTCACGGTGGTCGAGTGCTTCGACGACAGCATCCCGGCACCGCTGTTCCCCGCGGAGGAGCAGCGGGTGGCCGGCGCCGTCGCCAAGCGTCGACAGGAGTACGCCACCGCCCGGCGCTGTGCCCGCGCGGCACTCGCCGCGTACGGGTTCCCGTCCGGACCGCTGCTGGCGGGCGAACGGGGACAGCCGCTGTGGCCGGCCGGCATGGTCGGCAGCATCACGCACTGCCCGGGCTACCGGGCCGCCGCCGTGGGCCGCGCCACCGAGGTGGCGGGGATCGGGATAGACGCGGAGCCACACCTGCCCCTACGGGACGGGGTGCTCCGGCTGGTCGCGCTGGCCCCGGAGACGGCCCGGCTGACCGCGCTGGCGCACGACCATCCCTCGGTGTGCTGGGACCGGGTGCTGTTCAGCGCCAAGGAGTCGATCTACAAGGCCTGGTATCCGCTGACCCGGCGGTGGCTCGGCTGCCACGACGCGGACGTCGTGTTCGCACCGGCGACCGGCACGTTCAGCGCCACCATCCGCGCCGACGCGCCCGCCGGGCTCACGACGTTCACGGGTCGGTTCGCAACCTCCGACACCCTCGTGGTCACCGCCGCCACCGTGCCGTCGCGTCGCTGACCCATTCGGCCCGGGTCGTCAGGGAACGTCCGCTCCCAACGACGCCGCGGCCACGGCGAGACGTTCGAGGGTGTCCACCCGCGCCGCAGTGCCCCGATCGAACAGGCACGCCGCGAGCGTCGTGACGCCCGCTCGCGCGTAAGCGTCGAGGCCACGGGTGATCCGGGCCTGCGGGCCCAGCAGGGACGTCGCGTCGATCAGGTCGACGGGCACCGCGGCGGCGGCCTCCGTCCGCCGCCCAGCCAGGTAGAGGTCCTGCACCCGGTCGACCGCGGTACCGAAGCCCATCCGCGTCGCATGCCGGTGGTAGAAGTTGGTGGTGCGGCTGCCCATCCCGCCGAGGTACAGAGCGGCATAGCCGCGCACGGCGCGGGCGCACGCCTCCACATCGTCACCGATCACCACGGGTACGGTCGGGACGACGTCGAACCCCGCCAGGTCCCGTCCTGCGGTGCTACGTCCCGCCGCGACGTGCAACAGCGAGTCGCGCGTGTGCTCCGGCGAGCAGAAGGCGGCCAACCAGCCGTCGGCCAGCTCACCAGCGAGTTCGAGGCTGCGCGGCCCCACCGCGGCCAGATAGACGGGGACGTCAGCGCGGGGCGGATGCAACGACATGCGCAGCGGCTTGCCCTCGCCGCCCGGGCGCGGGAGCGGATAGTGCGGCCCGGGGTGGGCGAGCTTCTCCCGGCGCAGGGCCTGCCGGACGATGCCGACGTAGTCGCGTGTGCGGGCCATCGGCTGCCCGAATGCGGCACCGTGCCAGCCTTCCGACACCTGCGGGCCGGAAACACCCAGGCCGAGGTGGAACCGCCCGCCGGAGAGCAGATCGAGGGTCGCCGCGGTCATCGCGGTCATCGCGGGGGTCCGGGCCGGGATCTGCATGATCGCACTGCCCAGACCGATCCGATCGGTGTGGGCCGCGAGCCAGGCCAGCACGGTCGCGGCGTCCGAGCCGTACGCCTCAGCGACCCAGACCGAGACGTATCCGAGTCGCTCCGCCGCCTGCGCCAGCGCGCGGTGCTCCGCCGGATTGCCGGCTCCCGCATGGTGGCCGAGATTCAGCGCCAATCGCATCGCGATGCCCTCCGTGAGGCTCCTACAGTCATACTGTGCCGCTGCCCAGACGCTGGGCGAAGAACCGGGTTGAGCTGTCGATCTCGAACGGCGGGACGCGAAAGTGGCTGCTGGCCGCCACCGTGCCCGATCAGCACCAGTGGACGTGGACCGGAGGCCTCGGCGGGCGTCCAGCGCACCCCGGGGATGTCCCCGATGGTGAAGGCCCGTTCGCGGATGCCGTCAGCGACGGACTCTGAGGTCATGCCCACCACAGGATTAGACCAGCACCCGCAATCAGTATCGGGGTGGCGGCGCGGAGACCGCGCCGCCCGGCGGGATCAGCCGGTTGCAGCTCGCCGCCGCCACGTTGACCGTCGCGCCGCCTGCGTGTGGTTCGAGCACAACGACCCCCACCGGGCCGCGGCGATTACTCCGGCGGCCCGCTCACCCGTCCGGGGAGGGCCGACACGCGGACCGATCGGTGGTCCTCGCATAGACTTCGACCGTCGTCGAGTCGTTGCGGGAGGCAGCATGGGCGAGAAGACGGCCGGGGGCGAGGATCGGCTGGCCGACCGGATGCGGGAGATCTGTCTGGCGTTCCCGGGCGTGACGGAGCGGCCCAGCCACGGGGCGCCGACCGCGACGTCGACTGGGTCGAGATCGCCGAGCTGGGCGAGGACGGCTACCGCGCCGTCGCGTCGAAGCGGTTGCTGGCCGAACTCGAGGCGCGCCCCTCGGGCGGCTGATCCACGCGCGCACGGACTTGCTTGACGTCGAATTTCGTCGATACGATCGTGAACCGCCCGGGCATTACAGGGAGTTCTCGGGCGCCGCCGCGGGAAGCCGCCAGCGCCGCTGCCGCGCAGGCAGCCGTGAGGAGCCGATCGTCATGGCCACACTGATCACCGACCGCATCCTGCTCCTCAAAGCCTTGCGAGCGGCCGGTCCCACGCTCATCGTTGCGATCAGCGCGGTGCTGCTGATCGCGAGCCTTGTGCCCACCGCGACGGCCGTCGCAGTCGCCTACCTCGTCAGCAGCGTCGAGCACGCCTCGGCGTCGGCGCTGATCCTGCTGCCGTTGCTGGCCTTCGCGGTGATGACCGGCATCGGCCACCTCATGGACGCCGCCAAGGAGCCGCTGTTCTACCTCGCCCGGGTCCGCATCGACGGCGCCCACCGCTGGTCCCTGACCCGGCTGACCGGCTCCGGCCCCGGCATCGGCGCGCTGGAGAGCCCGCAGGTCCAGGGCCTGGTGCGGGAGGCGCGGGCGGACCCGGACAACTGGACGCAGCGCACCCCGGCCGACGGCGCGCTGGCCCAGCTGGACGCGATCACGGCCGTCGTCGGCATGGCGGCGGCCTGCCTGGTCCTGGCCCGCTACGCCTGGTGGCTGATACCGATCATTGTGGTACCGGCCTTCCTGTACCGCTCGCTGGAGCGCCGCCGCAACCTGGAGTGGTACCTGCAGTGGCAGCGCGGTATGCACGAGGGCCTGCGGTCGGAGAAGTGGGAGCCGGCGATCGTCTCCTCAGGCGAGGGCAAGGAGACCCGCATCTTCGGCCTCGCCGCCTGGGTCGTGCAGCGCATGCAGCACCACACGCGGGCCATGTTCGAGCCGGTCTGGGCCCTCGGCGGGCGGCAGCTGCGCCAGCAGTGGATTCAGCTGCCCGTCATCGTGCTGCCGCTGACCCTGGTCTACGCCGTCGTCTCCGACGGCGCCGCCGACGGGCGGGTCACCGCCGCCGTGGCCACCGCGGTGCTGACCGCGGCCTGGGCGGTCTTCCAGGTCTTCATCTACAACGACGTGCGCGACCCGGTCGGCGCGATCGCCTGCCTGCGCGCCACGGTCGAGCTGCGCAACGCGCTGGCCGACGGGGGGCCGGCGGCGCCCACCGCACCGGCCCCGGCCGCAGCGCAACCGCCCGGGACCGCGCCGGTGACCGCGGCCGCCGGGGCACCCGAGATCCGCTTCGACGAGGTGTCGTTCACCTATCCGCGCACCGAGCGGCTCATCCTCGACCGGCTCAGCCTCGACGTGCGCCCCGGCGAGCTGGTCGGCATCGTCGGCCTCAACGGCGTCGGCAAGTCGACCATCATCAAGCTGCTGGCCGGGCTGTACCAGCCCACCGGCGGGCGGGTGTGCGTCGACGGCGCCGACCTGCGGGAGCTGGACGTGACCGCCTGGCGGCGCCGGCTCGCGATCGTCTATCAGGACTTCATCCGGTACCACCTCTCGATCGCCGACAACATCACGCTCGGGCACCCGGGTGAGATCGACCGCGCGGCCCTGGAGGCGGCCGCGCGCGACGCCGGGCTCGAACCTGTCCTCGCCGAGCTGCCGCTGGGCTGGGACACGCCGCTGTCGCGCGACCGCACCGACGGCGTGGAGCTCTCCGGCGGGCAGTGGCAGCAGGTGGTGCTCGCCCGGGCGCTCTACGCGGTGCGGATGGGCGCGCGAGTGCTCGTGCTCGACGAGCCGACCGCGCACCTCGACGTACTGACTGAGTTCGATGTATTCCAGCGCCTGGTCGCGCACAAGGGCGACGCGACCGTCGTGCTGATCTCGCACCGGCTCTCGACCGTGCGCCAGGCGGACCGCATCGCGCTGATCGAGCACGGCAAGGTGACCGAGTCGGGCTCCCACGACGAGCTCATGGCCCTCGGCGGCGCCTACGAGCAGCTGTTCGCGATCCAGGCCCAGCGCTTCAGCCAGGGCTACGACGACCGTATCGAAGAGGGTGAGCTGCTGTGAAACGGTACCTCCGGTTCTGGCTGGAGCTCCTGTGGCTGTCGTGGAAGCGTTATCCCGGCCAGACCAGCGCGCTGATCGTCTGCAAGCTGCTCTCCGTGGTGCTGGTGGCGATCACGGCCCTCGCCCTGCGCGACGTGGTCAACGCCGTCATCGACCACGACCCGCGGACCGCCGTCGTGGCCGGGCTCGTCGCGGCGCTGGCCTACTGCGCGATGGCCCACCTCGAAGGCCTCGACACGGTCATCATCTTCGTGCTCGTCGAGCGGATCGGCCTGCTGGAGCTGCAGCCCCAGATCGACCACGACATCGCCGCCATCGAAGGGCTTGACCATCTCGAGCGGGCCGAGTTCCTCGACCGGGTCACCGTCGTGCGCGGCGCGGCGTGGGGGCTGGTGTTCGGCATGTGGGTGGCGGTCGACTCGGTGTTCAACATGTCGCGGCTGGCCGTGCTGCTGGTCGTCCTCGGCGCGGTCAACCCGTGGCTGCTGGTACTGCTGCTGTTCGCGGCGGCGCCGCTGTGGTTCGAGCAGCGGGCCCAGCGGATGGTCAACGCCGCCGAGACCGAGACCGCTGAGTCGTTCCGGCTGCAGCGACACCTGTTCAACCTCGCCACCGAGGCCGCGACGAGCAAGGAGATCCGCACCGCCGGCGCGGGGCCGGAGTGCGCACGCCGCCAGGCCGAGGCGTGGCAGGACGTCGCGAAGGTCCAGCTGCGGGCCCGTATCCGCGGCGCCCGCTGGCAGCTGGCCGGCTGGCTGCTGTTCACCGCCGCCTTCGGGGCCGGGCTCGCCGCCGTCGCCAACGGGGCCGTCAGCGGCGCGGGCACCGTCGGCGACGTGGTCCTGGCCATCACGGTGCTCATCAACCTGCGCCTCGCCGTGCAGATGACGGTCCACCGCACCGCGGAGACGGCCGGCGCCGGCCGGCTCATCGACCCGTACCTGTGGCTGCGGGACTACGTCGCGGCCGAGTCCGCTCGCCGCAAGGGCAGCCAGCCCGCGCCCGACACCCTGCGCGACGGCATCGAGCTCGACCATGTGAGCTTCACGTATCCGGGCACGACGCGGCCCGCGCTCGACGACGTCAGCGTCCGGCTCGCCGCGGGTTCCGTGGTCGCCGTGGTCGGGGAGTACGGCTCGGGCAAGACCACCCTCGTCAAGCTGCTCATGAAGTTCTACCAGCCGGACAGCGGCACGATCCTCGTCGACGGCATCGATCTGCAGGACCTCGACGCGAACGGCTGGCGCAGCCACGCCAGCGTGATCTTCCAGGACTTCGGCCGCTTCCAGACCACCTTCGGCGAGACCGTCGGCCTCGGCGACCTCGAGCACATCGACGACGTGGAGCGTATCGAGCAGGCGGTGCGCTGGGCCGACGCGCAGGACCTCGTGCGGCGCCTGCCCGACGGGCTCGACACCCAGCTCGGCCGCTCGCTCGGCGGGGTCGACCTCTCCGAGGGCCAGTGGCAGAAGGCCGCGCTGGCCCGGGCCTCGATGCGCCGGCGGCCCGTGCTCTTCGCGCTCGACGAGCCGACCGCGTCGCTGGACCCGCCGAGCGAGCATGCGATCTTCAAGCGGTACATGACCCGCGCGCGGAGCCTCGCCGAGGAGGCCGGCGCCATCGTCATCGTGGTCTCGCACCGGTTCTCCAGCGTCGCCGGCGCCGACCAGATCCTGGTCATGGACAAGGGACGGATCAGCGAGCGGGGCACGCACGACGAGCTCGTCGCCGCCGGCGGCCGCTACGCCGAGATGTACGGCATCCACGCGCGGGCGTACGCCATCGCGTGAAGGCCGATGGGAATCGCGTCAGGTGGCCGGCGTCGCGGACGGGGATCGCGGCGAGGCCCTCGGCCACCTCGCGCAGGACGGCGGCGCGCTGCGGTACCAGATAGAAGCTATCGCCCGGCAGCACTCGCAGCACGAAGCCGGCCGCGCCGGCAGCGCCAGCGCGCGCAGCACCGGGTTGTCCAGCGCCTCCCCGCCGGTGCCGCCCAGCCGGCCCATCTCGGCCCAGAGGCCGTCGTCATCGCCGAGGTCGACGCTGACGCGGCGGTGGTACCGCGCCGGCTGCCGCACGAAGATGAACAGCCGCTGCGGCCGACGCCCCGGCCGCGTCAGCTCCGCCCACGCCGGCAGGGCGGTCGCCCCCGGGCGGTAGAAGGCCGCGTTGCACCCGGCGTGGGGCAGGCACACGAGCCGGACGCGGGCGCCGAGGCGCCCGAGGTACGCGGTGAGCAGCTCCTGGGTGACCAGGCAGGCCAGCCACAGCCGCACCACCATGGACCCGCCCCGGCGTCGTCGGTCATGTGCCGGCGCCCGCCGGGTCGGCCGCGGCCGGGTCCGCGCCGGCCTCCGCGACCACCGATCGCAGGCGGGTGAGCCCGGTGTAGCCGGGGTCGTCCCACACCCGCCCGGCGAGCAGGTCGATGAAGTCGTCGCCGTGCTCGTACTGGATCAGCCCGAACGCGAAGGTGTGGAAGGTGAAGCCGTCGAGCACGGTCTGGCACACATCGAGGCCCGACTCGGCCCACAGCTCGAAGTCGTGGAAGGGCCGCGATGCGTCGGCCGCCTTGCCGTCGAAGAAGTCGCGGATGGCGAACGCGGCCTGCCGGCCCTCCTGCAGCGCGACGTTGACGCCGAAGCTGAACAGCGGATCGATGAAGCGGTGCGCGTCGCCGACACACAGCCAGCCGCGGCCCGAGAACCGCTCGATTCGGTAGGAGTAGTTCGCCGACGCCCGGACCTCGCCGTCGAGTTCGGCCGCGGCGGCCCGCCGGCTCAGCTCGGCGTTGAACTCGCGCAGCTCGCGCAGGAGGAAGTCGGCCCGCGACTCGCCGTGGCGGCGCAGATATTCGGCGGAGGCAACCAGGCCGATGCTCGTCACCTCGTCGTCGATCGGGATGAACCAGCTCCACAGCCCGGCCTCGCGAAAGAAGAGCAGGGTGTTGCCGGCCCCGTCGCCCGGGTCGCGCAGGACGTTCCTGAAGTGCCCGTAGACGGCCACCCGCCGGTCGTAGACGCCGCGGGTCTTCGGCGCGGCAACGCCCGTGCTGGACAGAAACGCCGCCTGCCCGGTCGCGTCGACGAGCACGTCCGAGGCCAGCTCGCGGGGCGCGCCGCCATCCTCGGGCACTACCCGCACGCCGCACACGGCGCCGTCGCGCACGATCGGATCGCTCGCCCGACCGCGGATGACCTCCGTGCCGAGCTCGCGGGCCCGGTCCAGCAGCATGGCGTCGAACGCGGAGCGCCGCACCTGCCACGTGAAGGTATCCTGCAGGCCCTCGCGGGGGTCGCGCCGCTTGACCGGAAACCAGAACCAGTCCCGGCCGGTCGGGCTGTAGATACGCACGCCGTGCTTGACCGGGTTGCCCATGGCGGCCATGGCGTCCTCGAGCCCCATCTCGCGCAGCAGGTTGCCCGACTCACCCGTCAGCGACTCTCCAATGTGGAACCGTGGGAACGCCTCCCGTTCCACGATGGTCGACGGGATGCCCAGCCGGGCGAGGTGGATGGCGCAGGCCGAACCGGCCGGTCCGCCACCGAGGATCGCGACCCGCGTGTTCATGGTTCCCCCACAGTGCGTCAGTGAGCCGGGCACGATAGGACATCGAGACACTACGATCGGTTGAGAGGTCGGCGCAACGGTGCCGAACAGCCCCGCACCGCACTAGACTCCGGCGGCGTGAGCATGTCTGAGGGTCCGGCCTCCGTCGGCCAGCGTCTGCTGTGGCTCATGGAGCACTACCGCGGCACCGGCGACGGGAGCTTCAACGAGGCGCTCGTGTGGCGGCTGCAGGGCGCGTTGCGGGTGGCCGACCTCGAACGCGCGTGCGCGCAGCTGTTCCGGCAGCAGGAGGCGCTGCGCACCACCCTCGCCAACCACGGCCGCCGCCTCACCCAGGTGGTGCACGAACCGCGCCCCGTGCCGCTCACGGCCGAGGACCTGCGCGGCGCCCCCGACCCCGAGCAGGCGCTGTACGAGGCGCTGTCAGCCGAGGTGGCCCGCCGCATCGACGTCTCCGCCTGGCCCGTGCGGCTGAGCCTGTTCCGCACCGGCGACGAGGTGCACGTGCTGTGCCTGACCATGCACCATCTCGTCACCGACTACCGCTCCCTCGAGATCATCTCGGAGTCGCTCGCCGCGGGCTACACAGCGCGGCCGTTGCCGGCCCCGGAGTGGTCGTACCTCGACTGGGTGAACTGGCAGGGCGAGGCGCTCGCGGGCGGGTCCCGGGGCGAGCTGGAGCGATACTGGCGGGACCGCCGCGCCGGCATGCGGCCGTTTCCGCTGCCCCGACACGCCGGGGACGAGGCCGACGTAACGGTCCTGGTCGACGAGGCCAAGTTAGTCGGCGAGCGCGCGCGCGACCTGCGGCGGCTGCTGGCCGACCGGTCGGTGTCGCTGATCGCCGGCACGCTCGCGCTGTTCTACGCGATGGTCCACGCCGCCACCGCGGCCGACGACATCACCATCGCATCGACCGTTGCCAACCGCCGCTCCGAGGTCGCCGACACCGTCGGCTTCTTCGAGAACATGGTGCTGCTGCGCGAGCAGGTCCGTCCCGACGAGCCGCTGCTGGAGCTGGCCCGGCGCGTGCACGGCACCGTGGAGGAGGCGGTGGCGCACCAGGGCCTGCCGTTCCACCTGCTGCCGCCGTCGGTCTCGGGCGGCGCCGGCGGCGTGCGGCCGGACGAGGTCGTCTTCAACGCCGTGCGGATGTGGCCGCCCCGCATCGATCTCGGTGACGTCACCGCGGAGAACGTGCTGCTGCCGCGCGAGCATCGCGCGGCCCGCTTCGGCCTGCGCATCGTGCTGATGCACAACGAGGAGTGGGTCATCATAATGATCGTCTACGACAACCAGGTCACCGGCTGGGTGCGCGGGCTCAGCCAGGGCTTCGAGCGACTCGTCGAGCACGTGCTGGCCGACCCGGCCATCACAGTCCGCGAGCTCGGCGAGCGATGGCAGTTCCGCCACCCGATCATGGAGGTCTGAGAGATATCCGAAGAACACGCCCTGCCGACCGTCGTGCCCATGCTCGCCTACGAGAACGGTCCCGCCGCGATGGACTGGCTCAGCAAGGCGTTCGGGTTCGTCGAGCGCACCCGCATGATCGACGACGACGGTGTGCTCGGCCACGGCGAGATGGCGCTCGGCGACGGCGTCGTCATGCTGGCCACACCGAGCCCGCACTACCAGAGCCCGAAGCACCACCGGCAGGTGTGCGAGGCGGCCGGCAAATGGCTGAGCACACCGTTCGTCATCGACGGCGTGCTGCTCGCCGTTGACGACCTCGACGGGCACTACGCCCAGGCGACCGCCGCCGGCGCCACCGTCCTGCAGGAGCCGACCGACCGTGGCGACGAAGCGTTCGCCGGCATAGCTGAAGCCGCCGGCGAACGCCGAGCCGTCCAGCACCAGGCCTGGCTCGACATGGTGGCGCACCGTCTCGCCGGCCGCCACGTGGCCGTGCCGGCGCCAGTCGCGGACCCGACGAGCATCAGCACGCTGCCGGCGCCCACCAGGTCGCCGTCGCGCGACAACCACAGCAGCGCCGCCGCCTGACCGAAGGCCTCGACCACCAGCGACGCCGGATAGCCCGACCGCCCGGGGGCCGAACCGCCGGAGCGCGCGAAGCACGGATCCGAGGAGCGCACGGCGGTCCTGGCCCACAGCACCCGTCCGGGATCGAGCCACTCGACCTCGTCGACCCGGGACGCTGGTTGGGGGCATGACCGAGCAGGAGATCCGCTCGGTCGTCCGCGAGATCGTGCTGGAGCTGGCGCCGGAGGGCGCCGCCGAGGCGCCCGAGGACGCCGGGCTGGTCGAGGATCTGGGCTTTCACTCGCTGGCCCTGCTGGAGCTGGCGTTCACGCTGGAGGACCGCTTCGACCTCGACCCGATCGAGCAGGAGCGGGCGCAGGCGATCCGGACCGTCGGCGACATCGCCGACCTCGTCATCGAGGAGCTGAAGGCGAAGCCTCCGGCGGGCTGACGGGCGCGTCGTCGAAGAGCACGACCGTGCGCCGGCCGATCCGCTTCGCCTCGGCGAGCACGGGCCCGCACCATCTGGGCCACAGGCCGCTCAGCCGGGATGTGACGAACACCAGGTCGGCGGCGCCGTCGGCGAGGCCGGTGTGCATGCCGATCGCGTGCACCGGCGTGTGGGGGGTGCCGGCGGCTGCCCGCTCCAGCAGGTCCGCGTCGAAGTCGACGAGGATCGAAGCGGGCCAGGACGCCGGCACCCCACCGCCGCAGCCGATGACCGCGATGGGGCCGGTGGCCCCGGCCACGTACGGGCGGGCGCGGGCGTAGTCGGCGGCGAGGTCCAGCCCGCGGGCCTGCTCCCGCCACTCGTGCAGCGCCACGTGCTGCCGGTTCACCACCCGGATCGGGAACTGGATCGACAGGCTCCCGAACAGCTCCACGTCGGGATCGCGCGCGATGGCGACGAAGAGGGCGATGTTGCGCTTCGCGTCGCGATGCTGCCTTTCCAGGTCGCGGGGGGCCGGCCACTCGATCGCCCAGGCCGCCCGCGAGCCCACGAACCGGACGCCGCGGCGGAACAGACGGTACCCCAGCTCAAGGTCCTCCACGCCCCAGCCGTGGAACCGCTCGTCGAACCCGCCGACGGCGGCGAAGTCCTCGGCACGCACCGATAGGCTGGCCGACCAGCACATCAGCCACGGCACGCGGAAGCGCTGCAGATCGCCGTCGGTCGTGGTGAAGTCCTTGTGGCGCATGTCCAGGCCCTTGGGGCCGGCACCGATCTGCGCGACGACGTCCTCGGGGGTGCCGGTGCGCAGCATGGTCTCCAGAGTCGCCAGCGGCCACAACCGGTGGTAGCCGAACACGTAGCCGACCACGACGCAGGTGGTGCCGGCCGCGGCCGCCCGCTCGTGCTCCGCGAGGTACGCGGTGAGCATGTCCGGGCCGGCGACCACGCCGGAGTCGAGCAGCACCAGGATCGGCGCGCTCGCCAGGGCGGCGCCGGCGTTGCGGACCCGGGGCACGCAGTACCCGTTGGCCGCGACGTCGGCCAGGTCGCGCTCCAGCCACCGGTACCGCAGCGGCAGCCGGTCCGCGAACTGCGCCACCAGTTCGCCGGTGCCGTCTGTCGAGCCGTCATCGACCACGATGACCTCGAAGTCCCCGGGTGCGATGCGCTGCGCGACGAGCGACTCCAGGGTGGCGCGCAGCATCTCGCGCCTGTCGAACGTCGGAATGACCACGGAAATCTTGTACACGGCGGCCTCCCTGACCGTCAGCCGGCGAGCCGGAGCGGCAACGCCTTCAGCCTGTTGACGAAGCTGGACTCGAGCCGCACCGGCGCGCCCCGCAACCGTAACGCCGGCCGCAGCGCCGCGAGCAGTGCCCGCGCCTCCAGCCGCACCAGGTGCGAGCCGAGGCAGAAGTGCGGCCCGATGCCGAAGGCCAGGTGCGGGTTGGCTTCGCGGGCCGCGTCGAGCACGTCGGGGTCGGTGAAGACGGCCGGGTCCCGGTTGGCCGCAGCGTAGTACAGCACCACCTTGTCCCCGGCGGCGATCGGCCGCCCGGCCAGCTCGGTGTCGCGGGTGGCGGTGCGCCGGAACTGCGTCACCGGGCTCACCCAGCGCAGCAGATCCTCCACCGCGGCCGGGTGCGTGGCGCCATCGTCGGCCAGCCGCCGCAGGGCGGGCCGCTCGGCCAGCGCCAGCAGCGAGTTGGCGATGAGGTGCCGGGTGGTCTCGTTGCCGGCCACCACGAGCAGCAGCCAGAAAGTTGCAGAACTCCCGGCCCGACGGGCACCGGCCATCGACCTCCGCGTTGGCCAGCACGCTCGCCAGGTCGTCCGCGGAATCGGCCCGGCGCCGGGCCGCCAGCGCCAGCGCGTGGGCGAAGGCCCCGGCGAAGGTGCGCCGGTAGCGCTCCACGTCCCCGCCGCTGTACTCGGGGTCGTCGAAGCCGACGAGCTGGTTGCTCCAGCCGAATAGCAGCGCCCGGTCCGAGCGCGGCAGGCCGAGCATGTCGGCAATGACGAGCAGCGGCAGCTCGGCGGCCATCACCGGACCACGACCTGCCGCACGTGCTCCTGCACCGAGCCGGCCTCGTCGAAGCCGCCGTCGTCCGCGGCCAGCCGGGCCGCCGCGGCGGCGAACAGGCTGGAGCGGCCCCACTCGGCCGGGTCGATCCGGCGGACCGAGGCATGCGGTTCGAAGCCCGGCACCTCGCCACCGTTACGGTGCGGCAAGCCGCTGACGTCGAAGCTGGTGACCTGCGAGATGCCGGAACGGCCGGCGCGCAGCGCGGTGGCGAACGCCTCCACGCCGATGCCGATGCCGATGCTGCTGACCGGGCCGAGACCGGTGACCGCCACGCGGCGCACGGGTCGCTCCTGCCAGCCCGCGTACCGCGCGACCGCGTCGTAGACCGCCTTGAGGTTGCGCAGGTCGGCCAGCTCGAACTGCGGGATCTCGACCTGGTACTTCATGTCCAGCCGCGCGACGATCTCGATCGCGCGCAAGGAGTCCGCGTCGTACTCCTCCACGAAGTCGCCGGTGTCGCCGACCTCCTCGGGCTCCGGCTCGAGCACCTCGGCAACGATCGCGCGGAGCTCCTCAAGTCGCGGTTGGGCTATGGTGCTCGACTCCATCAGGTCGGCCTCCGATTCGCGCTGCGAGGATTACGTCACCGACGCCAGTTTTACTTACGCGCATCGATGCCAGCAATGGCGTTGTTCAAGCATCGCCGCGCCCCCGCGGCCGGGGCAGACCCAGCTCCCGCAGCACCTCGTCGATGTCGGCGCCAGCGGGCGGCGCGGCCCGCCGCACCCGCGTCGGCGTGCGGGAGAACTTCGCCGCCGGGCCGGTCAGCGAGGCCTCTCAGTCACCCAGAAACAGTAGAGGGCATATCCGTCGATCGGATATGCCCTCTGAGCTGGTCGGGACGGCGGGATTTGAACCCAGGACCCCTTGACCCCCAGCAGTTGGGTGGCCCAGCGGCATGCTCACGCACGTTTGTCCAGGTCGCTAGAAGCATAAACGAGCCGAGTCAAGGGGTCATGCAGCGCGCATAGCCGCGGTGTCCTCATTCGGGTGTCCCTTCAGGACCAGCACGTAAGCGAGCCGCGCTGATGCGTCTTGGCGATGTTGTGGGACGCACCGCGCCTACAGCGCCGCCCTCGGCTGTCATCAGCGTAGATACGATGCATCAGACCCGCGCGAGCCCCACCCGTAACGGTTCGTACGGGTCCCGTGCGCCACGTCGTCACGCCCGACTGCGAGGGACCCTGCCTGATGCGCATAGCCGAACTGAGCCGCCGTAGCGGGACGAGCATCCCGTCCATCAAGTACTACCTGCGCGAGGGCCTGATCCCCGGCGGCCGGACGACCGGCCGCAACCAGGCCGACTACGACGAGGCGCACGTACGCCGGCTCCGTTTGATCCGGGCGCTGATCGACGTCGGCGGTCTGTCCATCGCCGCGGTCCGCGACGTGCTCGCCGCGGTCGACAACCCCGACCTGGCCGGGCACGACCTGCTCGGCGTCGCCCACCGCGCGGTGAGCCCTACGCCGGCCCGCCGCGACCCCGACGACCCGCGGTGGCGGGCCGCGCGGGAGGAGGTCGTCACGCTCGTCGGCGAACGCGGCTGGCTGGTCAGCCAGTGCTCGCCGGCGCTCGATGTGGCCGCCGACGCCATCGCGGCGATGCGCGCTCTCGACCAGGCGGACCTGCTCAGCTCCCTACCGACCTACGCCGAGGCGGTGGAACGGATGGCGGCCTGGGAGGTGGCGGCCGTGCTCGCCCGCGGCGAGCCGGCCCGCATGGTCGAAGGCCTCGTCACCGGCACCATCCTGGGCGAGATCCTGATAGGCGCGTTGCGCCGACTGGCGCAGGAGGCGGAGTCAGCCCGTCTGCAGGGGTTGACTCCGCCCGAGTAGAGATACTATCTGTTTATGAAGGAGCAGCGGGAGCGCCGCACGTACGGCCAGCAGTGCGGATTGGCGTACGCCCTCGACATCGTCGGGGAACGGTGGACGCTGCTGATCGTCCGCGAACTGCTCAACGGCCCGCGCCGGTACGGCGAACTGGTCGACGCGCTGCCGGGCATCGGCACCAACCTCCTCGCCGACCGGCTGGCGTTCATGACCGACGCCGGCATCATCCGCCCGCTGGACGAACGGCGCCGGACCGCCGGTTACGAACTCGCCGAACGGGGCGAACGGCTGCGCGAGTCGGTGCTCGCGCTGGCCCGGTTCGGGCTCAGCGTCATGGCCGACCGCCCGGACGCGTCACGGGCCACCATCACCAGGGCATCGTGGGCGGCCCTCGCGATCGAGGCGATGGTCGACCCGGCCCGGGCCCGGGCCGACGAGACCTACGAGTTCGACGTCGACGGCGAGGTCTTCCACGTCACGGCGCACGCGGGCAGTGTCGTCACCCGGCCCGGCCCGGCCGACGGACACACGCTGCGCATCGGCACCGATGCCCGGACGTTCTTCGACCTCGGAAGTGGGGCGCTCGACCCGATCGAGGCCATCTTGAGCGGCGCGGTCACCGCGTCCGGCCCGCCGGCGGCCGTACCCCGCTGTCTGTTCCTGCTCGGTCTTGGCGGGGATCCGCACGCCCGGTCGGGCACGCGGGTCCCCGTCGCCCACCACCGCGTCTGACCTCCTGGCGCGTATCGACGCCCTTGAACGCAGCTTTAAACTCAGTTAGCATTTGTATGTCGTTCTTGGCGATCGAGCCGGCCGACCCGATCTCGCCATCCGACCATTGCCACCCACTACTGCCACCCACCACGCAGGACCGCTCAGTTTCGCGTCACAGTGACAGTCCCATGTTCCTCGGCGCCGCGCGCTGGGGAACGCGCACCGCAGCACCGGCCACAGAGCCGGGGCGCTGTCGAAACCCGACCCGTTTTCTGGGGGCGATGCGTCATGGGCAATGCGGCGATGGACAACGCCATAGGCCAGGCGATCCTGGCGATGAGTGACAGACTACATGAGCCAGTAACGGTAAGCGAGCTAGCCAGAGTCGCGAGCTTCAGCAGATTCCACTTCAGCCGCCTGTTCCAACGCTCCACCGGCTTGCCACCCGGCCGGTTCCTCTCCGCGATGCGGCTGCAGGAGGCGAAGCGGCTGCTCGTCACCACGTCCATGCGCGTCGCCGATATCAGCTCGCGGGTGGGCTACGCCAGCGTCGGCACGTTCACTACGACCTTCACCTCCACCGTGGGCATCTCCCCGACCCGGTTCCGCGATCTCGGCGGCCACGTGCCCCTGGCGAGCCAGAGCGAGCCGGCACCGGCCGAGAGCACCCTGGTCGCCGTGGTCCGCCCGCCGGCTGAGGAGATCACCGGCATCACCTTCGTGGGGGTTTTCGCGGACGGCTGGCCGACGACCGGCCCTGTCTCGTCGACCATCTTGAACGCGCCCGGACCGTGCCGGTTCGTCGGCGTGCCCCACGGCGAGTGGTGGGTCGTGTGCGCGTTCACCACGGTTCTGCGCTGGCGCGGGCAGGCGGCTGGAGACCTGCTCGCGCGCACGAGCATGGTCGCTACCCACGGCCCGTACGAGGTAAACGCCCGGGCCAGGTTCGTCGTCGCCGATGTGAAGGCCGAGTCGATCCGGACCGCTGACGACGCCATCGTCAGTGCCCTGGCGCACGCGACCGGCGGTTAGTCCAGCCGGTGGAAGCCGCCCTGGTGAAAGAGCAGGGCGCCGGCTCCGTCGTCCAGTCTCGTCGCCGACATCAGGTTGCCGACCACGATGGAGTGATCACCACCGTCGTACATCCGCCAGAGCCGGCACTCGAACCAGGCCAGCGCACCGCGGATGAGCGGCACTCCGGTGTTCTCGCCGGGTAGCCAGCCCACCGGTTCGAACTGGGCGAACCCAGGCGGCCGATCGTGGTCGGCGAAGTAGCGGGCGAGTTCTTCCTGGTCCGACGCGAGGACCGAGACGCCGAAGACACCGGCGCGGTGCAGGCTCGCGTGCATGATGGCGGTCCGGTCCACGCAGACGAGGACAAGCGGCGGCTCCATCGACACCGAGGTGAACGAATTCGCCGTCATGCCCCGCGGGGTGGCACCGCCGACGGTGAGGACGGTGACGCCCGTGGCGAACGTCGCCAGCAACGACCGCAGTCCCTTCGGGTCGGGCAGGACGTCGGCCGTCACCCCGGCCGTCCGTGGCCTGTGGTCGACACATACGGGGAGAGGGCGGCGACCAGCTCGTCGGGGACCCGGGCCGGCACGGTGCGGGTGTTCGGCCCGCGCATGCACGCCACGCGCTGGCGGCCCCGCGCGACGAGGTCCTCGGCCGCCCCGGCGAGGCGGTGGTAGTCGAATCCGAACTCCAGCTGGGTCTGGCTCAACTCGATCAGCCGCATCCGCACCGACACGTCGTCGAGCGCGGTCAGCTCGGCGAAGAACTCGCAGTCCACCTTGAGGGTGAACAGTTTCAGGTCGTCGCGGAGCAGGCCCAGGACACCCGGCGCGCGCTCCTTGAGGAACATCTCCCGGCAGCGCCCCTGCCAGCTCAGGTAGTTCACGTAGTAGACGTTGCCGACCAGGTTGGTCTCCTCGAACCCGACGACGTGGCGGTACTCGTAGTAGTCGGCCACCTCTCAGCCCTCCTCCTGTCCCAGGATGGCGAAAACAAGCGGATGCGCGACGTCATGGACCGTGGCCACGAACGTGGACACCATCAGATCGCCGCTGCGCAGCAGAACCCAGCCGTCGGCCGCTGCCGTGGCGAGGACCAGCGGTCCGGCGGCGATCCCCGCCTTCCGGAGGCATTCGACGGCGCACCAGACCCGGGTGCCGGCGCTCGACGGCGACTCGCCCGTGGCGCCCGTTATCGCCTCGACCAGTGCGGCGGCGCCGCCCGGTAGGGCTCCGGCACCGAGAATCTCCGCCGGGTTCGTACCACGCACGAGCTCCAGATCACAGCTCACGGTGCGGGTCCCGCGCCGGGCGACGGCCAGGGTGAGACCGGCACAGTGGGCAGCCGAGACCTGGTGACCGGTGACCTCCGGCCGCCCGTCCGGCCGGTACGCCACGGTGGTCGGCGCGCCCAGCGCCCGGCCGATGGCCAGCGCCGTGGCCGCGCGCCGGTCCGCACCCGCGTCCGGCTCCACGGTCACCGCGATGGCCAGGCCCGTCCGGGCGCCGACGCTCCGCTCGAGATGCGGTCCGAGCAGCGGCGCGGGCCAGGCCTGCCGCCCGGCGCCGGACCGGACCGCGCGGAGTCGCAGACCGTGCCAACGCTCTATCACCTCGCCCGTGGCCGCACGGACGGTGACGTCGTAGACGTAGATATCGCCACGCTGTTCGCGCTCGGTCGCGGTGTAGGCGACCTCCACCTCGCCCTCGAGGCGGTCGCCGGCGGGTTCGATCCGGCCGACACCGACCGGCAGGAGGATGGCTCCCGGCACGCAGACCTGGTTGCCGTGCAGCAGCGCGTCGCGCACACCGGGGTCGCCGAGGAGCAGGTCGCCCGGCAGGAAGGGACTGAACCAGCCCGCCCGGTCCACGACGGCGAGGTCGGCGTCGACGTCGCGCGCCGCCGCGCGGCGGTAGCGCAGCAGGCGTTGGAACAGCTTGCCCTGGAAGAGCACGCCGCCGTACAACTCGGTCAGCGGATCCAGCCGGACCGGCGGCAGGCCGGCCGAGGGCGGGGCGGGGTCGGGCTCGGCGTCAACCGGTGCCGATGTCGAGACGGTCGCGGTGAAGTGGTCGGCCGCGTAGCCCGTCTCGACGGTACGGACCGCCACCGCGACCCGGTCGGGCGCCGTCACGGTGGCGGCGATCCGGATCGTCGTGCGACCGCCCTTCGGCACCACGATCGGCCGTGCGAACTCCACGTTCTCGAAGGCGACCCGCGCCGGCCCGGTCGGGTCCAGGCAGGCGAGCGCGACCTGCGCCATCGCCTCCAAGCCCAGCACCGCCGGGAACAATATGGTGTTGTCGAGCTCGTGGTCAGCCAGGTACGGGTCCGTGTCGGCGGCCAGGTCGACCTCGGTGACCAGCTCGACACGGGGGTAGTACACGAGGGTCCGCTCCAGGAACCGCAGCAGCGGCAGTTCGGGCCGCTCGATCCGGACCGTCTCCAGGTCGCCGGCACGGCCGGAGACGACCACGACGGTACTCGGCGGCGGGTCGACGAGCAGCGCCCGTAGCATCTCGACACCCCGGTCGGGCGTCACGGGCACGATCCCCTGCCGCAGCAGTGACTCCACGACCGCTAGCCGCTCGCCCATGCCGACGCCGGACCAGACCGACCATTCGACGCACAGGCACCGGCACCCGGGATGTTCGTCCGCGTACGCCTGGGTGCGGGCGGCGAGCCAGTCGTTCGCCACCGCGTAGTGCGCCTCGCCGTGCAGCCCGAACCGGCCGATGACACTGCCGAAGGTGATCAGGCTCCGCAGCTCGCCCCGGTCCACCGCGGCGAGGACCACGTCGAGACCGTCCACTTTGGGCGCGAGCGCCCCACGTACCGCGCCCTCGTCGAGGTTGGCCAGGGCGGCCGGTTCGTTGCGGGCGGCGCCGTGCAGCACCGCGGTGACCGGACCTAAGACGTCGCGGATCTCCGCGACCGCCGCGCGGACGGCCGCCGGGTCGGTGACATCGGCCCGGACGTAATGGACCCGCAGCCCCCGGTCGCGCATCCGGGTCAGGTTGGCCATCAGCTCGCGGTCGGCGTCGGGCGACGAGCGGCCCAGCACCGCGACTGCCGCGCCGGTCCCCTCGGTCAGCCCGAGCGCACACTCCGCCGTGATCCCCTTGCCGCCGCCGGTGACCAGCAGGACGTCGCCTTCGGTGAACGCGGCAACGGCATCGGGCCCGCCGACCGGCGCAGGTAGGGCACGCAGGGTCGGCACCCGGCGCCTGCCGGCCCGGTCGTAGTGCGCCTCGGTGAAGCCGGTCGTGGCCGCGACCTCGGCGACACAGGCGCGAACGAGCGCGTCCAGGCTCGGCCCGTCTATGCCGGCCGGCGTCGGCACCCGCAGGACGGTGGTCCGTACGTGCGGTGCCTCCAGGCGCAGCGTCCGGGCGAGCGCGGCAGCGCCGGCCTCATGCTGCACCAGCACAAATCGCCCTTGGCCGGCTGCGACGGCCGCCTGCGCCGCCGCGAACACAGGCAGCAGGTCATCGGCCGTACCGCCGTCGGGAAAACAGGCCAGCTGACCCGGACCGAGCCCGGACCGTCGCAGCGCCCCGGCGATCGGCTCCGCGAAGGGGTGCTGCGGGGTGAGCACCTGCCATGCGTCGTCCCCGTCGGCAGCGACGGTCACCGAGGGCGGCGGTGCCACCTCGACCAGGTCGACGGTGAAGGCGCGGACCCAGTCGGCCGCACCGGCCACGGGCACGGCCGCGACATCGGTGCCGCCGCCCGTCCGGGCGGTCTCGGCGAGCTGGGCCATCGCGTCGGCCAGTTCCCGCAGGGTGGCGGTGGCGAAGTTCGTCGGTGCCTGCAGGCCGGCGAGGCCGACCTGGCGCGCCGCCTCGTCGACGATGTGACCGACCGTGATCGAACTGAGGTGCAGGTCGTCCAGGAGCCGACTGTCCTCCCGCACCGACTCATACGGCAGTTCGGCGCGCTCGGCCACCAACTGGCGAAGGTGAGCGAGCAGGTCGGTGTCCGGATCCGCCGCGACCGGCACCGGCCCGGACACCGCCGGGGAGGCCGTACCGGAGGTGGTCGTGGCGACCACGTCGGCCACGGGTTCGACGCTCTCGCACGGGCTGGCGAAGAAGCGGAACTCCGTGCCGACGCGCAGTGGCCGGCTCACCCGACCGTCAACGAGCGCGCCAAGGCGCACCGGCGCGCCGAGCACGTACGTGGCGGCGGCGACCGCGAGCAGGTCGGCCAGCGATCCGCTGTCGGTCTCCATCGCCAGCGCCGGCACGTCGGTGACGTCCGGGACCATCCGCGTCAGCACGCGGCCCGGCCCGACCTCGATCAGGAGGTCGACCTGCGCGGCCGCGGCCGTCAGCGCCTGAGCGAAGCGGACCGGCATGGTGATCTGACGTCGCAGCAGCCCCACCACGTCGGTGTCCCCGTCGAGGTCGGCACCGGTGACGGTGGAGACGACCCGGCGGGTCAACGGTGCGAACGTGACGTCAGCGGCGCGCAACCGCGCGGCGAGACGGTCGGCCGACGGCGCCACCAGCGGCGAGTGGAAGGCATGCGAGACGGGGAGCATGGCCCAGGCCTCGCCCGTGCCGGCCACCCGCGCGCCGACCCGCTGGATCGCCTCGACCGGGCCGGCCACCACCGTCTGCCGGGGACCGTTGAAGCCGGCCACCACGACAGGCTCACCGAGCAGGAACCCTTCGACCCGCTCGGCGGGCAGGCCGACCCCGGCCATCGCACCGGGCGAGCTGTGCTCGGACATGGTCTCGCCACGGATCCTCGCCACCCGCAGCAACGTCGTCGCGTCCATGGCGCCGGCCCAGTGCAATGCGGACAGCTCGCCGAGGCTGTGGCCGACCGCGACGTCGGCGGACAGCCCCAGGATCCGCAGTACGGCGAGTCCGGCCAGCGAGCCCGCCACGATGCGCGGCTGGGCGACCGCCGTGGCTATGCCGTCCGATCCACGCGGATCGACCCTCGGCAGGGCAGCATCCCGGTATACCGCCTCCACCTGCGGAAACCGCCGACGCAGCGCGCCGCCGTCGGTGCCGCGTCCGGAGCCCTGGCCGGGGAACAACAGGCCGATGCGGGGGGCGACCTCGCCGGCGCGGCCGATGAAGACCCGCCGGCGCGGGTCCAGCACCGCCCTGGTGCCGCCGGCGAGACAGTCCAGCGCGTGGCGCAGCGCCGCCTCGGCCGCGTCAGCGGAGTCGACCACGACGGCCGCCCGCCACGGCCGGTCGGCGAGCTCACCGTGCAGTGTCACCGCCAGGTCGGTGAGCTGCGCGTACGACAGGACGGGGACGAACCGGGCCAGCTGCTCCACCTTCGTCGTGAGCTCGTCGACGGTGCCGGCGTCGAGCAGGAGCACCTCGGCGTCCTGCCGGGACGCCGTGATGGCGCGGGCGCGCCCGACCCGTGCCGGCTCCGCGGCGAGCGCCTCACCCGCCAGTACGACGTGGCTGTTGATCCCGCCGAAGCCCATCGCGGTGACGCCCGCCCGCACCGGTCGCCCGGCCGGCCACGCCTCGGCGCCGGCCAGCACGCGCAGCGACGGGTTCCGCTCCGTCAGGACCGGATGCGGGTCGACGCAGCCCACCGTCGGCGGCAGAATCCGCTCATGCACCGCCAGCGCCGCCTTGATGAGGCCGGCGACGCCGGCGGCCGCCTTCGTGTGACCGATCATGGCCTTGATGCTGCCGATCGCCGCCGGCGGGTCGCTCGCGGTCCGCCGCGACGACAGCGCCCGCAGTTCGTTCTCGTCGCCCACGGCCGTACCGGTGCCGTGTCCCTCGAACAGGGAGACCGCCTCGATCGGAAAGCCGGCCCGCCCGTAGGCCCGATCCAGTGCCAGCTGGTAGCCGCCGAGGGTCGGTCGGGTGATGCCGCCGTTGCCGTCGGAGGAGATCCCCCAACCGGCGACCGACGCGTAGACCCGCCGGTCCTGCGCCCGCGCGTCGGCCTCGCGCATGAGCACCACCATGCCGGCGCCCTCGCCCGGCCAGAATCCGTTGCAGTTGCGGTCGTAGACGCGCATCTCCCCGGTGGCCAGCGCGCCGGTCTTGGCGAACCCGATCATCTCGAACGGATCGATGGACAGGTCCACACCACCGGCGACGGCCACATCGAGCTCGCCGTCGGACAGCGCCCGACAGGCGGAGATCACCGACAGCAGCGACGATGAGCAGGCGCCGTCCACGGCGTACCCGCCGCCGCCGAGGTCGAAGTAGTTGCAGATCCGCCCGGCGATCGTGTTGGACAGGCCGCCGGCCAGCGTGTCCTCGTCGATGCCGGGAAACGGCTGCTTGTACCGCGCCTCGACCGTGTCCAGGAACCCGGCCAGCTTGTCATCGGCCCAACCCTCGCCGCGCAGCGCCGCGATGAGCGTACGGCGGACGTAGGGCCAGCGCAGGCGCATCGTGTTGGCCCGGGTGAACTCGCCGGTGAGGGTGTTGCCGACCACCACCCCGGTCCGTTGCCGGGGCAGCCCGGCCGCCATCGGGAAGCCGGCGTCCGCGAGGGCCTGCGCGGCCACGTCAAGGGCCAGCCAGTGGCTCAGGTCCGTCGACCGGTACGTGCTGCCCGCGATCCGATACCCGACGCGGTCGAATTCGTACCCCTCGATGACGGCCGCCATCCGGGCGTAGAACCGGTCAGGGCTGGCCGGATCGGGGTCCCAGTAGTCGGCCAGCCGCATCCGCACGTCGGGCAGCCGCCGGAACGCGCGCCGGCCGGCGAGCACGTTCTCCCACAGCTGCTGCGGCGAGTCCGCGTCGGGATAGCGGCACGCCATACCGACAATCGCGATGGCGGTCATGCCCTCACCTCCGCTTCGCTCGGTCATGCCGACCGGCCCGCGAACGCGGCGGCGATGCCCTGGCGCCACCGCTCGTACGACGGCCCGTCGGCGTGGTCGCCGTCGGGCAGTTCCGCGTTGGTCACCGCGGCGGCCTTCTCCGGGGTGACGCCGCAGAACACCTCGGTCGCCACGGCCGTGTGCGCGACGACGTTGCCGGCGCGTACGCGGGCCTGCGCGCCGAAGGCGCTACCCTGCGCCACGGCGCTGCGGTGCTCGCCGGCGTCGCGATGGAACCGCCGCAGTTCGTCCTCGTCAGCCCCGCCGGCGTAGGTCGCCGCGAGCCCGGCGCCGCTGTAGAGATCGCCGTGCCGGTGCGGCGCGAACGACCGGATGGTGGCCGTGATCCGGTCGGGGTCGGCCCCTTCGACAAACCAGAGCGCGCGACCGATGCCCTGGTCGATCACCCGCGACGGGTAGCCCTCGGGCGGCCAGTCCACGTCCCCGGGCGGGCGTTGGCGGTGGACGACCCGCTCGGTGTGGAAGTACGCCTCGTGGAACCCGTACCCGTCGAGGATCAGCCACCGCAGCAGCGGGTCCGGCGCCCACAGCCGTGACCACAGCACTCTCGGCAGCCGTGCCATGGCCCAGCCGACGCCGACGTAGGTCATGTAGACGTGGCCGGCGCCAGGGCCGGTGAGCAGCGCGGGGACCCGGTCCCGGCCGGGCGTCGGCAGTGCGTCGAGGATCGCGCACGCCATGGCCGCGCCCTCGTAGGCGAATCCGCGCAACGGCGGCGGTACCGCCTCGAGTTCGGGGTGAGCCTGCACCGGTCCGCGCGCCTGGGCCACGGCGGCGAAGCCCTCCAGGAAGGTGCGGCCGATCGATTCGAGCAGCTGGGTGGCGGCGTCGCTCTTCGCGTGGAATCCACGCACGTCGAGCCTGGTCGCCGACACGTTCGGGGTGAGGATACGTCGCCGCGCGCTCCGCCAGGTTCCAGCCACAGTTCCTCCACCATCGCCACCACTGACACGTGTCGGGTCGGGTACCGATCCACGTTGCAGCCTCGCTCCGGCACGCAGGCGATGTCTTCTCCGATCGTGCGGCATTCATCGATAGGTCGGTATACAGCACTCGATGAGAAGACGGCGTCGTCGGCGCGGCGGCAGGATGACTCGCGTTCGCCGAGCATGAGGGGGACCACATGCCGTCGCTGCCCTTCTCGTCAGAACTGACCCGCCGCCTGCCGGCCTGGATCCGCGCGGCCGTGCCCGCAGTCACCGTGATCCTCGTCGCGGCCGGGCTGTACGCGGTGGCCCGCCGACCCGAGGCCTCCGACGCCGCGCGCGGCGAGGTCGCCGCGCGGTTCGGCTTCACCGAACTGCCGATCGCGCTGCCACCGGGGTTGCCGGAACGTACCATCCGCGAGGTCAACCCCAGCTACGAGCACATCCGCGCCTGGATCTCTTCGGTGGGCGCCGGCATCGCCGTCAACGACCTGGACGGCAACGGCCGGCCCGACGATCTCTGCCTGGTCGACACCCGCAGCGACACCGTGGTGGTCACCCCGGCCCCCGGCACCACCCCGCCCCGCTACGCCCCGTTCGTCCTGGATCCGGCCCCGCTGCCGACCAACGCCGCCGTCGCGCCAATGGGCTGCGCGCCCGGGGAATTCAACGGCGACGGGCGCACCGACGTGCTCGTCTACTACTGGGGACGCACGCCGGTGGTGTTCCTGGGCCGTCAGGCCGCGGGCCCGCTGAGTCCGGCCGCGTTCCGCCCGACCGAGCTGGTGCCCACGGCGCCGGCGCCGGACGGCCGGTACGCGGGACAGTTGTGGAACACCAACGCGGTGTCCATCGCGGACTTCGACGGCGACGGCCATCCCGACATCGGGGTGTTCAACTACTTCCCCGACTCGCAGGTGCTCGACCCGCAGGGCCAGCCCAACGTACAGATGAACCACACCATGTCGCGGGCGACGAACGGCGGTGGCGCGCACCTCATGCGGTGGATCCCCACGCCGTCCTCGCCCGACGGGCCGACGGTGCGCTTCGTGGAGGACGTCGGCGCGATCGACCCGGCGGCGGCCACCGGATGGACGCTGGGCGCGGGCTCAGCCGACCTCGATGACGACCTGCTGCCCGAGCTCTACGTCGCCAACGACTTCGGGCAGGACCGCATGTTCCACAACGTGTCGCAGCCGGGTCGGATCCGGTTCCAGCTCCTCGCCGGCAAGCGGTACCCGTACACGCCGAAGTCGATGGTGCTCGGCAACGACTCGTTCAAGAGCATGTCGATCGACTTCGGGGACCTCGACAACAACGGCGCGTTCGACATGTTCGTCAGCAACATCACCACGCCGTGGGGGCTGCAGGAGAGCAACTTCGCCTGGGTCAACACCACCACCACCACGGCGGCCGCCCGGGACACGATGTCGCGCGGTGTGGCCCCCTTCGACAACCGAGCCTCCGACCTCAACGTGGCCTGGTCCGGTTGGGGCTGGGACGCGAAGATGGCCGACTTCGACAACAGCGGCGACCTGGCGATCGTGCAGACCACCGGGTTCGTCAAGGGCGAGATCAACCGCTGGTCGTGGCTGCAGGAACTCGCCATGTCCAACGACCTGATGCTGAAGAACCCGCAGATGTGGCCGGACGTGGGCCCGACCGACGACATCGCCGGCTCACACAGTCTGGTGTTCTGGGCCCGAGAGAACAATGGGCGGTTCGCGAACGTCAGCGCCGATCTCGGCCTGGCCGCGCGCGTGCCGACCCGGGGTATCGCGGTGGCCGACACCGACGGCGACGGGTGGCAGGACTTCGCGGTCGCCCGGCAGTGGGGCCCGCCGGCCTTCTACCGCAACGACCACCCCGCGTCCGGCAACTTCCTCGGCCTGCGACTGCACCGACCTGGCCAGGGCAGCGCCGTCCTCCCGGCCTACGGCGCGGTGGTAAAGATCACCGGCGCTGACGGGCGTACCCAGATCTCCCAGGTCGACGGCGGCAGCGGCCACTCCGGCAAGCGCAGCTTCGACGTGTTCTTCGGCCTCGGGCCGGCCACCGCGAACGTCACGGCCGAGCTCAGCTGGCGCGACACGACCGGCGCCGTGCACCGCAGCACGGTGACCCTGGCGCCCGGCTGGCACGACATCCTGCTCGACACCCAGGCAACGGAGGTGGCGCCGCGATGACCGAGCTGAAAACCGCGCCGATACGCGACATCGGGGCCCCGGCGCCCCCGACCGTCGCCGGCCCGGTCCCGAAACCGCTGCCCCCGGTTGCCCGGCTGGACGGACGGGACCCGCGCTACCTGGCCCTGCGCAACTTCGCCATCTCCATCTCGGTGCTCAACATCCTCGGCTACACCGTGCTCGGGTTCGAGCAGCCGTGGGCCTGGCCGATCCTTACGGTAATCACGGCGTACGCCGCCGAGTTCGGGTTCGAGACGGTCGCGGCGTGGGCCGAGCAACGACGGCCGGGCTTCACCGGGCACGGGATCTGGGGGGTGTACACCTTCCTGCTGCCCACGCATATCACCGCGCTCGCGGTCAACATGCTGCTCTACGCGAACGACATGTTCGGTGCTATCGCCTTCGGCGCCATCGTGGCCGTCGGGTCGAAGTACGTGCTGCGCGCTCCGATCAACGGCCGGATGCGGCACTTCATGAACCCGTCGAACTTCGGCATCACCATCACGCTGCTGGTGTTCAGCACCTGGGTCAGCATCGCGCCACCGTACGAGTTCACGGAGAACGTTCCCGACCTGTTCCGCCTGTTCATCCCGCTGGTCATCATCTCGGCGGGCACACTGCCCAACGCCGCGCTGACCAAGAAGATCCCGCTCATCGTCGGTTGGGTCGGCGGGTTCGTCATCCAGGCACTGGTACGCCACTACGTCTGGGACGCGCCGCTGTGGACGGGCCTGACCGTGATGACCGGGGTGGCGTTCGTGCTCTTCACCAACTACATGATCACCGACCCGGGAACCACCCCCACCAGCGGCCGCAACCAGTTCATGTTCGGTGGCTCGGTAGCCGCCGTCTACGGCGTCCTGATGCTGTTCAACGTGGTCTACACCCTGTTCTTCGCCGTCACGATCGTCTGCCTCGCCCGTGGCCTGTACTGGTGGGGCCTCGACTTCACCCGAAGGGAGCGCAACTCATGACCCAGGCGACCATCCCTCTGTCCAGTCGTCCGATCAGGTTCGCCGCGCTCAACAGCGCCCATCACCGGCTCGCGCTGAACATTTACATGGTGATCGTACTGGCGCACTGGGCCGAACACCTGGCCCAGGCGTTCCAGATCTGGGCCCTCGGCATGCCCCGCCCGAAGGCGTTGGGCGCGCTCGGCATGGCCTTTCCCTGGCTGATCCGCTCGGAGTGGTTGCACTACGGCTACGCCCTGGTGATGATCGCTGGACTGATCCTGCTCCGGCCCGGCTTCGTCGGGCGGGCCCGGACCTGGTGGACCGTGGCGCTGGTCATCCAGTTCTGGCACCACATCGAGCACCTGCTGCTGCTCCTACAGTGGCAGACGGGCACCTTCCTGTTCGGCGCCACCGCACCCACGAGCATCCTGCAGCTGGTGGTCCCGCGGGTGGAGCTGCACCTGTTCTACAACTCCATCGTGTTCATCCCCATGGTGATCGCGGTCTACCTGCACCTGCGGCCCAACGCGTCCGAGGCTGAGCGGATGTCGTGCGCCTGTGCCGGAGATCGGTCGGCCGCCCCGGCGAACCCATGACCATCACGGCCGTGCCCGGCGACGCCCCCGCCCGACCCGGCCGGGCGCGGGCGGTCGTGGTCGCCGCAGCGGCGGTCCTGGCGACGGTCGCCGCACTGGCCCTGGCCACGAAACCGGGCGCCCCGCCGCGACTGGTCAGCACCGAAGCGACGGCGGAGACCGGCCCGGCCGAGATCGTGTTGACCTTCAGTTCCCGACCCGACGCGGCGACGTCGCACGTGGCGGTGCGCGACGCCGATGGCATGGTCATCAACGCCGGCGAGCTGAGCGCCGACGGCGCCCGGCTGCGCCAGCCGGTCCGCGCGCCCGGGCCCGGAGGTTACACGGTCGCTTTCCACGTCACGTTCGACGACGGGGCCGAGTTGTCCGGCAGCACCGCGTCGGGCACGGTCGCGGCACCGGCGGCCGGCGAAGCGGTGGCCGGGGACCACTCCCACGGCGTTGATCCGGTCGGTGCGGTGCTGCTCCTGCTCGACGCCGCCACGGTGGCTGTCGTCGGCGTGCTGCTGATGCGCCGGCCCCGCAGGCCCCTGTCCGAAAAAGACACCGATGGGATCAAGCGATGACCCGAGTACGCGGCCAGGTCTGGTACGGGTTGATCCGGTGCTGCGTGGTCGTACCACTGTGGCTGCTCCTGGTGCCGGCGGCCATGGGCGGGCGCCGACTGCTCGTACGCCGGCACCGGGACGTGCCGGCCTGGGCGGCCGCGGTCGCCGTCCTGGCTGTCTGGCTCGGCCCGGCGTACGTGAAGGTCGCCCAGTTGGCGAGCACGCGCGCCGACGTCGTCCCGGTCGGCTGGTGCCGGGCGCTCGGTCGACTGCGCGAGGACGGCCGCCCCATCCGCGCAGGCTACGTCCGCCGGCAGTTGGCCGAGCACGGCTTCGGCCCGGACCCGCTGCGCATGCTCGGCGCGGGCAGCGTCGCGTGCGTGTACCTGGTCGCGGACCCGGGCGGCACCGCGCCGGTGGCGGTGAAGCTGCTGCGACCGGGTGTACGCACGGCGATCGCCCGTGACCTGGCCGTGCTCCGGTTCGGCGCCCGTGTCATGGTCCGCCTGCCCCGGGCGCGGCACCTGCCGATCCTCGACATGATCGGGCACATCTCGGACGCGATCGCCGGGCAGGTCGACCTCGTGCGCGAGCGGGAGAACCTGCGCGTCCTGCGGGAGCGGCTCGACCCGGCCAGGATCACCGTGCCCGCGCCGCGACCCGGCGGGTCGGTGGACGTACTCGTCATGGACTACCTCGCGGAGTTCAGCGATCCGCAGCGCCGCGAGGCCCCGCGGCAGCATCAGCGCCTTGCGGCGGAGTCCTTGACGGAGTGCGTGTTCCGGATGCTCTTCACGGTCGGCGTGGTGCACTGCGATATGCACCCGGGCAATCTCCGGGTGGCCAGGGACGGTCGGGTGTGCGTCGTCGACGCAGGCTTCGTGGTGACCCCCGACGACGTGCTGCGCCGCCAGTTCTGCGAGTTCTTCCTGGGGTTGAGCCTCGGCAACGGGGTGCGGTGCGCGCGCAGCATCGTGGACGCCGCCGTCACGATGCCGGCCTCGCTGGACCGCGACCTGTTCGACGCGGAGGTGACCGACATCGTGCGGCGCTACACCGGGCTGCCCGCGGGCGAGTTCAGCATCGCCTCGTTCGTCGATGAACTCTTCGCGCTGCAACGCCGCCACCGGATCTTCGTGTCGGCGGCGTTCGTGGTGCCGATCCTGACCCTGCTGGTGATCGAGGGCAGCGTCCGTGCCTGGCATCCGGACCTGGACTTCCAGGCGGTCGCTCAGCCGATCGTCCTGGCCGCGCTGGTCCGGTTGCCACACCCGGGGCGGATGCGCGCGCAGGCCGCCTGAATCAGTCGAACTGGACCATCTCGATGACGTTGCCGCTGGGGTCACGCACGGCGAAGTACGGCCCCACAGGCGAGTCCTGGAGCGTGTCGTGCACCAGGTCGGCGCCGGCCGCGCGGAACCGCTCCAGCGCGGCCGCGGCGTCGTCGGTGTCCACGTCGAGCGCGATCGTCGCACCCGCCGGATAGGTCGAGACCGCGGGCTGTTCGCACTGGGCGAGCAGCAGCGTCGGGCCCTCGCTCTCCAGCTCGACGAAGTGGGGTGCCATGCTCGCGTCGCGGACGTCGAAGCCGAGCATCTTGGTGTAGAAGGTGACCGCCGCGTCCATGTCGTGCACGCCGACGGTGATGACTCTGAGCGCCATTAGTGTCCTACCTCCGCGTTCGGGATTCGGTTTTCTGTGGTCAGACCGGGTCGGCCACGGACTGCGGGCGCGTGCGCAGGGTCCACGCGAGGGCCGCGCAGGCGATGCACAGCACGCCGCACACATACCACGTCGGGCCGACGCCGATCAGAGCGATGAGGCCGCCGCCCGCGGCCGTGCCGAGCACGCTGAGCGTGATGTCCACGCCGCCGAAGAGCGCGTACCCGTGCGCGACGTCCTTCTCCGGCAGCAGGACGGACACGTGGGCCGCGATGATCGGCATGGTCAGCGCCATCAGTGACCCTTCGACCAGCGTCAACGCCACGGCGAGCGGCATGTTCTGCACGCTGCCGTAGACGATGGCCATCGCGCCGAGCGACACGGATCCCAACGTGATCGCCGCCGTGCGCGGGACCCGGCCCCAGATGCGGCCGGCGCGCGGCGAGATCAGCACCATCGGCGCGCTGAACACCGCGAACGACCACGCGGTCACGGCCGGGTTGGCGCCCAGATCCTTCAGGTACAGGCCCCAGAGCACCACGTTGGCCCCGTACAGGAAGGAGGTGCCCACCGTGCAGAGCAACACCAGCCGCATGGTCCAGGCGAGCCGCCACGCCCGGGCGGTGCCGGAGTCGGACCCGCGCCGGTCGTCGGCGGCTTCGCCAGCCTCCTCGGCCGGGCGCGCGGCGGCGCGGGAACGCCAGGCCAGCACGACCCACAGCACCAGCACCGCCGCGCACAGCCCGCCCGCGAACCAGGGGGCGATGTCACTGCTGCCGATCACCAGTGAGCCCAGCAGGAGTGGGCCCACCAGGCCGCCGACCGTCTGCCAACTGCTGAGCTGGCCGAACCGGCGTTCGCCCTCGGCCTCGTCGTCAACCTGCGTGCCGGTCACGGTGCGCACCGTGGTGGCCAGCCCAGTGAAGCCCGCGCTGAGTACCACGTCCGCCGCTATGAGCGTCACCGGCACGGAGGCGAAACCGAGCATGGCGCACCCGACCGTGCCCAGCGTGGCGGCCACGATGCCGGCCAACGCCGGGCCCTGCCGGGTGATCAGCCGCGCCCAGCCCGCCTGCGACGCGGCAGAGGTCAGGCCGGCGGCCGCGAGCACGATGCCGATGGTGTCGGCGGAGAACCCCTGGTCGGACAGGTATCTGGCGATGATGGAGATGAGGGCGAAGTTGGCGGCTCTGGTCGCCGCGGCGGTGAACAGCAGGGAACGACGTCCATTTGCCCAGGTGATCGGGCCGAATCGGGATTGCGCGAGTGTCGTGGACATCATCCTACTTCCGTCGCTGGCGCACAGAATAGTGCGATCCCTGCTACTCCATCCATATCCACCACGGTGCCGACATCAGAATTTAACGACTACCGGACCTGGACGATCGTGGGACGCGCGGCGGCGCCGCCATGACGCAGCAGATCACCCAGACGCAGGAACATCGGCCCACACCAGAACGCGCTCCACAGCTGCTCGTGTTCGACCGGCAGATGCCGGTGCGACGCGACCAGCACGGTCTGCCGCTCGGCCGGCGCGATGCTGAAGATCACGGTGCTCGGCCCACCACCCGCGTGCGGCACGGCGAACTCGAGCTGGTCCATGGGCCGGGCACGCACGAGCGACAGCGGGCCCGGCGCGTCCGGCAGCAGGAGCGTCAGCCCTCCGCCGTCGCCCGGGGACATCACGTCGCACCAGCGCGCGGCGACGTCCGGATCGGTGAACGCCCGGTAGACGTCCTGCGACGCCGTTTCCTCGATCACGTACGAGACGACCAGCCGCCGGTCGCCGTTGGGTTCGGTGTACTTGAGCAGTGCATAGTTGCCGGATTCGCGCTCCGCGATCACGGTGACCCTCCTGGCTCGAAGACGGCCCGGAGGCCCTAGCAGACGCTGGGACCTCCGGGTTGGTACGTGTGTCAGTTGGCCCGCAGGCGACGGAACTCGGTCGCCTTGGTTTCCCACTCCTCCGGGGGCATGGACGCCATCGTGGCGCACGACGCCGACATGATGTCCAACCCCTCACCGAGGTTGAACGCCTTCTGGAAGTGCACGTGGTTGCGCGGCGGGATCTGCATGACGTCGGCGCCCACCGCGAGGCCCACGTACTGCGGATCCACCAGACGCTTGCCCAGGTACACGTCCATGATGGCGTTGTAGACGATGATCGCGGGGTAGTCCGAGCCGTGCTGCTGGGACACACAGACGCTCTTCGGCTGCGGGATGTTGGGCGAGAGCGTGATCTGCACCCAGTCGCCCAGCGTCTCGCAGAAGCCCGCGACCTCCCACTCCACGATGATGAACTCGAACTGGCGCACGCCGGCGGCGTTGAGCACCGGCGCGGAGCGCTGCATCTTCAGCAGCGACTCCATCCGGATGACCTCCTTGACCTCGCCGTCGACGACGAGCGGGAGGCTCAGCTCGGAGCGTTCGTGCTCGAGTTCGGGCTCCGGTGGGAAGGCCTCCATCGGCCTCTGCACCACGTCGGTTGCGATTGACATTTCCGTACCTCCTTCACAGGACTTGTTCGGATGGCGCTCCTTGCGTCCGGCGGGTCAGCCGCTGGCGCGGCGCCTGAACCGCGCGCGCATGGCCTCTTCCGCCGCTTTCTGTGGATCCGCCCGGTCGCCCAGCAGGTCGTCGAGCTGCCCGACGCGACCGGCCTCCACGTCGGCGCCGGTTACCGTGAGGCTGGTGCCACGGGGTAGCCGGGTCGCGTGGAACATGGCGTCGGTCAGCAGGTCCTCGAGGATGCGGCGCAGGGCACGTGCGCCCGTGCCCAGCGTCGCCGCCTGTGTGGCGATCCGGTCGATTGCGGCGTCGGTGAAACGCAGATCGATCCCGTCGAGCGCGAACAACGTGCGGTACTCCGGGACGAGGGCGTGCTCGACGTCGAGCAGCACCCGGCGCAGTTGCGGCACGTCGAGGGCCGCCAACCGGCTGACCACCGGGAACCGACCGAGGAACTCGGGGAGCATGCCGAACTCCACCAGGTCCTCGAACTCCGGGTCGACGCCCTCGTCGGCGACCACGAGGGGCGAGCCGAAGCCGAGCGGACTGCGCCGGACCCTGTCCCGGGTGATCTCCGCGAGGTCGGAGAACGCGCCGCTCGCGATGAACAGGACATCCGCCGTGGACATCTCGTGACTGCGCCCCTGCGGAGTGACCCCCACGCGGACCTGGGTGCCCTCGACCATCTTCAGCAGCGACTGTTGGACGGCCTCGCCGGAGACGTCGAGCGACCCGCGGGTGAGCCCGACGGAGCGGCGCGCCAGTTTGTCGATCTCGTCGAGCACCACGATGCCCCGCGCCGCGAGGGCCACGTCACCGTCGGCGGCGCGGAACAGCATCTCCGCGACGGAGTCCACGTCCTCGCCCGCGTAGCCCGCCTGGGTGAGGCCCGTGACGTCGGCGACCACGAACGGGACCTGCAGCGCCTCGGCGAGTGAGCGCGCGAGCAGCGTCTTGCCGCACCCCGTCGGGCCGATCAGAAGCACGTTGGACTTCTGCAGATTGTGGGCCGCCTTGTTGATTCTCTTATAGTGGTTGTGAACGGCCACCGACAGCACGCGCTTGGTCCGTTCCTGCCCGATGACCCACCGGTCGACGTGCGCGGCCAACGCCGTCGGGTCCGTCGTCGAGCCGCCGTAGCGGGCGAGTTCCGCGTCCGCGATGCTCTGCGCGGCCGAGGTCACGCACGTGCCGCAGATGTACGCCCCGGTTCCGGCGAGCAGCACGTCGGCCGTGAACTCGCTGGCGCCGCAGAACGAGCAGACGCAAAGGGGTTTCATCGGGCTCTCCTCCCACGAGGGGTCGACGTCCCGGATCAACACGCTATATGATTCTCAAGCGTCCTGCAACGCATCGGTCGTTCGAGATGTCTGTCGATACCGGAGGTCGTGCCGTGCCGTCACCACTGCTGTCCATCCTGGATCTGTCCATCGGCACGACCGGTCGCCCGTTGTCGGATGCCCTCGGTGACACCGTCCGCCTCGCCGAGATGGCCGACAGCCTGGGATTCGAGCGGTTCTGGGTCGGCGAGAACCACAACATCGGCAGCCTCGCGTCGAGTTCACCCGCCGTGCTGATGTCCACGATCGCGGCGCGCACCAGCCGGATCCGGGTCGGTGCCGGGTGCGTGCTGCTCAACAACCACGCGCCGCTCGCGATCGCCGAGACGTTCAAGGTCCTGCACACCCTCTACCCACGGCGGATCGACCTCGGCCTAGGCCGGGCACCCGGCGGCGACCCGCTCACCGCGCTCGCGCTGCGCCAGCAACGCACACTGGCTAGGCCGGACGAGTTCATCGACCGGCTCGCCGAACTGCTCGGCTTCGCCGATGGCCTGCCGAAGGAGCACCCCTACCACGGCGTGGTCGCCATGCCCGCCGACGCCACGCTGCCGGACCGGTGGGTGTTCGGCTCGAGCGTGCAGAGCGGACTCACGGCGGCCCTGGCCGGCGTCCGCTACGGCTTCGCCGCACACCTCGCACCGACGCTCGACGGCGCCCCGGACGCCATGGCCGCCTACCGCGCCGGGTTCGAACCGACCGGCTCCGCACCGTTCCCATGGACAGCGGTGTCGCTGCTCGTCTTCTGCGCCGACAGCGCGGCGCGCGCCGCGGACCTCGCCGACGCGTACGCACTCGCCTGGAGCAGGCACGGCAGCGCGCAGGCCGGGCTGATCCCGACCCTGGCGGAAGCCGGCGGCGCGGCCGACGACCCGGCGTTCGCCACCGCCCGGGAGCGGGTGCGCTCGATCGCCGTCATCGGAACGCCCGCCCAGGTCGTCGGCCGACTCCAGGAACTATCCGCCGACCTGCGCGCCGACGAATTGATCATTACCACCGGCATCCACGACCCGGCCGAGCGCGTGCGCTGCTTCGCGCTCATCCACGAGAACTGGACCGCGGTCGCAGTGCCACCGGTGACCGTGTAGGTCGCGTGCCACTCGCCGGCTCGGGCGCGTGCTCAACGTGGTGTGGGGGCGAACGTCGACGACGCACACCGAGCCGTCCGGGAAGAAGTACAAGCGGCGAACCGTCCGCCCAGTGCCAGCGCCGGCACCGGCCGGGCGCGCTCAGCGGGTGAACTCGATGAGTTCGACGACGTTGCCGCTCGGGTCCGCGACAGCGATGTACCGGCCAACGGGGCAGATCTGCGGCTTGTCGTGCAGCACGTCGGCGCCGATGGCCCGCAACCGCCCCAGTTCGGCCTCCACGTCGTCGATCGCGAGGTTCAGCAGCACGCACGCACCGTCAGGATAGTCGGCCTTGGCCGGGCGCTCGCACTGCTGCAACAGAAGCAACGGTCCTTGGCTCTCGAGTTCGACGTATGCCGGAGCGGCCGCGGCGTCGCGGACGCCGAACCCCAGATGCTCCGTGTAAAAGACGACCGCCTGATCCATGTCGTGGACGTTGACGGTGATGACGGCAAGCGTGGCCATATGTCTTCCCTCCGCCGGGAGAAGCTTGAGAAAATGGTATTGCTTTTCCTATCGTCGGAACAAGCCCAACATCTTCTCTCGATCAAATACGCTGGTAAACACCGCAGCCGAGAGTCCATTGACACCTTTGATGAAAAGTTACTACTCTTCTCTATACCAACTTTGGTTCGTTGAGGGGGGACGGTGGCTGGTCCCAAGCGGCGCCTACTGTTCTGCTCGTTCTGCGGAGTCAACGAATTCGGCGTCGACGCGCTCATCACCGGCACCGGCACCGCGATCTGTCCCGACTGCGCGCGCACCGGGCTCGCCGCACTCGCCGGGCGGGCCAACCGCCGCGACCGTGCCGGCACGTCGACGCCGACCGCGCTGGTGGCCGAACTCGACCAGCACGTGGTCGCCCAGGACGCCGCGAAACGCATGCTCAGCGTCGCGGTCTACAACCACTTCAAGCGCGTCGGCCGCACCGAGCCGGGCGGCGTGCGGCTCGCCAAGTCGAACATCCTGCTCATCGGCCCGTCCGGCACCGGCAAGACACTGCTCGCCGAGACGTTGGCCCGCACCCTCGCCGTGCCCTTCGTGGTCGCCGACGTCACGTCCATGACCCAGGCCGGCTACGCGGGCGAGGACATCGAGTCCATCTTCCGGCGGCTCGTCATCGCCGCCAACGGCGACATCACCGCCGCGCAGCGCGGCATCGTGTTCCTCGACGAGGTCGACAAGCTCGCCCGCCGCGAGGCGACCGCCGGGCTCGACGTGTCGGGCGAGGGCGTGCAACAGGGCCTGCTCAAGTCGCTGGAAGGCACCATGGTCTCGCTCGAGGGCCGCCAGACCGACCCGACGGGACGTGCCGGCGAAGTGCGCCGGTTCGACACGTCCGAGGTCCTGTTCATGGCCGGCGGCGCGTTCGTCGGCCTCGACGAGATCGTCGGTACGCGCAAGGCGTCCAACAGCTTCGGGTTCGACCCGCGACGCGAACCGGTGTCCCGGACCACCGACCGTGCCGCCGAACCCGAGCCCGGCGACCTCATCTCGTTCGGTCTGCTGCCGGAGTTCGTCGGGCGGTTCCCGGTGATCGTGCGGCTCGACCAGCTCGGCGCGGCCGAACTGCGCCGCGTGCTCACCGAACCCCGCGACTCGCTCGTCGCGCAGTACGAGGAGCTGTTCCGCCTCGACGGGCACGTGCTCGACCTCACCCCGGACGCGCTCACCGCCGTCGCCGAACGGGCGCACGCCCGGGCCACCGGTGCCCGAGGGCTGCGATCGGTGCTGGAGACGGCATTGGCCGACCTGATGTACCGCGCGCCCGACCTCGAACCGGGCCAGTCCCTGCGGGTCGACGCCGCGCGGATCGAGGCCGCGCTGGGCGGCGCCGTCGAACGCGATAGGACCGGCGGGCAACCGGACCAGGCCCCGCCGGCCGGCCGGAACGCATCTCCACAGCTGTCTCCGGCCGAGGAGCCGGGACAAGAAGGCGGCCACGCCGAACGGCGGGCAGGACGCACCCTCCGCGTTGCCAGCGGGGCGCTCATCCGCCGATCGACGTGACCCTGGTCCCACGATAGTGGGAGGCGAGGAGTAGACGTAATGACCTCACCACAGATCAGCCCGCTCGCGCCCCAGACCGAGTTCCCCCCGGTCCCGGGCATCGAGTACCAGCGCTCCGAGCTCAACATCCCGATCGTCGTCGACGGGGAGGTCAAGGAAGTCCTCAAGATGACCGCCGTCCTCGAACTCGACCGCGGCGCCCCCGTGACGAACGCCGGTGGGCACCGGCAGTTCGAGTTCCAGATCAACACGTGGGAGGTGGCGGGCTACTCGGAGCTCCTGTCCGAGTGGGTCACCATCACGCTGTCCGACGTCCAGCAGCCGCGTAGCCTCGCGATCGCCCAGTCCGCTTCGGCGGACTTCCCGGCGATCATCGTCTACAACGCGATCTTCGACGTGTACCTCGGCAAGCGCCAGGTCGCGGCCGAGGTCACCGGTCTCGGCGTCGGCGTCGAGGCGTACGAGGTGCCGCCGCAGGTCGGCATCCAGTTCCAGAAGGCGTTCCCCCTCGGCCCCGGCATCGAGGCCAGCGCGGGCGCCTGCGCCGAAGAGGCTTCGCTACGCGAGGAGCAGTTCATGGCGGTTGCCGAGGAGTTCCGCAACCTCCGCGCCTGAACCACCACCCGGGGCCGCGGTCGGCGACGGCCGCGGCCCCGACCGCTGAAGATCCCCGCGATGGGAGGCCCGCCGTGACCCTGACCTACCGTCCTGGCAGCAAGCAGGACCCGACCTTCCGCCACCCCGACGGCACGCACAACGTGCTGGTCAGCGACATCATCCAGAAGGGCACCCCACCCCAGGTGTACCGCGGGCTCACCAATCCCGCGGCCCTGCGCGACTGGACGGGCGACGACGCGGCGGAGACCGCCGATGGCGTGGGCTGGAAGCTGCCCGAACTCGGCGTGTCCGGAACGTCGATAGGCGAGGTCGAGGGCGAGTACGTCAAGGTCGTCCTGGACACACCGGCGTGGCCGACCACCCGCAGCGTCGCCACGGTCCGGCTGTGGCCGGTGCCGCGGGCGACGCTGGTGATGGTCAGCCACCGCGGCCTGACCGCGGACGACCTGGAACTGTCCCGCGCGCTGTGGGCGCCGGGCCTGCTCAACCGCCTCCGCTTCTGGGTGCAGGCGATGGCTCCGCACAGCCGCGCCGTCGGCATCGTGGACACCGGTGGCCGGGAATGAGCGCCGTTGAGGCATCGGTGCCGCTGGCGGTGGCGCCGCTGGCACGGGAGTCGATCTCGCCGCGCGGGGCGTACACGGTCACGTTCCTCGCGCGCGCCTCGCAGATGGGCACGATCGCGATCGTCGCGCCGTACCTGCTCGACCGCGGCGTGCCGGTCGGCTACATCGGCGTGGTGATGGTGTTCGCCGCGCTCGGCGCGACGGCAGCCGGGCTCGTCTCGGGCAAACTGGTCGACCGGTTCGGCGCCTGGCGCGCGCTCGTGTGCGGGCTGCTGGTGGCCGTGATCGGCGTGCTGGCGTTCATCTTCGTGCCGGTCTGGCCCCTGATGGGACCGGCATACCTGATCTCCACCGCCGGCACCTCGACGGCGAACACCGCACTCCGCACCACGATCGCCCTCGGCACCCCGAAGGAGGAGCACGAGCGCACGTTCGGCACGTTGAACAGCGTCGGTACGACCGGTGCGCTGATCGGCCCGCTGCTCGTCGGGTTCGTGGTGATCGACGGCACCGCGGCCGCGCCCTGGTTCGCGGCCGCGATGCTGAGTACGGCAACCGTGGTTGCCTTCCTGTTGCGGCGGCCGACGGTCGCCGAACCCGACGTACCGGCCGCCGGCGACGGCGCGACGGAGCGTGCCACCATGGCCTCGGTCGGACGGGCGATCGCGCCGATCGTCGCGCTGGTCACCACGAGCGCCACGATGTACGGCGTCTACGCCGTGCTGTGGGGCCTGTTCCTGCGCGGCCTGGGCGCCTCGAACCTGGTGATCGCGTGGTCCTTTGTGGCCACGATGCTCCCGGTGGTCCTCCTGTCGCGCTACGCCGACCGGGTGCTGCCCCGAACCAACCGGTGGTTGGTCAGCGGCGGCGCGACCATGCTGTTGGGCGCCCTCGCGTTCGCCTACGCGTACACCGGCACGGTGTGGCTCGCGATCGTGTTGTCCGTCGTCGAAGGCCTGTTGATGGCCGTGTCCGTGCCCGTGACGTACGCACTCATCGCCCGGCACGCGCCGGCCGGCGGCACCGGCCGCGCGTTCGGGATCGCGTCGGCGGCCGACTCGATCTCGTCCGGCGCCGGAACGCTCCTCGCCGGCCTCATCATCGCGACCGGCGGCGTCGCGTTCGCGTTCCAGTTGGCTGGGGCGTACTGCCTGATCGGCACCTTCGTCGGGCTGCTCTGGTGGGCGCGGCGGGCCCGCGCGGCCCGCGCCGTGCCGGTGTAGCGCCGTCCACTGTCGCCGCCGCCGGGTCCCCCACCGGTGGCGGCGCCCGTATGCGCCAGGAGACTCAGGCGGCGCGGACCAGCTGGTCGAGGCCGAGCAGTTGGGTGCACCGCTGCACCGCGTCGGGGTCGCCCTCGGCCGTGATCTTCCCGGTGAGCACCGCCTCGATCGGGCTGATCAGCTTCGCGCCGACCCGGATGAAGGTCTCGGCGTCGGCGCTGAGCACCAGTGCCGGATTCTCCGCCGGCCCGCGGTGGGCCGTGGCCGCGCCATCGTGGACGATGATAAAGAAGACCTCGTCGTCGACGCGGAACTCGTACTCCTCGTCGACCCCGGTCGGCTTGCCCACGTCGATCATCGTCTGCACGGCGAGAAATCCCCAGGCCGCGCGGCTGGCGGACCGGGTGGCATCCTCCTCGGTGAGAAAGTTCATGCCCCATCGGGCCAGCACATGGATGGCCGGGCGCAACTGCGCGCCCAGCGAGGTGAGCCGGTATAGCTTGCCGCGCGCGTCGCCAGGGACCTTGTCGACCTCGATGATCCCCTGCTCGGTGAGGAACCGCAGGCGGTCGGCCAGCATGTTGGGACTGACGCCGGGCAGGTTTTCGATCATGTCGCTGAACCGGCCCGGACCGATGAGCAGTTCCCGGACGATCAGGATGGTCCACCGCTCACCAATGATGTCCATGGCGGACGCGAGGCCGCAGAACTGCCCGTACTGCCGCCTCTCCGACACACTCAGCTCCCCCATGTTGATACGTAACAGTATATGGACCTACCCGAGGCGCCCGCTTCCGCTTGCGGCGGATGACGAACGGTGGTCCAGATAAGTACCGAAATCTTATCCGATCGCCGGTGATCCAATCCAACCGCTGCCAGCATCCGCATCCGCATCCGCGGTAACGGGTGCCAGATCTCCGGCAGTTTGGGAGCACCTCGTCGCGCTTCGCGTGGCTGACGTTCGTGACAACCGGCGCCACCTGTTGATCGTGGGTGTTCGTCGGCCCGGCTTCCGCTCAACTGCTTGCGTCGCTCTCCGTAGGAGCCGATGGTCAAGCTATCGCGACCGGATCTGCCGAGATGAGTGCGCTGCAAGTCGGTGGCTCAGTACCGAGCGATCACGCTACTGTTCGCCGATTAGCAACCTGCCTGGGGCTACGACGCGGTCGTTCGCGGGTTGCGATCTTCGGCATCGGACCCTTGACGGCCACTTTTTCAAGTTTTTGTGACTTCCGTGGCGCCGACCTGCGGGGTGCTTCGCTTCGAAGCACCCGTTTTGTCGGCTGCGATCTCACCAATGCCGACCTGCGTGACACCGACTTGTCCTATGCGAAGTTCAGTTACGTTCTGACGCACGATCTGGCGTACGGGCGAACGGCCGTCACTGGGGTTCGGTAGGAGAGAGCCAACCTCCGGGGAGTCGTCACCGAACGCGTTATCGGGTGGCCCGAGGAGTTCTGACGCGTCACGGCCTGCGATGCGGAGCGGGCAAGGCGCAGGTCGATGCCGCGGTGCCGTGCTCCGGATTTCGCTTCCCTTCGGTCAGGTGAGTGGCGGGCGGTTGAGGACCTCGACGTACATGATCGCGTCGTGGACTACATCAAGGATCAGGTAGCCCGGCTTGGATGGGCTCAAGCCGATGTTTCGGTGGCCGGGGCCGTATGCCCCGGTCGGCTTTGGGGCGGTATAGAAGCCTTGGCAGAAATCATCGCCACAGCCACACTGCTGTAGTACGTGGAGGGTGTCGACCTGGTCCGCCAAGTTGTACTCGCCTTCCTCACGGAGCGCGGTCACCAACTCAGCCGCGAGGTCCGGCCAGACGGCGCTTACCAGTGGTGGTTCGTCGTGCGTCATCGCCAGCGACGATAGCCGTCAGCCGGTCGCCCGTCTTCCCACTTGCCGCCGTGGGTGTGCGATCGGGCCGCCGATGTCTCGTTACGCAGGTCATTGCGACAGGCGTGCGGATCTGCCGCGATGGGCGCGGGCCGTTGGTGGCCGGGCATCCACGGTTACAGCGACGGTAGGCAGTCGCCGGCGGTCGGGCTGACGTGGTTGTCCAAGAAGTAGCTGTAGGCCTGCAAGTGGACTTTCAGGTCACCGTCGAGGTAGACCAGGTAGTCGGCGAGTCCGGTCGCTGCCTCTCGTTCGTCGATGCGGTCCGAGACGCTCCATCGCCGATGTTTCGCCGTGATCCATTCGCGCACGCGTTCGCGTTCGCGCCACCACTGGCGCACGAGGATCGGCGTCCAGTGGGCGTCACCGTCACACGCCCAGCCTGCCCACGGATCCTCCTGCGCGGCGACAATGACAGCACGCAGTTGCTCGAGGTTGCCCGGCTGGCGGTAAAGGAACTCCTGCTCGTAGTCGACGTCGTCGCCGTAGAGAACGTGTAGCGGCGCGTGCAGTCGGCCGACCCAGCAGTTGTCGGTCATAGCTCCGTAGAAGGGGCCAGGGACGTTGCGCCAGTTGCGCTCCTCCCACTTGCCGTGGAACGTCGCAGCTACATCGGGCCACAGGCCGTCCCGCGGCTGCGACGCGAAAACGGCCGGGACATGCGGCATCGGATCCCAGTACAGCAACGCTCGCGGCCCACTCATAAACACATCGTAGAAGCACCGTGAACCGCCCCGGTGCTGGTAGAGACCTCTTTTCTTGAGAGGATCTCCGTCATGC
>NZ_BAAALS010000024.1:0-106485 GCF_039528415.1 Luedemannella helvata
CGGCCACCGCACCCGCCGAACGGACTCGCTCGGCCGGCACGGAAGCGGTCAGGCGACCCGACGCAGGACCGGCCGGCCCGCCGACGCCGCAGGGGCAGCGGCCTCGCGGTGGGCGAGCGCCCACGCGGCCGGGTCGTCCAGCTCCCCGGCGGCGAGCAGCCGCGACCGGTACGCCGTGGCGACCGTGGGTAGCTCAGGCAGGTGGACCGTGCGGACGCCGTTGACGTAGGTGACGTGAAGGCCGCGGGCGCGGTCGGCGGCGTCGTCGCCCTGGCGGTCGGCGATGGCGTTGAGCAGGCGGGTGATCGGGTTCATCGGGTGGTCTCCTGTTCAGGCGGCTTCGGGCAGGCCAGCGGCCGGCTTGGACGGTGGGACAGCCGGCGCGGCGGCGTGGCCCTCGGCACGCAGCGCGTCGCGCATCGTGGCCGCGTAGGCGGCGATGCGGGCGCAGTCGGTATCGGTCAGGTAGGCGGTCTTGACCAGTTGCGGGCTGCCGCCCTCGGCGATGAGCAGGCCGGCGCCCTGGTTGTTCGGGCTGATCGTGTTCGACGACCACCCTTTGTTGGCCCACCCGTGGCCGAGCACGATGTCGGAGGACACATCGGTGGTGCAGCGGCCGGCGAACCGCCACGCGAACAGATCCCGCAACGACGTGGGGATGATGTCCGACGACGGGCGCTGTGTGGCGGCGATGACGATGATCCCGACCGCCCGGCCCCGGGCGACCAGGTCCCGCAGCAGCGCGGCGAACAGCTCCTGGGTCTTCTTGTCGCCGGCTGTTGCGGAGAAGTAGGCGATCTCATCGATCGCGACCACGATCGGTTGGAAGTCGTGGACGGGGCCGACCTTGCGCTCGCCGAACCACTCCAGGTAGGCGTACCGGTTGTCCATCACCGTTTGCAGCCGTTGCAGGGTGCGGATCGCGTGGCCCTGGTCGGGGCCGACGAACACGTCCGCGCACCGCCGCCACTGCCCGAGTTCGACCCGCTTGCCGTCGAGCAGGCACAGCCGGCAGTCCAGCGACAACGCGGCGTGCGCGACCAACAGGTTCAACAGGGCGGACTTGCCGGCGCCGGGTTCGCCGCCGATGAGCATGTTGCGGTAGATCAAAGGGGTGGTGACCCGGTGGCCGAACTCGTCGATGCCGATGAACACCGGGTCGAAGATGGACAGGGCCGGGCCGGCCGGCATGTCACCGGCCGGACCCGAAGCAACCAACGTCGGCATAATCCGCTCCCTTGTCAGGCCGCGTGGCTCATGCCGGCCGGGGCGGCGGAGTCCCACAGCTCGTCAGGCACCTGGTCGGGGACGAACCCGTCGCGGGCACCCGTGCGGGTGGCCTTCTTCACGGCCGCCGTGGCGAAACGCAGCGACGGGCCGACCTCATCCACATCCAGCCCGTAGGCGGAACGCTTCTCGCCTTCCTCGGTCTCCCACCGCGACAGGCGCAGCCGGCCCGTCACCACGACGCGTAGGCCCTTGCGGAGGGATTCGGCGGTGTGCTCGGCCATCTCCCGCCACACCGTGCAGGAGATGAACAACGCCTCGCCGTCCTTGTACTGGCCGGTGGCCCGGTCGAACACACGCGGCGTGGACGCCACCGTGAACTTCGCCATCGCCACACCAGCCGTGGTGTACTTCAGCTCCGGGTCGCCGGTCAGGTTCCCGACCACCGTCAAACTCGTTTCGTTCGCCACCGAACGTCACTCCCTCGAATCGATCACTGTTGGTCACGCCAGGTCTGGCGGCCACCGCACCAACCAGCCCGCAGGTTGGTTGGCACAGAGGCGGTCAGCGGCGCCGCCGCTCCGGCTCGACCGGCGGCTCGGGTACGTCGTCCAGGTCCAGGCCCAGATCCAGCGGCGGCATCCCCGGCGACACCGGCGCCGGCCCGTACCCATCCAGCAGCGTCGGCAGCGGCGAGGACACCAACCGAGCCAGAGGATCGCGGCGGGTGATGTCCACCCGGATCAGCGCCGCGAACCGGGCCGACGCCCGCACCACCCGCGCCTCACCCGCCCAGCACGCCACCGCCAACTTGCCCGTACGCCCGTCCAGATCCGTCAAGTCCAGGCCCGGACGCAGCCACACCCACACCCGCTCACCCGCCGGCGTCGGACGGGCCGCGAGGATCAGCGGCAGTGACGCAACGTGCCCCTTGCCCGGCGTACGGATGAACTGCGCGAAGCAGGCCCGCAACCGGTGACGCACCACCGCACACCACCACCACGCCACCACGAACCGACGCACCACCGGCACACCAGCCACGACGCCGACGACCGGCACGACCACGAGCGCCGCCACCAGCGGCGAGGTGAACCGGGCCAGCCCGGACAGGCCGAGCAGCACCAGCAGCCCAGCCGTGATCTCGGTCGACCACCACCACAGCACCCGCAGCACCGGCCAGACCCGCACCAGCACCGCGACCGCGAACCCGACCACCAGGCCGGCGAGCACACCGACGCCGAGCGCAAGCGGCCACGCCAGCACGCTCGACATGAGCCCCGCCGTTACCACACCGACCACCGGCGCCGTCGCGAAGAACGCCACCCGCGCCTTATGCGCGAACACCCGAGACACCGGCGGATCGACCAACGCCACCTGTCCCGCCGGCTTGTCACCGAACAGCCGCCCCATCGAATCCCCTCACCACAGAATTAATGTCTTCATGTCTTCATGAAGACGTGACCTCAGTGTAGGGCCCGTCGCCGATGGACAACAAGACTTCATGAAGACCTAAACTGGAGTGGTCTTCGGGAAGGGGCGGCAATGGCGGTCAAGTACGAGCGCATCGCGTCAGAGCTACGAGCAAAGATCCAAAATGGTGAGTTGCAGCCCGGCATGCAGTTGCCCGGAGAGCAGGTCCTTCGCGCGGACTACAAGGTGAGCCTGCCGGTCGTTCGCCAGGCGCTGGACATGCTGGAGTCCGAAGGGCTCGTCGACCGGGTCCACGGTCGGGGCACGTACGTGCGGATGCCACGTCAGCGTGTGCGACGAACGCCCGAGCGGTACCAGTGGGAGAAGGATCGGGTGAAGCTGCCGGAAAGCCAGCGGCGACGCACCGGTGCCACCGAGCGCGACACTGGCCTGACCATGGCCGATCTCGAATTTCATGCCGAGTACCGGACGTGTCCGGCACCCGAGGACCTTGCCAAGCTGTTCGGCGTTCCGGTCGGAGCGAAGTTGCTCCAGCGGACGTACCGCACGCGGTCCAAGCAGGAAGACACGCCGCTCAACCTCAACCGCTCGTACCTGGTCTACGACATGGCCGCAGAGAACCCGGCACTACTGGACCCACGCGGGGAACCCTGGCCGGGCGGTACCCAGCACCAGTTGCACACGATCGGCATCGAGCTGGACCGGATCGTCGACCACATCACCGCACGACCGCCTGGACCTGATGAGGTCGAGGCCTTGGCGTTGCCGCCCGGCGTATCCGTGTTCGTGCTGCGCAAGGTCTCCATCGACACATCCGACCACGTCGTGGAGGTCTCCGACGTGCTGATTCCCGCCGATCGCACCGAGTTCGTCTACACGACCAAGTTGACCAGGTGGCAGGCATGACCAACACGATCACGATCGTCACGGCGGTACACGGCCCGAGCATCCCGTACCTCGCGGATGCCTACGCATCGCTTGCCGCGCAGGAACTGCCTCCTGACTGGACGTGGCAATGGACCGTCCAGGAGGACGGCGAGACCGGCGATGTCGCCGCAGCCTTGCCCGACGACTCTCGCATCAGCGTCGGTACCGGCAGCAAGGGAGGCCCCGGCGTCGCACGGAACCTCGCGATGAGCCGGGCCGAAGGATCGATCCTGCGCGTCCTGGATGCCGACGACCAGATCACGCCGGGTGCCCTCGCACGCGACGTCACGGTTCTCGCTGAGAACCCGGCGATCGGATGGACCACGGCGAGCGTTCTCGATCTCATGCCTGACGGGACCACCGTTGGATGGGAGCACGCCGACCCACCCGAGGGACGCCTACAGGCCGGTGCAGTCCTGAGCTATTTCACCGAAAACAAGTACCGCCTGCCCGTACACCCGGCAACGCTATGCATCCGAACCGAGCTGGCGATGGCGCTCGGCGGCTGGATGGCCCTTCCTGGCGGCGAAGACACGGGCCTACTCATCGCCGCCTCCGTCGTCAGCGACGGCTACTTCATCGCCAAGCCCGGCCTGCTCTATCGCAAGCATCCCGCTCAGCTCACCAGCCAACCCGGATGGTCTGGCACGGCCGAGTGGATGACTCGTATGCGTGTCATCGAGGCGCGTGGCGAGGCGCTGCAACGGCTCGGAGCCCACTACCAGGGGTGAGATTGATGTAACTGCATCAACATATGCTCGTAGGCCCGACCGCAGTCGAGACCGAGGGCCAGGATTCGCGTGGACGCAGTTACCCAGCTCGTCACCATCGCCGCCGTGCTGCTGGGCGGCCTTACCACGTACTTGACCAACTACCTGACCGAGCGTTCCCGCAACAAGCAGCTCCTGCTGACCAGGTGGGACGGCCGCCGCCTCAGTTCGTACTCCCGGTTTATCGACCGGTGCCGCGCCGAAGTCCACGCTGCCGTCCTGCTGTACGAGGTACGCAACAACATGCGCGAAGATCCACACGATCAGCAGGACCTGTTGACTTCGCTTGTCCGCGCCAGCGAGCGGCGAGCACTCGCCTTCGAGCGCGTGATGTTGGTCGGCGGCGCAACCGTCATCGACGCCGCCCACGATCTCAAGGACGCCGTGGCCCGGGTCGAGTGGCAAGCTCGCGGCGTCGTCCTCGACGAGCTGCACGATTGGCGACAGCGGCATGTCGAAGTCTTCGCCGCTATCAACCGCTTCCACGAAGCCGCCCGCCGAGAGCTGGGTGTCGGCGGCCATTTCCACGCCGACACGCACTCGGACCGTGGCCTGCTCCTGCCCGGTCAAGACAAAGCCGATGATTCAGCGGGGTCGTAGGCAGTTGGGTAGGCTGGGTGTCCACCCAGCGGCTCAAGCGCTGTCACCGCCGGCCGCATCGGCATCTTCTAGGAAAGGCACATCGCCTACTAACCGCGCCCACACGCGGTCGCCTGGATGCATCTCTTGAAGCCGCTTTTCCCGATCGGCTGCGTGGTTCACGACCTTGGGAGCGATTCGTTCTCTCCAACGCCGCCCGTCTGCGTCCATCCATGAGATCTCGCACGAGCGTAGGTTCAGGTGGGTCACCTGTGCGGCGATCAAGGACAGGTATGCCTTCTCCCCGGGCTGAAGATATTGCTGCGAGGCAGTCAACAGCGGGCGCACATTGGTGAGCTGCGGATCGGCCGTTTCCCAATTGGCAACCCGCCCGGTCATGGTCAGGTCGAGGATGGGGCGGTCTCCAAGATTCTCTATGGTCATCGACACGTGGTAGAACACGACCTCACGCGGGCCGGGTGCGTGGTCCGGCGCCACGATTTCGACCTTTCGGCTCACGATAACCAACCTAGCCTGAGCCTCGGCCCGACGGCGCTCGTCCCGCCGACGCGACAAGCCATCTCGAAATGCCACCCATAAAGCCACTACCACCGCGAGGGCAGTGAAAATCGCTCCAGCGGCTTGCCCGTACGCCGATAGCCATTCTGGGTCGGCTAATTTGGACACCCAATCCATGCCTGCCATCATTCACGCCGCGCGCAAGGCGACCGGGCCTCCTGTGGTCCAGCTGGTTGCTGGCCGTCGCGGCTATCCATCGCTATCTGTCGCCGTCCATCGCCGTGTTCGTCGCCGCCCTTCGGCGTGCCGGCTCCGCATGCCGGCTCCGCATGCGGTGAGAACTTTCTGTACTTCTTCAAGGCGGCCCGCAAGCGGGCCGCACGCGCTCGGCCCGGGGCGCAGCGCCTTGCCGCTTCGCTCCCGGCGCTGACCCCGGACCGGCGCGCAACCTCAGCGGGCACGACGAAGCCCGGCATCACCGTGCTGGCGACGCCGGGCAGATCCAGCCAACAACTCGGACGGCTAAGGTGGCATGCTTCGCGCGTGGGCGATTACACGCTGTCCGTTGCGGACTACGACCCAAGTCGCGGCGTGGTCATCTCTCCCGAGGGTGGCTATATCTCCGTGGAGATCACCGATGGGGGAGTGGAGATCTTCGGCGATCCAGCCGGTCTCCGTGACCTCGCGCGATGGTGTCTCGTGTTGTCCGACGAACGCGCCGGCTCGGGCGCGCATATCCACCTTGACCCCGGCACCGTTCCATTGACGTGCGAGTCCTCGCCCCTGATGCTGGCACGCGACCCGGCCGCGCCACGCGATTGCAGTGCCTCCGGCGGGTAGGGCCTCCGGCCCTACGACCCGGATCCGGCCTCCGGCGGCCAGGGCGTCCCGCCCTGGACCCTGGCGCTCTGGGAGGCCGGCGCCGGTTGCGGCCGTCTCGTCGCGCACCGAAGGCCACCAGACCTCGCCCGGCTGGTCCAGGTCGTTCGTCCGGTGGGGCGCTCCACCTGGACCAGCCGGGCGAGGCCCGGTCGGGGCGAGCCTGCGCGACGGGAAGCCCGGCCGGTTGGCACTCCAGCCCTCTGGGAGAAACCTGGGAGACGATCTTGCGATGCATCCTCGCACAGCGCTGGTCCGACCCACCAGCACTGCCAGCACGACTAGGGCGTATAGCCGAATGTCCACGTAGATCATCGCGCTCGACCTACTTCACACCGAAGAGGTCACTGGTTCGATCGCAACAGCTGTCGTGGGTAGCTCAATAACACTCGCTGAAGCTACAGGCGACGAGGGCCAGACCGCGGTTGTAGCTGCCGCTGCCGTCGTAGCCGGAGCGACTACGACTGGCAGTGGCAATGGTAAAGACGAATGCGAGCCAGAAGATCTCATTGCCGAAGTGGCTCAGCAAATTGTAGACGAGCTAGGATATGAAGGTATTAACGAGAAAGTAACTGAAGGGCAATGGAATTTCATTAAGGAGAATGGTCGGGGTCTGGAAAGAGCTCAAGGCCACGTCGTTCACCAGGCGGTAGCGGACAGGCTTGCAGAGAAGTACAAGATTAAGATTGGCAAAAACCTAGTTCCTCGGTTCATCTATATTCGAAGCATCGGTCCGGATTATTGGGATCTTCTTAAGGAGGTATATGTGGAACTCACAACGCCGGGCCAGGTTGCTGGACACAAGGCAAAGAAGGATAAAGGCCCTCGATACGGCACGTGCCGGTATGCTACCTATAACCTTCCCAAGAAGTAGTTAGGTCCAGGTAATGAAAGTTCCAACGGTATCTAGTATCGGCGGGGAAGACGAGTTGACGGACCAAACGTTTTCTCGACTTAGTTTTGATCAGCTAAATTTGGCCGCGCTGTCTTTTGTCCGTTGCAGATTCGAAAGGATCATCGTTGGGTCGCTGGTAACAGGATACCTGGACGGGATCACGTACTTACGCGACTGCGTTTTCGACAACTTTAAGGTGAAGTCTCTAAGCACGGGATACTCCCGGTTCGAAAACTGTGTGTTTAAGAATGCGAGCATTGGGGAGTGGCATGCAGAGTATACGGAACTTGTGGACTGTGAATTCTCCGGAAAACTCAAGCGTGCCATTTTCTACGGGCGCCCTCATAATCCGCGAGGTCGGGTGGAGGCAGACGCCAAGCACAGATCCTTGCACGGACTGCCGCCTCAATCCGATGCGTATCGTGACGCTGTTCTTAGAGAACGTAACGAATTCTCGGGAAATGACTTCTCCAGGGCAGTCTTTTCTGATGTGGAATTTGTTAAAGGCGTTGACCTCTCTAAGCAGCGGCTTCCGGAGGAAGGTCGGCTAGTGTTATATGATGCCGAGCCTATTTTGAGGGCTGCGGCAGACGATGTCTCTCATTGGAACGACGGCAATGAGAAGTCAAAGGCAGAGTTCATTCTGGAGCGACTACTCGGGAGAGTGAATGACGGCCAATCTCAGCTGTACGTTGTGCCGTCGAAATGGTCGGGATCAGGCGCGGATAAATTGTTTGACACTATCCGCCGCCTTTTAGGCGATGCTTAACCCGGTCTATCGTGTCCTGTTCTGGCACGATACAGAGATTGAATCGGGATTACATTGATTCCGGGTCGAGGGTCAGACCGGTCTGCGCGACGAAGCTGGCGAGTAGGTCGGGTCGGTACTGGATGCGCTTGCGCCGGTTGCGCACGATCGCGGCGAGGTGGTCGACGCCGGTGGCGGCGAGGTTGCCCAGGCTGCGCTTGACGTGCGACCACACACCCTCAGTCGGGTTGAGGTCAGGACTGTAGGCCGGTAGTTGAACCACGTGCAGCCAGTCACGGCCCGCGACCAGTTCACGCATCGCGGCGCTGACGTGCACGTTGAGGTTGTCCCGGCAGGGAAGGCCCTATGGTCATCCGCGAACCGGAATCCGAACTCCTGCTCGATCTTGTCGAACTCCGAGTCGGTGAGGCCAGGATCGATCGCGCAGACGGATCTGAGCCGCAGGCGACGCATGGCCTCGCGGCCTAACTGCCCGTCGTCTCCGACCTGGTCAACCGTTGCCGTCACGAGGCGGGACTCTACCTCGCGGCTTGCCGCCGCTCGATCCGGTTTCGGGAGGACGGAATCAAGAAAAGAGCTTCCCCGTCGATCCAGGCCAGCGCCCGCGATCCCCGGGAATATCCAGGGCCAAGGCGGCCCGCGCCCTTGTCACGAGTGTGGGAGCAGAATTGGGAGCAGTGGGTCGCTCCCAATGGCGCTGAACGGAGCCGAACCGGTGCGACCTGCACTGAACGGTGCTGCCGTATTCGCAGGCTGTTGCAGAGTCGCTGGTCAGCGGCTTGCGGACCGATCGTTGACACGGAAGAGGTCACTGGCTCAAAGCCAGTGTCGCGCACGAGTCTGGGGTTGGTTTGTGTCCACGGAAAGCCGGGACGGGCCAGCCTCGTTTTGTCAGCGCGACTTCGCCGCGCGTCGCGACGGCTACGCCAGCCGCACCAGTGCCGAGGGCCTGCTTGATGGGCTGGTTGCGGTGGTGGCCGGCTTTGGAGACATTCGGGCAGCGCCCCCCGGCTTCCGTTCACGTCGCCGAGGCCACTCACCCGGTCATCGGATCAGCCATTGCGCGGCATCGGGCCGGACGTTGCGACCTACCTCGGCGCCCGCGCGCTGGAGCGGGAACTGGTCGACCACGTGGAGGACGACATTCGACAGCGCCGCCACAGGCGGGTCGCGCCGAACCGGCGTCGACGTTCCTCAACGGATCAGCCGCTGACCTGCTGAAGTGTCGTACCCGCAGTTGAGCGGGCTTGGTGTGGACCGTATTCATGTCGGCTCTCATGGAGACCTCTCTGCCGTCGGAGCAGTCGAGCGGTGTCGAGTGCAGGGTCCGCCACGGAGGTCATGGGGGCATGAAGAGGCTCTTGCCATTCGTTCTACACCGGTGTAGGAAGTATTGACTACTACGAATGTGCGCTGTCGCGGCCGTCAGAGACGTCTCGGTGGCCGATTCGATGGTGAGGCGCGTGCCTTCGATGCGGGAGGCCTTGACGCTCTGAGAGGAGCAGCGACGCGATGTCACACAGCAGTGCCCCCCGAAGGACCAGCCTTGTCGCAGCCGCGGCTTTGGTGATGTCAATCATCGCGGCCGCCCCGGCGGCTGCCGCGAGCGACACATGGCATTCGAACGACGACGTCTACCACTACTTCAAGGCGCCGCAATCGGAGGTCAGCAGCATCGTCGGCGCAACGCCGGCGACGCTCGAACTGGAGGCGAACATCGGGCCGAGCGGCACCTGGTCGGCGCTCGCGATGGACCCGAACGGCTCGGACTACGCCGCGAACGTCGGTCCGCTCGAGCCCGGGCTGTACTACTACCAGTACACCGCGACCATGCAGGACAGGTCGAAGGTGTCCTTCCGCCAGCCTGGCAGCCCCGTGGCGGTGACGTCGAAGCCGAACTGGAACACCTTCTTCGTACCGGGGGAATCCGTCGCGTGGATGGACGACATCGCTGCGGGCGGGACGGTGAAGGAACTGTCCTACAGGAGTGCGGCGTCGGGGGAGAGCCGCACCGCCGTGGTGTGGACGCCGCCCAGCTACAACTCTGCCCGGGCCGAGGCGTACCCGGTCCTGTACCTGCTGAGCAGCGAGGGTCAGACCGCTCGTGAGTGGCTGGAACTTGGCCGGGCGAAGCAGATCCTCGACAACCTGGCCGCTGGCAGGGACGGCAAGCCGATGGTGGTCGTGATGGCTGACGCCAATTCCGCCGACCCCCGCGCCGAGCTGCTCAACGCCATCGTCCCCGCAGCACGGGCCGGCTACAACATTTCGTCTAAGCCCCAGAGTCAGGCGCTGGCCGGCGTCGGCACCGGTGCCGAGCAGGCGATCAGCATCCTCCGCCGCGATCCCGGCGCATTCGCCTACGTCGGCTCCTTCTCGGGCTCCGCCGACGGCTCGATCACCAAGGCGGAGGCCAAGGCGATCAACAAGGGCACCAAGCTGCTCCGGGTGTACGTCGGCAACACGCTCGATCCGTCGTACAACGACAACTACGACCTGCTGGTGGACCTGAAGAAGTCCGGGGTGAAGTACGAGTTCGATGGCGTCAACCCTGACGACGCCTCCTGGGACGCGTGGCGGGAGAACCTGCGCGACTTCGCCGCTCGCCTCTTCGGACAGAAGGGCGCCGGCCCCGGTGCCAGCAAGGGACACCGCCCGCTGACCCAGCCGTACCAGCCCCCGGCACCCGGATCGATCACGACCCCGCACATCGACCCGTACGGCGTCGTCACGTTCGAGACCGGCACCCAGTGGGCCGACGCCAAGGACGTCACGGTCTGGGGCAACTGGGCCCCGAACGGCCAGTGGTTCCGGATCCCGATGAACAAGCAGCCCGACGGCCGCTGGCGCATCTCGGTCGGACCGCTCGACGGCTACTACTACTACCGGTACGTGGTCGACGGCGTCGACAAGAAGGACCCGACCGACACCGTCAACAAGCACACGACGGAGTCGCCGCTGTTCGTGCCGGGCAAGACCGACGCGATGCTCGCCGACGTACCCGCAGGCAAGGGCGGCACGGTCTCGCTGATGACCTACGACGGAGGCCAGGGCGCAGAGCGATACGCGTACGTCTGGACGCCGCCCGGCTACGATGCCGACCGCGCAGCCGCCTACCCGGTGCTGTACCTGTACCACGGTGGTGGCCAGAACTACGGCAGCTGGCTCGAGACCGGGCGGGCCAAGCAGATCCTCGACAACCACTACCTCAACGGGACCATGGTGCCGATGGTCGTGGTCATGCCGGACCAGAACGGCGTCGACTTCTGGACCGACCTCAGCCAGCACGTGATGCCGACCGCGGCGGAGAAGTACAACATCTCGACTGACTCGGACGAGCAGGCGCTCGCCGGCCTGTCGTGGGGAGCCATCAACACCCTCGGCACCTGGCTCGCCCACCCGGGCGAGTTCGCCTACATCGGCGCCTTCTCGGGGGGTCTGTTCTCCTACCCCACCGTCGACGTCCAGGCGGTCAACGAAAGCACCAAGCTGGTGAGGCTGTACTCCGGTGACGTCGACTTCACGTACTCGTTCACTCAGAGCACGATGCAGTGGCTGACCTCCCAGGGCATCGAGTACGAGTACGCCGGCACCTGGGTCGGACCGCATGGCTTCGACATCTGGATGGCGAACCTGATCGACTTCGTGCCCCGGCTTTTCGCGCCTGAGTACCGGTTCGGCGGGGTACGGCCACCGCTGGCCGGCGACGGCTCGGACATCGTCAAAGCCGGACACCCCGTGCCGGTCAAGTTCACCCTGACCGGCGCGGACGGCAAGACCGTCACCGACGCGCGGCCGCGTCTCTACCTGGTGAAGAAGACGGACGGTACGGCCGGCGATCGGGTCCCGGCCACACCCGTGCAGAAGAACGCGGACAACACTGCGCGCTACAGCCCTGGCAAGGCCGAATACGTCTTCGACTGGGACACGAAAGGGCTCGCCCGGGGTGCCTACGAGTTGCAGATCGACCTGGGTAGCTCAGTTCACACCATCGCTCTGACCATCAACTGACCTTGGGCCACGCGGCCGGCCTGCCCCGGATCGGGGCGGGCCGGCCGCTGCGTCGGGGTTGGCACGTGGGTCTTATACGCTGGCCGACGAGCCGACGAGCGGCGGGAGGGGCTGTGGCACGCAAGACCAACAGGTCGGCGACCATGCGCGACGTCGCCCGACTCGCCGGGGTGTCGATCAAGACGGTGTCCAACATCCTCAACGGCTATCAGTATGTGCGTCCGGAAACCCGCCAGCGGGTGGACGACGCGATCCGTGAGCTGGGCTACCACGTGAACGTGTCGGCGCGGAACCTGAGCCGGGGCCGGACCGGGGCGATCGCTCTGGTGCTGCCGTCGCTGCGCGTTGTGTACTTCGCCGAACTTGCGGACGCCGTCATGCGAGAGGCATCCAGGCGAGGCCTGACCGTCTTCATCGAGCAGACCAACGCCGAGCGCGACCGCGAGTTGCGCGTACTGGACGGCAGCTACCGGTCACGCTTCGACGGCGTGCTGTACTCCCCACTCGCGCTGGGGCAGAAAGACCTCCCGCTGTTCGATGTCGACTTCCCCCTCGTACTCCTGGGCGAGCGGGTGATCGACGGCAGCGTCGACCACGTCACGATGAGCAACGTCCAGGGAGCACGTGCGGCGACCGAGCACGTCCTGGGCAGAGGTGCGACCACGGTAGTCCCCCTGGGAATCAAGGACGACCCGTCGCCGAGCAGTGGAACGCTGCGGTTCCAGGGCTTCCGGGACGCCCTCCAGTCACGAGGGTTCGACGTCGACCCACGCGCGATCATCGGTGTACCCGACTACTTTCACTCCACCGGCGCCACGACGATCGCTCGCATCCTTGACAGCGGCGTCAAGCCCGACGCGGTTGTGGCGTTCGCCGACACACTCGCGCTGGGTGCGCTCGCCGCCTTTCAGGACCGCGGCCTACGGGTCCCCGAGGACGTCCTGCTGATCGGCTTCGACAACATCGACGAAACGAACTACTCCCGACCTCCGCTGAGCACCATCGACCCCGGACGCGACGTGATCGCACACCAGGCAGTCGCCCTGTTGGAAGAGCGGATCCAGCTCCAGTTCGACGGTGTGCCGCGAGAGGAACAGCCGGCGCCCCGCAGGGTGGTCGTCGACTTCGAACTGATCCAGCGGCAGTCGACGCTGCGATGAGGCCGTCCTGCCACCGTTGCCCGATCGTTCACTCGTAGATCGGCCGATCGGCTGAGTGACGATGAGTGATCATCGCTTTGCGTGACGCCCTAGCTCTTTGATGAATGCGGCGATCTCACTGGTACTGGCCATGCGGTGAACGCTTGCTGGCCGTTTGCTGTGGACGCTCGGTGATCGCGTGTCTGCGGCTGCCATCTGATGATGTCGATGTCAAGGCGTAGATCCGTTGTTGTGGTGGGCGTAGCGTGCCGGATCAATTCGCGTCGGTTGGCCGTCGCGGCGCGTTCATCGCGGAGCACCACGCTCGTCTTCGGGGAGGTCAGCCGTGGTTGTGCATCCTGCTCATCTGGTCGGTCCTGGTGGTTTTATGCCGGGTGGGCGGCCGCGGCGGCGTCGCTGGTTGGCGATGGGTTGTGTGGCGTTGGTGGCGTCGACGCTGTTGACCGTGGTGCCGGGTTGGTCTGCCGCACAGGCTGCCGCGCCGGCGGCGGCGCCGGATGGTGATCAGAAGTCGGTGCCGTCGCGTCCGTTGGCGGTGCCGTCGGATGAGACGGCTGAGCCGATGGGTGGGCCGCTGCCGGCCCCGGTGTGGCCGTCGGCGTCGCGGTTGTCGGTGGATCTGGCGGCGTTGCGCGCCGGGGAGTTGGCCGATGGTGCGCCGTTGGATACGTGGGCGCGCACGGCGGGCGGCGGCTCGGGGCGGGTCGTGCGGGTGGGCCCGCCGGAGGCATTGCCGGCGTCGGAGGCCGACGCATCGCGTGGTGCGCGCGCTGCTGTGGACGTGGCGCCGAGGTCCGTTCAGGTGGAGGTGTTGGACCGGGCGGCGGTGGAGCCGGGTGGCGGGTTGGGCCTGGGTGTGCGGGTGACCCGGTCGGACCGGTCGGGGGCGGCGGGTCGGTTGCGGTTGGTGGTGGACTACTCGGGGTTCCGGTACGCGTACGGGGGTGACTTCGCCGGCCGGTTGCGGCTGGTGGCGTTGCCGGAGTGCGCGTTGGTGCAGCCCCGCGCGGCCGACTGTGTGGCATTGCCGTCGTTCGTGCCCGACGCGGTGAATGACACCAAGGCTGGGACGCTGACGGCCACCGTGGATGTGGCGGCTGATCCGGTGGCTAAGGCTGGTTCGTTCTCGGGTGCGCCGGAGTCGGAGACGACGGCGGCGTTGGCGCCGACCGGGGTGGTGTACGCGCTCGCGTCGGGTACGTCGTCGGACTCGGGCGACTACAAGGCGACGACGCTGTCCCCGACGGGTACATGGGATGTGTCTGTCGCGTCGGGTTCGTTCTCCTACCAGGTTCCGATCACGGTGCCGCCGCCGCCGACTGGTAAGGCCCCGGAGCTGGGCTTCGCGTACGACTCGCAGTCGGTGGATGGGCGTACGTCGGCGACGAACAACCAGGCTTCCGCCGTCGGCATGGGCTGGGAGTTGACGGGTGCGGGGTTCATCGAGCGCAGGTACGTGCCGTGTCAGACGCCGGAGCATGACGGTGACGGTGACGGTGACAACTGGAACATCAACAACAACCCGTTAGTGGGTGACCTGTGCTGGAAGTCGCCGAACCAGACCCTCGAGCCCGGCGGGGCTGTCTACACCATCAGCCTCAACGGGGTGTCGTCAAACCTCGTCCAGGACGGCAACGGGACCGGTTCGTACCATCTGGAGGACGACCCGGGTTGGCGGGTGCAGCGGCTGACCGGCGGGTACGGCGCCGATGACGAGTACTGGGTGATCTCCACCCCGGACGGTTCGCGGTACTACTTCGGCTACGGCCGCGAGGAACTGAACGACAGCGCCACGAACTCGGTGTGGACGGTGCCGGTGGTCGGTAATGACTCGGGGGAGCCGTGCCATGCGTCGCACCCGAACCCGTGTACGCAGGCGTACCGGTGGAACCTCGACCGGGTCATCGACCCGAACGAGGTGGAGACGGCCTACAAGTACCAGGTCGAAACGAACTACTACTACTCGATCGCGGGTACGGACGCGTGGAAGTCGTACACGGCGGCCGGGTACCTGTCCGAGGTCCTTTACGGCTACGCCGCGCAGATCACCGGGGCGAAGTTCACTAACAAGGTCGTGTTCAACTACGTCGGCCGGTGCGTGACCCGGATGGCGGAGGCCGACCCGCTGCGCAACACGGCCCCGACGTGTCTGGGCTCGGCGGCGGCGGAGCCGGACGACTACCCGGACGTGCCGACCGACATCATCTGCGACGGCACCGGCAACGACCCGGCGGGTCAGTGTGTGTGGTGGCCGTACTCGCCAACGTTCTTCGGCTCCCAGATGCTGTGGGACATCAAGACCTACGCCCTGGACCAGAGCGGCTCGGGCTGGGACACCGTGATGCAGTACCAGACCAAACACGGTCTGCCCAACTCGCCGGGCACCATCGGCAAGGTTCTTTGGTTGGACTATATCCAGCGGGAGGGCTACGGGCATCACGACAACGTCGTATACCCGGTCATCAACTTCAATGGTGTGGATCTCGACAATGTGATCGGTAGCACCAACCTGAGCTTCCCGCGGGTCGATCAGATCTACACCGACCTCGGTGGACTGATCACCGTGACATACGGCTTCGAGAACGGGTGTACGGCCGACGCGCTGCCGTCGGAGGCCAGTAACCATAAGGACTGCTACCGGGCGCAGTGGACGCCGGAGGGCGGCACCCAGAAGTGGGGTTGGTTCAAGAAGCACCTGGTCAAGAAAGTAGAGGTTGATCCGCGCCTCGGGCTGGGCGCCGACAACGACGGCGGCCCGGTCATGACCACCACGTACGACTATGTCGGTCAGGCGAACTGGCGGTTCACGGCCGATCCGTTGACCCCCAACGCCAAGGAGACCTGGTCGGACTGGCGTGGTTACAGCGAGGTGCGGGTCACCTCCGGCGGCGGGGTGAACGAGAAGTCGACGTACTACTGGATCTACCAGGGCATGGACGGCGACCGTAAGGTCCGCAACCCGTCAGGCACCAGCGACTACAAGGAGGTGGTCCTGCAGGACAGCACCGGCACCAACCGTACGGATCACCGTTATCTGGCGGGCAAGCCGTTGGAGGAATCGCACCGCGACCATGAGGGGCAGTCCCGCAAGCGGGTCTACCACGGTTACTGGGCGTATGTCACGGCCACCTATGACGGTGTGCCGGACGCCCGGTTCGTGCGCGAGGACTACACCCGCACCCGCACCCGGATCTCCACCTCGACCGGCGGCGCGCCCGCCGACCAGAACACGTGGCGTGAGCAGGTCGTCGAGACCGTCTACGACCCGGCCTACGCCTCGTCGGCGACGTTCGGGTTGCCGGCGCGCACCAACGACAACGGCGAGTCCGGTGTCTCCGACGACCGGTGCACCACCCACGGGTACGCCTACAACACCGATCTGATTTCCGGTACCGACGTGAAGCGGTGGGTCGCCCTCATCGACGAGGAACATCACTACGCGGCCGACTGCGCCGACCGCGCCGCCGCCAACCGTGACTCCCTGGTGACGACGTTCTACGACGGGGCGACCTCGCTGGCCGCCAACAAGCCCGTCGACTCCAACCCCACCCAGGTCAACACCTACATCAGCGCGACGGTGTTCACGTCTACGAAGAAGACCTACGACGTCGCCGGGCGGGTCCTCACCAGTACCGACGGGCGCGGCCTCGTCACCACGACCACCTACAGCCCGGTCGCCAACTGGCCGCTTGACGGCGTGACCGTGACAACCCCGGTGCCCGACCCCACGGGGACCAACGGCTCGTCGACGGCGTTGGCGACGAAGACGTATTCCTCCCGGTTCAACGGGGCGCCATGGAAGATCGTGGACCCCAACAACAAGATCACCTACCTGGACTACGACGACGCCGGACGGTTGATCAGCGTGTGGAAGCCGTCGGAGTCCGACGGATCGCCACTGGACGCCAACGGGCGTCCCACCGCCGCGAAGTCCATGACCTTCGCCTACAGCATCCCCACCGCCACGATTTCGGATATCCCCGACTACGCCAATGGGCCCGCGAGGATCACCACGAAGGTCCTCCAGTCGGCGGGAACATACCTGACCTCGTACGAATACCTCGACGGACTCGGCCGCAGCCGTGAAACGCAGTCCACATCACCGAACGGCACCGGCCGGATCGTCACCACGATCCGGTACGACAGTTCCAGCAACAACACCGGCACGTCCGCGCCGTTCTACAACTCCTCGGCCTCCGGCTCCGGCATGGTCAACCCCGAGGTGAACACCCTTCCCTCGTACACCGACCCGATCCACGACTGGGCCGGCCGCGTCATCGAAACCCGCATCCTCGCCAACGGGGCCATCCAGCCCGACCGGCGCACCTACACCACCTACTACGGCGACTACACGCGGGTCACCCCGGCGGTTGGCGGAACGACGGACACGTACACCGACGTGTACGGCAACACCACCAAGATCGTGCAGAACCTGCCGGACCTCGACCCAGCCAACCCGAACGTCACCCGCTACACCTACAACCTCAAGAACGAACTCCTCACAATCAAGGACGCGGCCACCGACCCGGCGGCCAACGTCATCAGCTACACCTACGACTGGGCCGGCCGGCAGATCAGCGCCACCCACCCCGACACCGGCACGACGACCACCACCTACGACGCCAACGGCAACATCGTCACGACCGTCGACGCCAAGTCGCAGACCGTCACAACGGTTTACGACCAGCTCAACCGGCCCACTTCGAGGTGGCTCAGCGCCGCGACCACCGGCACGAAACTGGCCGCGTGGACCTATGACACCCGCACCCTCGGCAAGGGCAAACTCGCCACCTCAACCAGCTACAGCGGCGCGAACGCGTACACCACGACGGTCAACGCCTACGACAGCAACGGCTTCGCCACCGGATCCACGGTCACGATCCCGGCCGCCGAAGGCGCCCTGGCCGGCAGCTACTCCACCACCTACGGCCGTGACCTCGCCGGACACGTCACCACCACGAACTACCCCCAGGTCGGCACCAGCGGCAACAGCCTGCCGGCGGAGACCGTCACCGCCACCTACACCGCCCAGGGCTCGCCATCGACGCTGACCAGCCCATTGGCGACCTACGTGTCCGCCACCACCTACAACAACTACGGTCCACTCGCCTCCCGCACCTACGGCACCGGCACGATCACCGCCCAACGTGCGTACGGCTGGAACCAGGTCACCGGCGCGTTGAGCTCGATCATCACCAACGTCACCAACGCCGGCACCACCACGACCGCCCAGGATGACACCTACACCCAGGACGCCCGAGGCAACCTCGCCGCCATCCGGTCCACTGCCGGCGGTGAGCAGACCCAATGCTTTACCTACGACGACCTCAACCGCCTGACCTGGGCGTACACGAGTACCACCGTGGCATCAAGCTGTGCGTCGAAGCCCGCCAACCACACCGGCGGCGTCGCCCCGTACGACTTGAAGTACACCTACGACAAGCTCGGCAACATCAAGACCGTCAACGACCTCATCGCCGGCAAACTCTCCACCTACAACTACCCGGCATCCGGTCCCAGCTCGACCCGGCCCCACGCCGTCACCTCCGTGGTCCACACCGGATCCGGCGCGGGCACGGACAGTTACGGCTACGACAACAACGGCGCACAAACCAGCCGTACTGTCGGCAGCACGGCGGCGAGCATGACGTGGAACGCCCTCAAGCAGATGACGTCGATGACGGCGGGGTCGACGACCACATCCTTCATCTACGACGCCGACGGCAACCGCCTGCTCCGCAAAACCGCCGGTGAAACAGTGCTCTACCTGGCCGGCCAAGAGTTGCGGCTGTCCGGCACCACAGTCACACCCACCCGCTACTACACCTCCGGTGACACCACTGTCGCCATGCGCGTCGGCGGTACCAGCAACGGCACACTCACCTGGCTCACCTCCGACGGACTCGGGAGCACCCAGGTCGCCATCAACACCACCACTGGGGCCACCACCCAAACCCGTTGGCTGCCCTTCGGAGCACAGCGCGGCACCCAAGCCCTACCTGCCGGTACCAATCGAGGATTCCTCGGCAAGAACAACGACCCCACCACCGGCCTCGACCAACTCGGCGCCCGCTACTACGACCCCAACACCGGCCGGTTTATCAGCCCTGACCCCGTCGTCACACCGACAGATCCGCAGAACCTGAACCTCTACAGCTACGCCGTCAACAACCCCACCACCTACTGGGATCCCACCGGCCTCATGTGGGGTTGGGCCAAGAAAGCCCTCAAGGTCGTCACCGTCGTAGCCGAGGTCGCCTCCGTCATCCCCGGCCCCATCGGAACGATCGCCTCGGTCGTCGGCGCCGCCGGTTACGCCGCTCAAGGTGACTGGGAAAACGCCGCGTTCATGGCAGCCGGAGCCGTGGCCGCCGCAGTCGGCGCAGGCGCGGCCGTCCTCGCAGCCAAAGCAGCCAAAGCAGCCAAGGCAGCGAAGGCCGCCGACAACGCAATCGACGCCGCCGACAACGCCATAGACGCGGCCAAAGCAGTCGACAACGTCGCCGACGACGTAGCGGGCGCAGCGAACAAAGCAGACGAAGCCGCACCTCCCGGTTCCGGCTGCCACAGCTTCGATCCCGATACACCAGTCCTCATGGCCGACGGAACTCAGACACCCATTAAGGATGTCGAGATTGGCGACCAGGTCACGTCCACGGACCCGGAAACCGGGCAGACAGTTGCCAAACCCGTTACGGAGCTTTACCGCAACCTCGACCGCGATCTGACCAACGTCACGATCCAAGACACCACAACAGGCGAACGGTCGGTCCTACACACCACCGCGAACCATCCCTTCTGGAACGCGGATACCGACCAATGGGACAACGCAGCCGACTTGAAACCCGGCACCCATCTCCGCGACGACCATGGCAACACCACCCAGATCGTCGTCGCAATCAAGACTTGGACCGGCCTGCAATGGATGCGCGACCTCACCGTCGCAGACATTCACACGTACTATGTGATGGCAGGTGAGTCGCCGGTTCTTGTCCACAACTGCGGAAACGGCACTCCACGAGTATTCGCGGTCGATTCAGCTGGCGAAACAACCGCTTTGCCGGTGCATGAGATCAATTCATCGTTGTTTCCCGATGTTGCGGACAACTTCACGAATGCGGTGGCAAATGGAGCGAGTCCGCTGGTTACTCGGCTCACTGGCCGGGCGGCTATCCGGGCGAACCGAAATGCCGCACAGGCTGGCGTGCCTCGCCCAAACTCGCTCGGGACGGACGCGAGGGGTGGCGCACTTTCGTGGGAGGAGTTCCCATTCGCGTCAACAAATCAAGGTGGTGCTGGCGCCACATTGCGACTGATTAATCGCGACCAGAACATTGCTCATGGCCGAACCTTATGGGATTTCCTTCGAAATAATGGAATTGGCAACGGCTTCCCGTACTATGTTCGGGTGAGATAAGTGAGCTGGAGAGTCGATGCTGACTGTTGAACTTGAGCGACTAGTCGCGAACTTACGGCGGCTTGACCGCTCCGTAGTGGATCTTCTGCGACCGGGTGTCCCGCGCGAGCTTGTGCTGTTGACCGCTGGCCTTACTGAGGTTCCGGAATCGGTTGCGATGTGGTTCGGTTGGTGCAATGGGGTCGAGGCGCGGCCAGGACAATTGCAGGATGAAGTGAACATTATTCCAGCATATAATCCACTTTCGGTGGAGGAGGCTGTGTACGCTAAGGCTTCCTATGAGGGCGACGCTGCACTGGGTGAGCTGTTCTTGCCGTTGTTGACCACCGCGAGTGGTGACATATATGCGGCAGTCTGGGATCGAAATGTCAACGAAGCTCGAGTTGCCGGTGTGCTGGTAGGCGAGCCTACGGAGGTTGAATTTTCCAGCATCGAACAAATGGTCATGGTATTCAATGCATGTTTTGACAATGGTTCGTTCTTTGTTGGCGCCGAAAATCGCCTAATTATGGATCCTGAGGGATACGAGCAGACATACGCGGATGTTATAGGTGGCGCATAGCTCTTGTCGCATCGTCGATTGAGTCAACGGGACATGCCGTCCTGATGGTGGAAGCCCTCAAGCCGGCAAGCACCAGCATTCGAGAAGCAATACGGGAATTACGGCCCGTGGTCGAACGCATGCGGTGTGCGCTGACATGTGCTGGCGTGCGTGGCGGTTGCTGTCACGGTTGCTGTCACCCAATTCGTATAGACACCGATATGTCGATCAATTGCCAAGCTAGATCGTCCACAGGGGACGCCTGCCGCGTGGTTCGGTGGCGTGCCGCGTAGCGGTGCGGCGTCGATGCCCGGTAGCACCCGCTGACGTGACAGGTGAAGGCATCGTTACGGTCCTGTGGTCGATGAGGCTCGCCGTCTGGTCGTGATGGCTCCGACTGCGGCGGGCGTGCGCGCGTGGCCGTAGGTCGTAGCGCGTGCACCGCAGCCCCGCCGGTAGGCGGGGCTGTCTTGACCTTGTAAAGCAAATTTGAGCACACGTTCCTTCGCAGCTTTGTCCGGTCTCGGGACCTGCGTGACAGATCGGTATCAGGACGTGCGTGACACTCCGCTGAGTGTTGGTGGAGTTGGCGTTGACAGAGCAGCGGTATCGGGCCGTGTTGGAGGTCCAGGCCGGGATCCCGGTGACGGAGGTCGCCGAACGGTTCGGGGTGTCCCGTCAGGCGGTGCACCGGTGGGTCGGCTGGTATCGTGACGAGGGCTTGGACGGGTTGGTGGACCGGTCGAGCCGGCCGCAGTCCTCGCCATCGCAGACCTCACCGGAGGTCGAGGCGGCGATCTGTGAGATGCGCCGTGCCCATCTGCGGTGGGGTGCTCGGCGGATCGAGTTCGAGTTGGGTCGGCCGCGTCCATAGAGGTGGTGTACGACGGGCCTGATCTTGGGCGTGTCGTGAAGTAGAAGACGGTCATCGCGTAGATCCTTTTTCAGACCGCCAAGTCATGATCAAGGAGAGTGTCGCGATGACCGCCCCCAAGAGTGTGGACCATGCCGTCTTCCTGCGCGAGCAGCTCGACTCCGCGAGCCCGGACCTGCTGCGTCAGATGGTCAAGACGTTCGCTGATGCGCTGATGTCGGCCGAGGCCGACGCGGTCTGCGGCGCCCCGTACGGTGCCCGCAGCGATGAGCGCACCAACTCCCGTAACGGTTACCGGCCACGGGAGTGGGACACCCGCGCTGGCACCGTGGAGCTGGCGATCCCGAAGCTGCGACAGGGGTCCTACTTCCCAGACTGGTTGCTGCAGCACCGCCGCCGGGCCGAGCAGGCCCTCGTTAGCGTGGTGGCCACCAGTTACCTGCTCGGGGTGTCGACCCGCCGGGTGGAGAAGCTGGTCGAGCAACTGGGTGTCGCCCAGTTGTCGAAGTCGCAGGTGTCGGAGATGGCCACGCATCTGGACGCCCAGGTCGAGGCGTTTCGCAACCGGCCGTTGGACGCCGGCCCGTACACGTTCGTCTGGATGGACGCGTTGACGATCAAGGTTCGTGAAGGCGGACGGACCGTTAACGTCCACGCCCTGGTCGCGGTCGGCGTCAACGGCGACGGCCAACGTGAGGTCCTCGGCCTGGACGTCGCCTCCACCGAGGACGGGGCAGGCTGGCTGGCCTTCCTGCGGTCACTGACCGCCCGCGGACTGTCCGGGGTGCGCCTGGTCGTCTCCGACGCCCACCGCGGCCTCGTCGACGCGATCGGCGCCACCCTGCCAGGAGCCAGTTGGCAACGGTGCCGCACCCACTACCTGCGTAACCTGCTCACCAAGGTGCCCAAGTCGGCGCAGCCGTGGGTGGCGACCATGGTCCGGACCATCTTCGACCAGCCCGACGCCACCGCCGTCGGCGAGCAGTTCGGCCGGGTCGTCGAGGCGATCGAGGCCCGGTTCCCAAGCGCGGCAACGCATCTGGACGACGCCCGCGACGACCTCCTCGCCTTCGCCGCGTTCCCGCACGAGGTCTGGCGTCAGATCTGGTCGAACAACCCGCAGGAACGACTCAACAAGGAGATCCGCCGCCGCACCGACGTCGTCGGGATCTTCCCCAACCGCGCCGCGATCATCCGCCTCGTCGGCGCCGTGCTGGCCGAACAGACCGACGAATGGACCGAACAACGCCGCTACATGGGCCTAGAAATCCTGACCAAGGCCCGCCTGACCCTCGTCGCCAACGACGCCGACGAGACCACCCCGACCACGCCAGCAGACACCGCGGCGATTGCCGCGTAGCATCAATCCCGATCTCCACGGTGATCGTCTTCTACACCACGCCCGTGGACGCGGCCAGTTGGGTCGTAACGGCTGTCCTGGCCGGGTCCCGTCGCGGATCACTGTGCACCGAATCCTGATCCGACACGGCCTGGTCGTCCCGGTCCCTCGGCGGCGTCGCCGGGAGGACTACAAACGTTGGCAACGTGACGTCCCGATGGAGCTGTGGCAGCTCGACATCGTCGGCGGAATCAAGCTAACCGGTGGCGGTGAGGCGAAGGTGGTTACCGGGGTGGATGACCATTCCCGGTTCTGCGTGATCGCCAGGGTCGTGCGCAAGGCCACCGGCCGGGCGGTGTGCCTGGCGTTTGCTGATGCGTTGCAACGGTTCGGGATTCCCGACGAGGTGCTCACCGATAACGGTAAGCAGTTCACCGGCCGGTTCAACCAGCCCCGCCCGGCGGAGGTGATGTTCGAACGGATCTGCCGGGAGAACGGCATCGTGGCCCGCAACACCAAGCCCCGCAGCCCGACCACAACCGGGAAGGTGGAACGGTTCCACCAGACGCTGCAGGGCGAACTCCTCGACGACGTCGAGGTCTGGCCTGACATCCACACCGCACAGGCGGCGATCGACGCGTTCCGGCAGGAGTACAACACCCGACGGCCCCATCAGTCACTGAACATGGCATTTCCCGGCGACCTGTTCATCGCCCGTGCCGGTGACGAGCGACTGCCGCTGCGGCTACCGGCCCAGCTGAAGCCCGCCATTGCCGAGCCCCAGCCAGACCCCGCACCGGCGCCCGTACCGGTTACAACCATGCCCACGACGCCGCCGCTGACGCTGTCCACCAACGGGGTCGACCCGGTCGACCTGGCGGTGGAGTTCACGCGTGCGGTGCCGTTGTCCGGGAACGTGAGCGTGGGCGGTCAACAGTTCTGGCTCGGCCCTGACCGGGCCGGCACCACAGTCGCGTTCTGGGCCGACACCACCGTCGTGCACCTGATCGTCAACGGCGTCCGCCTCAAGACGGTCCCGTCCCGGCTGACCGTGGCACATCTGCAACGGCTCCTCGACGACGGCGGCCACCCAGCCGGACCACCGCCCATCCCCGGCGGGCAGCCCAGCACTGCAATCGAAGTCGACCGCACCGTCAACGCCACCGGCGCGATCGGCCTCGCCGGCCGCCAACACCCGATCGGCTACCACTTCGCCGGCCGACGCCTGACCGTGCGTCTCGACGGCGACCTGCTCAGCTCGTCGACAACGGTATCCTGCTGCGCAGCCTGCCCAATCCACTTACCCCCACCGACATGGTCCGCATCCGCGACGCCCGCCCCGCCGGCCCACCACCCCAGCCAGCAACCGAACCCACCCGCGTCGAACGACGCATCAGCAGCCGTGGCTCACTGACCATCGCCGGGCAACGCATCCACGTCGGCATGATCCACGCCGGCACCACCGTCACGGTCGAGGCCGCCGACCACACCTTCCGCGTCTACGACGGCGACGAACTACTCACCGAGGTCGCCCGCACCACCGGAAAGACCCTCGTCCGCTTCAAGGTCGGCAAACCCGAACCTCCCCGGCAGCCCACGGAACAACATCCCAGCGACGCCCACACGCGATGATCACCTCATGAACCAGCCAACCGAGGTCGTGGTCGACCCGCCCTTCGTCGTCGTACAGGAACCGGCTTTCACCGCACGATTCGTCCTCGCCAGCAGCGAGGTGGAATCCGTGGAGAACGTCGATGCCTTCGTTGATCTACCCGACGGATCGAGCTGGTCGCTGACCATCTTCACCATCGACGAGATCGGTCGTCTCCTTCGCACGTGGCAAGAATCTGGCGAACACGCCAACGGCAGCTACTTCTGGGCCGCCGACCAACTGATCGTTGCCCAACCCGGAATCGCCGCCATGGTCACCGCTATCCGAGAACTAGTCCGGACCAACGACATCACCCGCGTCGGCGCACGCTCCAACAACCAACCCCACCACTAGGCACCGACCCCTACAACGCACTACCGTAACGAGGAAGATCGTCTAGCCGGGCGTGTCACACACGTCCCGAGACCGATCTGTCACCCACGTCCTGAGACCCGACAGTTCCTTCGCAGCTCTCGCCAGGCAGCTTGGTCGGACACCAGCTCCGTAGGCAGCTTGTCCGTGGCGACCCGGCACAACCTGTCCGTTGGCATGATCCGCCAAGTTGTGTCCGTCTCGGCATGTTGTCTATCGCCATGACTGGTTCCCGCGCATAGCCCGCCCGTGCGGCTTGTCTGGCTGCGGAGTGCCAGCGGATGGCCTTTACGCTGGCTGGAGGGTGAATGCGTCGACGTGGCGGGGTCTGACCGCGGCGAAGTGTCGAACGTCCAGCGTTGCGACGGTCGTGATGTTGAGGCGTTCGGCGAGCGCGATCACGGATGCGTCGACCGTGCCGAGGGGGAAGTCGGCGTACTGCTCGACGAGTTCGGCGACGCGAGCCATGTCGGTCGGCCTGAGCGCGGCGAGTTCGAAGGGCCCGTCCGGTCCCAGGGAGCGGACGAAGTCGGCCTCTACGGCAGGTCCGCATCGTTGCGCCACGAAGTAGGCCACTTCCACGGCGACGGTCTGTGGCACGATCAGCGGTCCGCGTGCGGTGTCGTACCAGTTCAGGCAGCGTTCGTGCTGGCGGTCGTCGGCGTGGAGTAGAGCTACCAGCGGGCCGGTGTCAACGATGATCACGCGGCGTTGTGGCCCAGCTCAGTGCGCAGGATCTCCTCGGAGCGTTCGGCGAGGTCTGGTTCGGCGTTGGCGAGCGCGCCGACCCAGGTCGGTCGTGGTCGCGGCGTGCGTTGCCGGTCGAGCAGTGCGTCGGCCAGGCGCAGCAGCTCGTCGGCCTGCTCGTCGCCGATCTCGTCGACCAGTTGGTGTAGCCGCTCCTTCGTGGTCATGGCACGAGTGTAAGCGTCCTGCCCTCATGATCAGCCAAGGTCGTCCCCGCAGCTACGTCTCGCGTGCTGTACGCGTTGGCCGCGGGCAGTTCCGGCCCGCCACCCGGCAAGCCAATGTCCAGGGCGGCCGAGTCTCGCGGCCAGGTGTGGCAGGCCGTCGCCGCAACGTGCAGCACTCTGGCGGGGAACAGCTCAGGGGCGGGCCGCCACAGCGACATCAGCTGCCATCGATCATTCTTCCGGATCTAATTGATCGTCTTCGCTGGTGTGACACCCGTCACCTGCCGCGTGCGCTGGGGTTGCGGTCACGGTTGCTGGCAATTCGCCGATCGTGGGCACCCGACGCTGTCGTCATTCTGCAAGTGCGCTGTCTAGCGGCATGATCAAAGTTGAGTAACGGCCTCGCTCGCGCTGGTGTTTCCAAACGTACTATGTGCTAGCAGGGGACGCACCCGTCCTCGTCCATAATTGCAGCAAAACCCTCGGGAAGAATCTAAGGAAGAACGGGGAAGAACCACCTCCGGGCACCATCGGACCCGAAGCTCATCACATCGTTCCCCAAAAGGAAAGCGCCGCGAATCCTGCTCGGCAAGTGCTTGCGCGTATTGGCCTTGATATGGACAGTCATTTCAATGGCGTGTGGCTCGGTCGGCAGCCTCACTCTGGTACATTTAACTGGCCCAGATACAGTGCTACTATTTATCCTCAATGGATCAATGACCAAATCGTAAATGCCTATGCGAGTGGTGGTGCGAAGCACGTCATGAAAGTGCTGTCAAGAACCAAGCGTGAACTTGCCGCCATGAATCGCGTCTTCGGTCAGCAGTTGATCTAAATGGCTTCAATCGTTAAGCTCAACACCTCGAAATATGGGCTGTTGCATGGTGGAACCGACGCCTGGCCCGGTTTAGAATTGGTAGTGTTTCCTTGGCAAACACAGCCATTTTCGAGGGTGGCACATCGGATAGAATTCAAGATTGATCCCGGGGAAGGAGAGGAGATTCCGAATGTTTGGTGGCATAACGGCTTGCTCGACTTCGTTTGTGACATGAGGGCATACGACTTTTTTCCGGCTTGTGCTCTCGTGATTTTCATGTAGTTGCTCAGGCTAGTTGTGGGGGTCGAGAACTTGTAGTGATGCAGGTGGTCTCGAGGCTGAATGTTGTGGACAAGAAACGGTCATTGCGCCATCCGGTAATGAAGGGTCTAATTGAGCATCCGCACGTGCCTGAGGATAGGGAGCCGTTAGCTGCGGGCCGAATCTTCCGAATTCAACAGAATTCGATGCGAGAGATGATTCTCGCCGGCGACGATGTGGTAGCAGCAATAAAGGAAGCGGGCCTGACCGGTTTCGCGTTTGAGCGAGCCTGGGTTGATCCTAATTCGCCGCGTTTTTCCCCGTTGGATCCCCGGACATGGCCTAAACCTTGAGCACTGTGGTGCTTGTCTGGCCGGATTCCCTTGCAATCGCCGCGACGACGTCTCCGGAAAGAAGTCGATGACTGGCGTCAGCTGGGGGCCTAACCTCGATCATTCGCGCGTGAGCTGAACTCGGCTCTTCACCGCAGTCGTTATCGTGATTCGTCGATGCGGCTGGTGGGTGGGTGTGGTGGTGGGCCGTCTGTCGCGACGGTGGGCGTGGTCTCCTGGGGTCCTCCGGTCGTTGGTTTCGGGGCTGTGCTGGTCAGCCTGGGTCGGGGATGGCCGCGATCCGGTGGAACGCGGTGGTGATCTGCTTGGCCCGGGGCCAGGACTTCGGTATCCGTAGCGTGCGGCGGCGTTGACCGTGGACGAGGCGGGCGGCGGTGTGCAGGATCTGGTAGCGCGGCCGTTTCGGCTCGATCGTGGCGAGGTCGCCTTCGAGGCCGATGAGTTGTAGCCAGGTGGTGAGGTCGGCGGCGATCGCGGCGAGTTGGCACCAGGTCTGGTTGATCGCGAACTCGCGGGACGGTAGCCGGCTCAGGCCGGTGTTCTTGGCGCAGCGGATGCGGTCTTCCACGCGGGCGTGGGTGCGGTGGCGGGCTTCCAGCCACTGCACGCTGCCGGTGTGGGTGTTGGTGACGAAGGCGGTGTAGCGCCAGCCGTCACGCTCCTCGAACAGCGTGAGTTGGGCGCCGGGGTGGGGGTGTTCGCGGCGCACGATGACCCGCATCCCGTCCGGCCGGCCAGGCGGGGTGAGGAGGCCGGACAGTTCAGCGACGTCGGCGCCGTGGCGCAGTTCGCCGTCGGCGTCGAGGGCCGGCGTCCATGCGGCGGGCAGGATGGTGATCGCTTCGCGTTCGGGCTCGCCGACTGACCAGCCGATCGAGTATTGGACCGTCCGGGCGCGCTTGCTGTTCTGCTCGGCCAGCCAGTCCAGCACGGCGTGGCTGGCGCCAGCGGAGTCGGCGCGGATGAGCAGGTGTCGGCGGTGATCAGCCGGGACCTGGGCGATCGCTTCGGCGAGCACCTGCAGGTGGTCGGCGGCCGTGTTCGTGCCGGCGTTACCCGGCCGCAGCTTCACGGCAAGCAGTTCACCGGTGTTATCGCAGGTCACCAGGATCGGATGGAACCCGTACGTGCCCTTGTAGCTCGCTGCGGCGCCTTCCTTGTCACTATGCGCGATCAACAGCGTCGCGTCGATGTCGAGCACGACCACACCAGCGCCGATATCGCGGCCCGCGCCGATGGCACCTGCCCGAGCAGTGCCCAGACCCGAGCGCGGACCTTCGCCCTGGCGGCGTGGATGCGCCGCAGCCGTACCGCGTCGACCTCATCCAGGGCCCGCCAGCACGTGGCCGCCGACGCGACGGGACCGAACACCTCGCCCTGGTGGCGCAGGGTGTCGATATCGCAGATCGCCTCACCACCATCGGCGATCATCACCGTGAGGTCGACCAGGACCCGACCCCGGTCATAGGTCGGGTAGCGGCCCCGCCGGGCCAGCCCGGCCGACAACGCCGAGGTCAGGCCAGCCCGGTCGGCCAGCATCCGCAGCAATGCCGCACCCACATGCGACACCACATCTGATCCGTCCGCGGTGACCCGCAGATCCTTCGCCCACGCCGTGGACTGCACCCCGGAAGTGCCTTTCTTGAAGAGAAACCTGTAGATCTCGCAATCACAAGTTCCCTTACAGGACAGGCACTTCCGCTTATCCACGCGCCGGCAAACCCGACCGGATCACGATCATCGTAAATCACCGAGGTTAACCTGGGGTTGTTGGCGGCGACCTCGGTGGTGTGATGGGAACAGCCCTTGGTCGATCATTCTTCTTGTTGAGGGGAAGATGATCAATGAAGGGCCTGCCGGTGCTGCTGCCGGGCACCGCGAGCACGCCGCAGCTGACGTTGTCCTCGCGTTCATAGCAGCGGAAGCCGCGCTGCTGATCCGCTGCAAGACCCGCTGAGCGACCATGCGATCGCCCCGCTCACCAGCGGTGCGAGGCGAACGGTCTGGCGGGCGACGGCTTCCGGCACCGGCGTCACTATCTCACGAACGACGTTCCGCTTTGGGAGACACTGTCACCGCAAAGGCTCGGCTGGGCGGGCGCCATGGTGCCGTCGGGCCTGGGCCATTCTGGGTCCCGGAGGGTCACAACAACTGTGTTGAACTGAACATTTACCATTCAGCCGACGATCGGCCCACGTCGAACAGGGCGGCCGGGGCGGCTGGCGGGAGCGCTAGGTCAGGTTGGCATGGTGTACCGTCCTCAGGGAAGGCGTTCCAACATCGCGAAGGTGCGGTCGTTGACGCCTGTCCGTGGAGGGAATCTGATGACGCCCAGCAGCTATCTGTTCGTGCCCGGTGACGCCCCAGACAAGATCGCCAAGGCGGGACGGACCGGCGCGGGCGCGCTCATCCTCGACCTCGAGGACGCCGTGGCGCCGTCGCAGAAGGCGGTCGCCCGCGAGAACGTGGCCAGGGCCGTCGGCGACGGCGCGGACCGGCCCCAGACGTGGGTCCGGGTCAACCAGGAGCCGCTGCTCGCCGAGGACATCGCCGCGGTCGCCGGTCCCGGCATCGCCGGGATCGTCCTGCCCAAGGCCGAGCCGGAGCTGCTGGCGGCGGCGGACAGCCTGCTGGCGGAGGCCGAGCGCCGCCTAGGTCTGGCGGACCGGAGCCTGGCCGTGATCGCGCTGGTGGAGACCGCGCGGGGGGTGTTGTCGGCGGCGACGCTGGCCAGCCATCCACGGGTGGTCCGGCTGGGGATCGGCGAGGCTGACCTCATCGGCGAACTCGGCCTGCGGCCCGGGCCCGAGCGCACGGAGATGGCACCGATCCGGCTGGACCTGGTGCTCGCGTCCTCGGCGGCCGGGCTGGCGGCGCCGATCGGGCCGGTGGAGACCGCGCTGGCCGATCTGGAACTGCTCCGGACGACCACGACGGCGCTGTTGGCGCTCGGCTTCCGGGCCCGCACCGCACTGCACCCGCGGCAGCTACCGGTGATCAACGAGGTGTTCACGCCGTCGGCCGCGGAGGTGGCGCAGGCCAGGCGGATCGTCGCTGCCCTCGACGCGGCCGAGGCATTGGGCTCGGGCGTGGCCGTGGACGAGAACCAGCAGTTCATCGACCTTGCCGTGGTGCGATCCGCGCGGGAGATTCTGTTGCGGCACAATGGCTCCGTCTGAGATTCCCCGGGCACGGCGGCTCCACGCGGCGTACGGCGTTCCATTCCAGGAGGGCAGCGGTGGCTGCAACCGATAGCACGACCAACGATTCGGCGCTTCGTACCGTCAGCGGCGTCGAGCGTGCCCTGGACGTGCTGATGCTCTTCGCCGAGTCCGACCAGCCGACGCTCGGTGTCTCCGAGATCGGCCGGCAGATGGGCCTGTCGAAGGCGGTGATTCACCGCATCCTGACGACGCTCTGCAGCCGACGACTCATCGAGGTGGACGAGAACACCCGGCGTTACGTGCTCGGCCCGGCCGCGCTCGCGCTCGGCCGGGCCTTCCTCGACCGGGTGGACATCCGTGACCTCGCCCGCGAGCCGATGCGTCGGCTGAGCCGGTTCGCCAACGAGACCTCCACGTTGTCGATCAGGACGGGCAACCACCGGATCTACGTCGACCAGGTGGCACCGGCGCGGGACGTCCGGATGACGGTCCAGATCGGCCATCCGTTCCCGTTGCACGCCGGCAGTTCCTCCAAGGCGTTCCTCGCGTTCATGACGCCAGCCGAGCAGGAGGCGTACCTGACCGAGGCCGCGCCGCTGACCGCGATGACCGACCACACCCTCGTGGACGCCAGTCACCTGCGCGACGAGCTGCGGATCACCCGCGAGCGGGGGTACGCGGTGTCGTTCGGCGAGCGGCAGGCCGGCGCCGGTTCGGTCGCCGCTCCGATCCTCGACCACGACCGGGTTCCGGTCGCCGTCCTGAGTATCTGCGGCCCGGTCGAGCGGATCCGGGGCCGTATCGACCAGCTTTCCGCCGCCCTGCTCGACGAGGTACGCGGCATCTCGGACCGGCTCGGTGGCGGAGGGCTCTGACCTTCTCCAACCCAGGCTCGGACCGGCACCCCGCTCCCAGAGAGCTGTGGGGGTGACGTCGTGCCGCTGGGCGCACCGGGGTGAGTGTCGGTTGACCGGCCAGTATGCTGATCATGACCTGGCCATTCGGCCCCCTGTGGCAGCCGTCCCGGGTGGGATAGGTTCCGACTATGTCAAGATTTTCAGAACTGCGTTCCGCTATGCGGAACAATTGGACGTTCTGGTGAGCGCCGAGGCCGGGTCGCGCGGCCCGCTGCGGGTCGGCGTCGTCGTCCCGCCGGCGAACCCGACCGTCGAACCGGAGCTGTACCGCCTGCTGCCGCCCGGCATCGTCCCGCACGTCGCCCGGCTGCCCGCGCTGCCCGACCTGGACATGGCCGGCCGCCTGGCGCATTACGTCGACGACGTGCTGCCGGTGCTGGACACCCTGCGCGGGCTGGCCCCGAAGGCGGCGTTGGTGGCCTGCACCGGGTCCTCGTACCCGCTGGGCGTCGACGGGGACGCGGACTGGAGCCGGGGAGCCGGTCAGCGGCTGGGTTCGCCCGTGCTCACCGCCGCCGGGGCGATCCGCGCCGTGCTGGCCCGTCTCGGCGTCCGCTCGCTGGTGCTGGTCTCCCCGTATCCTTCCTGGCTGACGCGTCGCTGCGCCCAGTTCTGGACCGATGCCGGTCAGGTGGTCCGCGACGTGGTCGAGATTCCGGGTACCGGCGCGATCTACGACCTCGGTGCGGATCGGATCCAGGACGTACTCGACGGGGTGCTGTCCTCGGTCGGCGTGGCCGATGCGGGCACGGCGCTGCTCGTGGTCGGTACGGGCGCCCCCAGCCTGGAGGCGCTGGACCGGCGGGCCGGGGCGGCACAGCTCCCGATGCTCTCCTCGAACCTCGCCGGCGCCTGGGCGTTGCTGGACGCGGTCGGGCGTCCGGACCTGGCGGGGCACTCGTCGAGCGCGGCGCTGCGGCGTCTGTCCGAGCGGCTCGCCGCGGCCTGAGCCGTCGTCCCGGGCCGGCTGTCCGGCCCGAGCCGACCGTCCATTGTGGTGTTCTGGAACGCAGGACCGCTTGGCGGAAGGCTTGCGCATCCGTGCGGGGGCCTTCCGATCGCCGTTGCGGCGCTGGGCGCGAGACGCCGCCCGCGAGCGCCGAGCCCCTTTCTACATATAGGAATGCCTGACGGGACGACCTTGACGATCGGTGCGTGCCGGCGTCTCGGTGCGGAACGGCCACGGGTGGACCGTGCGGGGCGGCCGGTGAATCCGCAGGTTGCAATCGGGGTCGAAGCCTTGACGGATCTTCAGGTCGGTCCTACTGTCTCCCTAACAGATACGGCGTTTCTGTTAGCGGAACATGTTCGCCCTGGTGCGCGGCGGACATACCGCTCCTCTGGCGATCCGCTCGCGGCTCCGGGCCGGCAGCGCGTTCGGCGGAACCAATCAAGCTGAAGAATCGGGAGTGTGTTGTGGCCATCGCGCCCTATGGAGTCGCGTGCATTCAGTCGCCCATCCGCCAGATCACCGACGCGAACGACCGCGACGAGGTCATCCAGACGAACACCAACCGCATCCTGTCGCTGATCGACTACTCGACGGGACGCTTCGGCCGCGCCAAGATCGCGCTGCTGCCCGAGTTCTCGTTGCAGGGCTACGACCACTTCGACACGGTCGAGGAGATGCTGGCCGTCTGCGTGACGATCCCCGGACCCGAGACCGACCGGCTCAGCGCGGTGGCCGCGGAGAAAGGCATCTACATCGCCGGCAACGCCTTCGAGGTCGACCCGGACTGGCCCGGCCGCTGGTTCAACACCGCGTTCCTCATCGACGACCGCGGCGAGGTCATCCTCAAGTACCGGAAGATCCACTGCGGCAGCGTGACCGGCCGGGCCACGAACACCAGCCCGGGTGACGTCCTCTCGGAGTACCTGGACCGGTACGGCCTGGACGGGCTGTTCCCGGTGGTGGACACGCCGCTGGGCCGGATCGGGATGATGGTCTGCTACGACGTCACCTTCCCCGAGGTGGCCCGCTCGCTCATGATCCGCGGCGCGGAGCTGATCCTGCACCCCACCGGTGAGCCGTACGGGGCGCACCGGCCGGCGTGGCGGCGCGCGAAGGCGACCCGCGCCTACGAGAACAAGGTGTACCTCGCCTCGGCCAACCACGCGGCGTACTACGCCAAGACCGACGAGGGCATCTGGACCGACGCGCCGGACCTGGCGTTCGCGCGACGCCAGAGCGTGGCTATCCCGCCCAGCATGCGCTCACACGGGAACTCCGAGGTCATCGACTTCAACGGCACCACGATCGCGGAGATCGGCGGCCCGGGTGAGGCCACCGTGATCGGCACGATCGACATTGAACGACTGCGCTTCGAGCGCAACAGCATGGGTCTGAACTTCGCCGCGCAACTGATGCCGGAATTGTTCGCGCATGTTTACCAGACCGCGCAGCACCGTCCGGTCGACCAGTGGAAGGACACCCCCATCCAGCACTGGCAGGAAGGCCGTGAGCTGCTCCGCAAGTCGATCGACGGAATGCGCGAACGGGGCAGCATCAAGCCCTCCATCTACAGCTAGTCCGGATCAGAAGACCGGTGTACTGAACGGAGCCCCTCGTATGGCATCAAGGTCCGCTGTGTATCAGAAGTCCGCCGCGCCGGCCCGCAAAAAGGGCGGACGCTGGCGGGCTCTGGTGGAGCACCCGCGGTTCGCGTGGATCTCCACACCGGTCCTGGTGATCATCTTCATCGCCTTGTGGGACCTCTACGCGGTCGTCACTGACATGTCCAGGTTCGTCCTGCCCCGGCCCAAAGAGGTGGCCGTGGCGTTCGGCGAACAGATCACCACGCCCTTCGTCTGGACCGGCCACATCTGGACGACGTTCTACGAAATCGTGTTCGGGCTGCTCCTGGCCTGTGTCCTCGGTATCCCCCTGGGCTTCGTCATCGGTAAGTGGGAGCTGCTGGAGCGGATGACCCGTCCGTTCCTGGTGGCCTCCCAGGTCGTACCGATGATCGCGTTGATCCCGCTCTTCCTGCTGTGGTTCGGCTTCGGGTCGTTCTCGAAGATCGTCATCGCCGCACTGAGCGCGTTCTTCCCCTTCCTTATCAACACGGCATTCGGCGTCAGATCGATTCCGAAGCCCCTCAAGGAACTGATGATGTCGCTCAAGGCGAGCCAGTGGGAGCGGTTCCGCAAGCTGGAACTGCCGTACACCCTCGCCTACACCATGGCCGGCGCCCAGTTGGCCATCGTCACGGCGACCATCGGTGTCATCGTCGGCCAGTATCTCGGCGGTAACGAGGGACTCGGCCGGTATCTCGTGATGCTGCAGAACGACCTGCAGATCGCCCGCGTATTCGGTGCGATCATCATGATCGCGCTTCTCGGCTTCCTTCTCTACTCGGCTGTCGTCGCGGTGAACCGGGTCCTGGTCCCGTGGCACGACTCGGTCAGAAACTCCCGGCGCTGAGCCTCCTCCAGACGTCAGGTCGCGATAAGCGACAAGAAGGGTTTTGTCATGTCGCAGCAGAAGTTCTTCCAGAACAACACGAGTGGTTCGGTCCCCTCCGGGTTCTCCCGTCGGCGGCTCCTGGGCATGGGCGCCGGCCTCATGGCGCTGCCGTTGCTGTCCGCCTGCGGTGACGACGAGGAGCCGACCACTCCCGGCGGCGTCCAGAAGGTCAAGCAGACCGTGATGGCCCCGGCCGACTTCAGCGTCAGCTTCCTCGACATGCTCGTCGCCGCTCACCAGGGCTTCTTCGACACCGAGGGTATCCAGGCCGACCTGCAGAGCGGGACGGGCAGCTCCTCCGCGCTCCAGGCGATCATCGGCAACGTCGCCCACTACACCCGGGCCGGTCGCACCGCGCTCCCGGCGATCGTCAACGAAGGTGCCCCGCTCAAGATCATCGCTACCGCCCAGCACAGCGACATCTGGGAGATCGGCTCCCTCAGCAAGGCCCCCATCGCCGAGCCCGGCGCCCTGCGCGGCAAGCGGATCGGGGTGGCCTCCGAGGGTGGCTCCACCGAGCAGCTGGTCCACCTGTTGGCCGAGTCCGCCGGGGTCAAGCGGGACGAGTTCAAGCTGATCGTGGTGGGCGTCGGTGCCGCCGGGTACCAGTTCATGCGCAAGGGCGACGTCGACGGCTGGATCGTGCACAACTACGTCCGCAAGGCCCTCGAGCAGGAGTCCGGCGAGAAGCTCACCGTGCTCGTGCCGGAGGACCACATCAAGCTGGCCGGCTCCTCCTGGACGATGCAGTCCAAGACCGACGTCGGCGACGTGCCGACCCGGTTCCTGCGCGGGCTGTACAACGGCATGAAGTTCGCCGTCGACGAGAAGAACCGCGACGCCGTCTTCGGGGCCCTGCAGAAGTACAACGCGGAGGCCAAGCGCAACACCTTCGACGAGCAGTTCCCGGCCCAGGCCGACACCTGGCTGGCCAACAACGGCGTGACCGGGATGCTCGACCTGGTCGAGGCGGACTGGGAGTCGACGCTCAAGCTGATGCACAGCGCCGGCATGATCAACAAGGTGGTCGACCCGAAGACGTTCCTGGATCCGTCCTTCATCACCAAGGCCAAGGCGTGAGCGACCCGATCAACCATGACCCGCTGCCGGTGCTCGAGGTACCGGTTCTGATCGCCGGCGGCGGGCCGGTCGGCCTGTCGCTGGCGACCGAACTGGCCCGCCGCGGCATCGAATCCGCGGTCATCGAGACCCGCGAGTCGGAGACCGAGCACCCCAAGGCGACCCTCGTCGGTGCCCGGACCATGGAACTGTTCCGCCGGTGGGGGATCGCCGACGCCGTCGAGGACGCGGCGATCCCCCCGGACCACCCGTACTTCATCGTGTTCGCCACCGAACTGGCCAAGCACGAGCTGCACCGGTTCCGGTCGGCGTCGCGGGTGGAGATGCGCGGCGGCGCGGGCAGCCACCGGTTCCCCGAGGTCGAGTGGTCCCCGTACGGCAAGACCCAGATCGGCCAGCAGGCGCTGGAGCCGATCCTGCGGGCCCACCTCGCCGGGTACCAGGCCGCCCGGACCCTCTACGGCTGGACCCTGACCGGGTTCACGCAGGACGAGTCCGGGGTCGACGCGGTGGTCGAGCACCGCTCCGGTGCCCGGCAGCGGGTCCGGGCCCGGGTGCTCGTCGGCTGCGACGGCGGACGCAGCCTGGTCCGCAAGGCGCTCGGCGTGCGGTTCGTCGGGCGGGGCCCCATGCGGGACAACGTGAGCTTCCTGTTCCGCTGCCCCGACTTCATCGACGTGCACGGGCGCGGGCTGGCCAACCTCTACTTCACCCTGCACCCGGACAGCTTCGGTGTCTTCACCGCGATCGACGGCAGCGAACTGTGGAACTACCAGTACTACTTCCTGGACCCGGAGAAGTCGACCCGGGACCTGGACGTGCGCGACGTGCTGGCCAAGGCGGTCGGCAAGCCGTTCGACTTCGAGCTGCTCAAGGTCACCCACTGGAAGCACTTCCAGTCGGTGGCCAACCGGTGGCGGGTGGGCAACGTCTTCCTGGCCGGGGACGCGGCGCACCTGTTCGTACCCACCGGTGGGCTGGGCATGAACACCGGCATAGGCGACGCCTGGGACCTGGCGTGGAAGCTCGAGGGGCACCTCAACGGGTGGGCCGGTGAGCACCTGCTCGACAGCTACGAGGCGGAGCGCAAACCGATCGCGATCCGCAACGGCCTGCTCTCGGCGATGAACTCCGACCGGCTCGACATCGTGATGGCCGAGACGGACCGGGCGGTACTGGCACCGGGCCCGGAGGGCGAGGCGGCCCGTACCGAACTGCGCGCCAAGGCCGAATGGGTGTCCCGGCAGTTCAACAGCGCCGGGCTACACCTGGGGTACCGGTACTCGCGGTCCCCGATCTGCGTACCGGACGGGACACCGGAACCGCCGGACGACCCGACGCGGGTGATCCAGTCGAGCTGGCCGGGCTGCCGGGCACCACACGCGTGGGACGGCGACGGGGTCAGCACCCTGGACCGCCTCGGCAACGGATTCACCCTGGTCGTGGCCCCGGACGCCGACGAGGCTCCGGCAGAGCCGCTGCTGTCCGCGGCCCGCGCCGCCGGCCTGCCGGTCACGTCCGAACGGCTGCGCACCCACACCGCCGCCGCCCGGTACGAGCGCCGGTACGTGCTGGTCCGTCCGGACGGGCACGTCGCGTGGCGCGGGGACACGGCCCCGGAGCGGCCGGACGAGGTCGTCGATGTCATCCGCGGAGCCCGGCGGTCACCGCTGCCCGGCACACCCGCACCCGACCGCGACCCCGTCGGCAGCACAGTCTGACCGGCAACCACATCGTGACCTGGAGACCGACGCAATGAATCTCATGTCCGTTCGGGGCGTCAACAAGACGTTCAACGCGGGGGAAAACCGCGAGGTCCGCGCCCTCGACAACGTCAACCTCACCATCGAGGAAGGCGAGTTCCTGGTCCTGCTCGGGCCGTCGGGGTGTGGCAAGACGACACTGCTGCGGCTGCTGGGCGGGCTTGAGTCACCCACCTCGGGCTCGATCGAGTTCGAGAGTTCGTCCAGCATCCACCAGGACCGCAGCCCGATCGGTTTCGTGTTCCAGGAAGCGACGCTGATGCCGTGGCGTACCGCGCTCAGCAACGTCGAACTGTCCGCCGAACTGTCCGGGATCCCCGCGGCCGAGCGGCGCGAACGCGGGCTGGCGCTGCTGGACCTGGTCGGGCTGAGCAACTTCGCCGACAAGTACCCCCGGGAACTGTCCGGCGGCATGCAGCAGCGGGTGTCCCTGGCGCGCGCCCTGGCGCACGACCCGCCGCTGCTGCTGATGGACGAGCCGTTCGGCGCGCTGGACGCGCAGACCCGCGACACGATGAATGTCGAGTTGCAGCGCATCTGGCTGGAGAGCCGCAAGACCGCGGTCTTCGTCACGCACTCGATCCAGGAGGCCGTCTTCCTCGCCGACCGGATCGTGCTCATGGCCACCGGCCCCGGTCGCATCCAGTCGATCACCGAGGTCAACTTCCCCCGGCCCCGCACCATCGAGATGGTCGAGGAACCGGAGTTCCGGGAGATCGCCCGCAAGCTGCGGCTCGACATGGGCGCCGCCCATGACCGGGCCGCCACGCTCGGCGGATGAGCGGGCACCGGACCATGGCCACCAGCAGACCCGAGAGTGGGCAACAGTGAAACTCTGGCAGGCGCTGCGCGAGACCCAGGTCGTCGACCTGGCCCATGAGCTGCGGCGCGGCATCCCGGTGTCACCGAACCATCCGGCGTTCCAGCTCGCCCTGCTGCGCCGCCACGGCGACATGATGCGCCCGGACGGCGGATCGGCGGCCAACGAGATCATCGTGATGGGCGGTCACGTCGGTACCCACCTGGACGCGCTGGCGCACGTCTCCCAGGACGGCCGGCTGCACGGCGGTGTGGTGGCCGAAGAGGTCACCAGCCACGCCGGCATCGCGGTGCACGGTGTCGACACGTTCGAGCCGTTGACCTGCCGGGGCGTCCTGCTGGACATCGCCGCGCTGCACGGCGTCGACGTCCTGCCGGACGACTACGTGATCACGGCGGGGGACCTGGCGGCGGCTGAGGAACGGGCCGGCGTCACGGTCCAGGCCGGGGACGCCGTGCTGATCCGCAGCGGCTGGTCGACGCACTACACCGACCCCGCCCGGTTCCTCGGCCAGGTGGGCGGGGCACCCGGCCCGGGCCCGGCCGCCGCCGAGTGGCTCGCCGAGCGCCGGGTCGCCGTCACCGGCGCGGAGACGATCGCGTACGAGGCCATCGCGCCCGGTGCGGGGCACGCCACGTTGCCGGTGCACCGGATCCTGCTGGTCGAGGCGGGCATCAACATCATCGAGGTGATGGACCTGCGCCGGCTCGCCGAGACGGGTGCGGCCGAGTTCGGCTTCGTGCTGGCCCCGCTCAAGCTCGTCGGCGCCACCGGCTCCCCAGTGCGTCCACTGGCACTGCTCGCGTCCTGAGCATGGCCCCGATGGTCCCTGCACCACCGGTGACGCGGGCGGGGTACCCCAGGAAAGGAATCAGATGACCGACGGCCCTCCTCCGCTGTCCGGGATCCGGGTGATCGACGCGTCCACGATCCTCGCCGGACCGTTGACCTGCCAGGTCCTCGGCGACTACGGCGCCGAGGTGATCAAGGTCGAGCACCCCCGGTACGGCGACGGTATGCGCCACCACGGCGCGGCCAAGGACGGCGTGCCGCTGTGGTGGAAGCTCGTGTCCCGCAACAAGCGCACCGTCGGGCTCGATCTCGGCGACCCCGAGGGTGCGGAGATCTTCCTCGAGCTGGCGGCCGGCGCCGACGTCGTCGTGGAGAACTTCCGTCCCGGCCGGATGGAGGCCTGGGGGCTCGGCCCGGCGACGTTGCACGAACGCAACCCGCGCCTGGTGATCCTGCGGGTCACCGGCTTCGGCCAGGACGGGCCGTACGCCAGCCGGCCGGGGTTCGGCACGCTGGCCGAGGCGATGAGCGGCTTCGCCGCGATCACCGGTGAGCCGGACGGCCCGCCGACGCTGCCGCCGTTCGGCCTGGCCGACAGCATCGCCGGACTCACCGGTGTGGGCGCCGTCATGATGGCCCTCTACCACCGCGACGTCCGAGGGGGAGCGGGGCAGGTGATCGACATGAGCATCCTCGAACCCATCATCACCGCGCTCGGACCGCAGCCGCTCATCTACGACCAGCTCGGCGTCGTCCAGCAGCGCAGCGGCAACCGCTCGTCGAACAACGCGCCGCGCAACACCTACCGCACCAAGGACGGCTCCTGGGTGGCGATCTCCACCAGTGCCACGCCGATCGCCGAACGCGTGATGCGGCTGGTCGGCCATCCCGAGGTCATCGACGAGCCGTGGTTCGCCACCGGTCGGGACCGGGCCAAACACGGTGACCTGCTGGACGGGTACGTGGGTGGCTGGATCGCCGAGCGGACCCGCGACGAGGTCATGGCGGAGTTCACCCGGGCCGAGGCCGCCATCGCGCCCATCTACGACGTGGCCGACCTCAGCGCCGACCCGCACGTACGCGAGCGGCAGGTGCTCGTGGAGGTACCGGACGAGGACTTCGGCCGGGTGCGGATGCAGAACGTCCCGTTCCGGCTCGACGCCACACCAGGTTCGATCCGCTGGACCGGGCGGCGCCTCGGCGCCGACACCGACGAGGTGCTCGGCGGTGAACTCGGTATCGCCCAGGAACGGCTCGCCGAGCTGCGTGAGCGCGGGGTTGTCGCGTAGCGGCGCACCTCGCAGACGGGTCCGTCCCGACCCGAGGGCGGCCGCGACCCGCCCGGTGTTCCCCGATCCAGACGGAGTGCTGATGAACGCGTTGCAACAGTTGGCCGAGTTCGCCGTTGAGTGCCGTGACAAGGGGGTACCCGAGGAGGTCTCCCGGAGCATGCGTCAACGGGTCCTGGACATCCTCGGGATCTCCCTCGGCGCGCACCGGCTGCCCTCCAGTCGGGCCGTCGTCTCGCTGATCGCCGGCGAGGGCGGCCGGCCGGACGCGGGGATCATCGGCCGTACCGGGCACCGGGTACCGGCGGCGCAGGCCGCGTTCGCCAACGGGGTGCTGGCCCACTCGCTCGACTACGACGACACCCACCTGCCCTCGGTGCTGCACCCCAGCGCCAGCGTGGTACCGGCCGCACTGGCCGCCGGGGAGGCGGCCGGCAGTTCCGGCGAGGAACTCATCCGGGCGGCGGCGGCCGGCGTCGAGGTGGTGGTGCGGCTCGGGATGGCCGGCTACGACTCCGCGACCAACACCTCGCTCTTCTTCGAGCGGGGCCAGCACGCGACGTCCATCTGCGGCACGGTCGGCGCGGCGGCCGCCGCCGCGTTGCTGTTCAACCTCGACGCCGAGCAGGTCGGTCACGCGATGGCGATCTCGGTAAGCTTCGCCGGGGGTGTGCTGGAGGGCAACCGGACCGGCGGCACGGTCAAGCGGATGCACTGCGGCTCCGCCGCGGCCGCCGGGGTCCGCGCCGCCCAGCTGGCCGCCGCGGGAATCACCGGCCCGCCCACGGTGCTGGAGGGCCGGTTCGGCTTCTACCAGGTGTTCCTCAGCGGGCAGTACGACGAGCGGGAGCTGACCGGCGGGCTCGGCGAGCGGTGGGCGGTGCCGGGCATCTTCTTCAAGCCGTACCCGGCCAACCACTTCACGCACGCGGGCATCGACGCGGCGCGGGCGATGGCGGCGGCCGGCCTGCGACCGCAGGACGTGGCCGAGGCCGAACTGGCCGTGGCTGCCGCGCCGTTGCGGACGATCGGCGAACCGATCGCCGAGAAGCGCGCTCCGCTGACCGGGTACCAGGCGCAGTTCAGCGGCCCGTACACCGTCGCGGCCGCGTTGTTCGGCGGTGGCGGCCTGGGGTTGGGCATCGGTGACTTCACCGACGAGCTGGCCCGTGACCCCGACCGGCGGGCACTCATGGCCCGGATCAGCGTCGTGTCGGATCCGGTCTGCGACGAGATCTTCCCGCACCAGTTCCCGGCGATCCTGCGGGTGCGCACCCACGACGGGCGGCGCCTCGAGGAGCGGGTGCTGGCCAACCGGGGCGGCCCGCAACGCCCGCTCGACGACACCGAACTGTACGTCAAGCTGGTCGACGCCGCCCGGCACGAGCTCAGCGGGCCCGGTTGCGACCGGCTCGCCGAGCAGGTGTTCGACCTGCCCCGGGCGCGTGACCTGACCGGGCTGGTGGCCGCGGCCGGGGCGGGCCCGGATTCCGACAGCTGAGCTGGAGAACGAGATGACTGAGTACGAACGGATCATCACCAACGTGCGGGTCGTGCGGCCCGACCGCGACGAGGTCGAGTCGCTGGACATAGCCATCCGCGCGGGGACCTTCGCCCGGATCGCCCCGGACATCGACCCGGGCCTCGCCGCGGAGGTCGTGGACGGCCGGGGGCTGCTGGCGTTCCCCGGCGTGGTGGACGCCCACCAGCACTGGGGCATCTACAACCCGCTCGACGTCGACGCCCGTACGGAGAGCCGGGCCGCGGCCCAGGGCGGGGTCACGACCGGGCTCAGCTACATGCGTACCGGCCAGCTCTACCTGAACCGCAGCGGACCGTACGGTGAGCTGCTGCCCGTGTGCCGGGAGCTGGTCGACGGGAACACCTATGTGGACTACACCTTCCACGTCGCGCCGATCCTGCCCGAGCACCTCGACGAGCTCGAATCGATCGTGGACGAGCAGGGGGTCGCCTCGTTCAAGGTGTTCATGTTCTACGGCGGCCATGGGCTGCACGGCAGCTCGAAGGACCAGAACGCGTTCCTGATGACCCCGCCGGGGCACCGCTACGACGTGGCGTTCTTCGAGCGGGTGATGCGCGCCATCCAGCGCCTGCGCCAGGCCCGGCCCGACCTGGCCCCGTACGTGACGCTCTCCCTGCACTGCGAGACGGCCGAGATCATGGCCGCGTACACCGAGCAGGTCCGCGGCGAGGGTGTGCTCACCGGACTGGCCGCCTACCACGCCTCGCGCCCGCCGCACTCGGAAGGGCTGGCCGTGGCCGTGGCGTCGTACCTCGCACACGAGACCGACCTGCCGACGATCAACCTGCTGCACCTGTCGTCGGCCAAGGCGATGGAGTCGGCCCTGACGATGGCCCGCGCCTATCCGCACGTGGACTTCCGGCGGGAGGTGACGATCGGGCATCTGCTCACCGACATCGAGACGACCAAAGGGGTCGGCGCCAAGGTGAACCCGCCGATCCGGCCCCGCGAGGACGTGGAGCGGCTGTGGGAGCACGTGCTGGCCGGCGAGGTGGACTGGGTGGTCAGCGACCACGCGTGCTGCCGGGACGAGGAGAAGTTCGGCACCGACCGCGACGACGTGTTCCTGGCCAAGTCGGGGTTCGGCGGCACCGAGTACCTGCTGCCGGGGCTGGTCTCCGAGGGCAGCCGCCGGGGCATGTCGTACGGGCACATGGCGCGGCTGCTGTCGTGGAATCCGGCGCAGCGCTACGGGCTGCTGCGCAAGGGCACCATCGCCGAGGGCTACGACGCCGACCTGGTGCTGGTCGACCCGACGGCGACCTGGACGGTACGGGCCGAGGAGTCGGAGTCGAGCCAGGAGTACACCCCGTTCGAGGGCATGGAGCTGACCGCGAAGGTGGTCGACGTGTTCCTGCGGGGCGAGGCGGTGCTGCGTGACGGTGCCGTCGTGGGGGAGCCCCGTGGCCGTTTCGTCGCCCGCCCGACCGCCGGGCCGGCTTCGAGTTGATCCTGGAATCTCCGCGGCTGGGCCTTGATATATGACTTAAGTAAGCTAGTCTTGTATCATACCTAGTCGTGGAGATACGGGAGGACACCCGTGGTGATGGTGTCAGCCGGCGATACGCCGGACAGCTTCAAGGAAGCGATGCGCCGCTACGCCAGCGGCGTCACGCTCATCACCGTCCACGCCGCCGACCAGGCGCCGATCGGCATGACGGCGACCGCGTTCAGCTCGGTCTCCATGGACCCGCGGCTCGTCCTGATCTGCCTGCACAGCGAGACCCGCACCTACGAGCGCCTGCTGCGCTCGGGGTACTTCGGGGTCAACCTTCTCGCCGCCGGCGCCGAGGAGATCTCCAACCTCTGCTCCCGGCCGGGCGGCACCAAGGTGCTGCCCCCGGAGTGGCTCCTCAACCGTCCCGAATGGACGGCCCCGGCGGTGCGCGACTCCCTCGCCTTCTTCGACTGCGAGATCTACCGGCACTTCCCGGCCGGCAGCCACCACATCGTCGTCGGCCGGGTCCGGGGCATCGGGCTCGCCGAGGCGCCGGCGGACGCCGCCGGCCCGCCTGATCCCCTCCTGTACTTCCAGGGCGCCTACCGCGCGCTCCAGGCACCACCGGCCCCGGCCGTCACCACCACCTCAGAACCCGTTGGCACAGCAGCGCAGCCGGCCCGGCCGGTGAGCTCGACGAAAGGCAGTGCGTCATGACGCGCGACGGTGCGCAGTACATCGAAGGGCTCCGCGATGGCCGGCAGGTCTACATCGACGGCGAGCTGGTCACCGACATCACCCGCCACCCGGCGTTCAAGGGCGCCGTGCAGTCGATCGCGGCGCTCTACGACACCGTGCACGACCCGGCCAACCGGGAGAAGCTGACCTTCGCCTCGCCGGCGACCGGCGAGCCGGCCAGCCTGGCCCACCTCATCCCCCGGTCCGCGGCCGACCTGACCCGCCGCCGCATCGCGCTCAAGGCGATGGCCGAGAAGACCTACGGGCTGATGGGGCGTGGACCGGAACACGTCGCCGGCTTCCTCGCCGGCTTCGCCGGACACGCGCACGTCTTCGGCGAGGGCGGGGCGCACTTCGCCGAGAACGTGCAGCGGTTCCACGCCAAGGCCCGCGACGAGGACCTGTACCTGACGTACACGATCCTGCCGCCGCAGATCGACCGCACCAAGCCGGCGCACCAGCAGGCCGAACCGGACCTGTACGCCGGGGTGGTGGCCGAACGCGACGGCGGGATCGTGGTGCGCGGGGCGCAGATGCTCGGCACCGGCACCGCCATCTCCGACTACGTGTACCTGAGCAACATCGCGCCCCTGGTCCCCGGCGACGAGGCGTACGCCCTGGCCGCGATGGTCCCGCTGAACGCCCCCGGGGTGAAGGTCTACGCCCGCCGCTCCTACGCCAGGGCCGCGTCGAGCCTCTTCGACTACCCGGTCAGCGCCCGGTTCGACGAGACCGACTCGCTGCTCGTCTACGAGGACGTCTTCGTGCCGTGGGAGAACGTCTTCGCCTACCGCAACATCGACGTCGTCAAGCGCCAGTGGTTCGCCACCGCCGGCCACCTGCTCGGCAACAACCAGGCGCAGATCCGGTTCTGGACCAAGCTGGAGTTCCTCGTCGGGCTGGCCCAGCGGGTCGCCGAGATGAACGGCTCGGTGAAACTGCCGCCCGTACGCAGCGCGCTGGGCGAGATGGCCGCCAAGGTCTCCACCGTCGCCGGCCTGGTGCTGGCCCAGGAGCAGAACGCCGAGGTGGACTCCCACGGGGTGGCCTGGCCCGGCCGGGCGCAGTGCTTCGCCAACATGACCCTGCAGCCGCAGCTGTACTCCGAACTGCTGGTGATGATCCGGGATCTGTGCGGCGGCGGGCTGATCCAGCTGCCCTCCTCGGCCAACGACTTCGCCAACCCCGCCATCGCCGCCGATCTCGACCGCTTCATCCAGTCGCCGGGCTTCCCGGCCACCGAACGGGTCAAGCTGCTCAAGCTGGTGTGGGACATGGTCGGTTCGGAGTTCGCCAGCCGCCACCACCAGTACGAGATGTTCTACGCCGGCGCCCCGTTCGTGGTGAAGAGCCGCATGTACGACGCGTACGACTTCACCCCCGGCCGCGAGCTGGTCGACACCATGCTCGCCAGCTACGACCTCGGCGGGCTGCGCGAGGCGGCCCGCGACGACCGGGTCGCGGTGGGGAGCTGACCGCGTGACGGCCCAGGACCTGCGCAGCGCGTTCGCGAAGCTCGAACGCCACGGGCTGGCCATCACCCTGACCGACCCGGTCAGCTGGGAGTACGAGGCGGCCGCCGTGCTGTGGGAACTGTCCCACGGCCCGGCGGTCCGCTTCGCCACCGTCGGTGGGTACGAGGCGTCGCTGGTGGGCAACCTGCTCAACACCCGGGACAAGCTCGCCTGCGTGCTGGACGCCGAGCCGGACCGGCTGACGGACACCATCATCGACGCGATCGAACGTCGGGTCCCGCCGGTCGAGGTGACGGACGCGCCCTGCCAGGAGGTCGTGGTCACCGAGGGCATCGACCTGACCGCCCTGCTGCCCATACCGGCCATCAGCGAACGCGACGCCGGCCGGTACCTCTCCGCCGGGGTCGTCTTCTGCGGCCCGCCGGACGGGCAGCGGCAGAACCTGGCCATCTGCCGGCTCCAGGTGCAGGGACCGGACCGCCTCGGCGTCAACTTCGCCCCCACCCACTCGTGGCAGTTCCTCAACGAGTGGTGGAGCCTGGGCCGGCCGATGCCGGTGGCGGTCGCCATCGGCTGCCACCCGGCGGTCATGGCCGCCTCCCAGCTGCTCGTCCCGTTCGACGAGTCGCACGCGGCCGGCGCGATGCTGGGCGGGCCGCTGCGGATGGTCCGCGGGCGCACCGTCGACGTGCTCGTCCCGGCCGACGCGGAAGTGGTCATCGAGGCCGAGCTGTATCCCGGCGAACACGCGCCGGAAGGGCCGTTCGGTGAGTTTCCCGGCCTGTACGCTCCCCGGCGCGACAACCCGGTGCTGCGGGTCACCGCGATCACCCACCGGCGTGCGCCGTGGCTGTCGATGATCGTGGGCGGCCGGCACCCGGAGCACCTCATCACCGGCGCGGTGGCCAGGGAGGCGACCCTGCTGGCCTCGGTCCGCGCGGTGGTGCCCAGCGCCCGGCGCGTGGTGCTCACCGAGGGCGGCAGCTGCCGCTTCCACGCCGTCATCGCCATCCAGCAGCGCAACCCGGGCGAGGCGCGGCTGGCCATGCTCGCCGCGTTCGCCGCCCAGGACCTGATCAAACACGTCGTGGTCGTCGACGACGACATCGACCCGGCCGACAGCGACCAGGTCGAGTGGGCGGTGGCCACCCGGATGCGGGCCCATGAGGACCTGATCGTGGTACCCGGCATGAAGTCCAACCCGGTGGACCCGGCGTCCGTCGGGCGTACCGTCACGAAGCTCGGTATCGACGCGACCCTGCCGGTCGGCGGTGACCCGGAACGCACGCTGGTCGCCGACGTGCCCGCCCCCTGGCGGGAGCGGGTCCGCGCGCGCTGGCCGCAGCTGTTCGGCCCGGCTGCCGCCGGCGACGGGCCACAGCCGGTCAACCCGGCCGGTGACAGCGACCGACCGACGGAGGCAGCCCAGTGAGTACCGGCAGCATCGCGGCCTTGGCCGACCGGGTCCGTGACCGGCTCGCCGCCGAACCGCCCGGCATCACCGTCGCCGGTGAGCCGGTGACCGGCCTGGCCGGGGCCGAGACGGTCGACCCGTCCACCGCAGCCCCGCTGACGCACGTCCCGCAGGCCACCGAAGCCGTCGTGGACCGGGCCGTCCGGGCCGGCCTGGCGGCCCAACCCGGCTGGCACGCCCTCGGCGTGCCGGGCCGGCGCCGGTATTTGGACGCGTTCGGCCAGGTGGTCCGGGAGCACCGGCACGAGCTGGCGATGCTCGACGCGATGGACGGCGGCAACCCGTACCCGGCGATGGTCGCCGACATCGAACGCTGCCTGCACCAGTTCGTCACCTGGCCGGCGGTGGCCGGCATGACCGGCGGCGACACCATCCCGATCGACCCGCGCGACCTGCACTTCACCGAGTACCAGCCGTACGGGGTGGTGGCCCGCGTCGTCGCCTACAACCACCCGGCGTACTTCGCCATCAAGGCGATGCTGCCGCCGCTGGTGATGGGCAACGCCGTCGTGCTGAAGCCGGCCGACCAGACGCCGCTGTCCGCGCTGCGGCTGGCCGAACTGGCCCGCGACGTGCTTCCGCCCGGGGTGCTGACGGTGCTGTCCGGCGGCGCGCAGACCGGCCAGGCGCTGGTCACCCACCCCGAGGTACGCCGGATCGGGTTCACCGGCAGCCTCGCCACCGGCCTGGCCATCCAGCGCGCCGCGGCCGGCTCGGCGGTGCGGCACGTGTCGCTGGAACTCGGCGGCAAGAACGCGATGATCGTCTTTCCGGACGCCCCGGTGGACGTGGTGGCCGACGCGGTCGTGGCCGGCATGAACCTGGACAGCTGCGCCGGGCAGTCGTGCGGCTCCACCTCGCGGGTCTTCGTGCACGCGCGCATCCACGACGAGGTGGTCGAGGCCGTGGCGGCCCGGCTGGCGAGGATCGAGCCCGGCGTGGCGTACGCGGAGGGCACCGCCATGGGTCCGCTCGTCTCCGCCGCGCACCGCGACCGGGTGGCCGGATACGTGACCGCCGGGCGGGACGAGGGCGCGCGCCTGGTGTGCGGGCCGAGCGTCCGCGACCGGCGCGCCGGGTACTACCAGTACCCCGTGCTCTTCGACCGGGTGGAGCAGAGCATGCGCATCGCCCGCGAGGAGATCTTCGGCCCGGTCATCTCCGTGCTGGGCTGGTCCGATCTGGACGACGCGCTCGCGCGGGCCAACGCGGTGCAGTACGGCCTCACCGGCGCGGTGTGGACCAACGACCTGAGCCAGGCGATGCGCGCCGTACGCGGCCTGGACACCGGGTACGTGTGGGTCAACGACGTGAGCCGGCACTACTGGGGCATGCCGTTCGGCGGGGTACGCGACAGCGGCCTCGGCCGGGAGGAGTGCCTGGACGAGTTGCGTTCGTACGCGCAGGTGAAAGCGGTCAACGTAAGGACACGATGGTGATCGATTCCCAGTCCATGATGTTCGGTGAGCCGCCCGGCGCCCGGGTCACGCTGTTGCGGGCGCCGCTGGAGGGCATCCGGCCCGCGGCCGGGCCGGGGGAGTGGTACGCGCCGGAGAACGACGGCACGACCGGGCTGGCGCTGTTGCCCGGCACCGTACCGGGTGGGCTGGCGTGCGAGCTGGTCTACGACTCCGGGGCGGTGGCGCGGGCCACCGCCCATCTGCTGGTGGTCAGCTTCGCCGTACCGGTGGAGGCGCTGCCGGTCTTCGACGACTGGTACGACAGCGAGCACTCCCCACTGCTGCTCAACGCCCCGTCCTGGCTGCGCATCCGGCGGCTGTACGCCCCGCAGGCGCCCGACGGCGAGCTGAACTGCTACGTCCTGCACGAGCTGGCCGATCTCGAGGTGCTCACCGGGCCGGACCGGGACGCCGCCACGCGGGGCCCGAAGCGGGCCGTCGTCGCGGAGCAGGCCTGGTATGCCACGTCGCGGCGCTGGCGCTTCACTCCGTACGGCGCCGGGCCGCGCGCCTGATCACATCGGTGCGTGCCCGATCGTGCGGGCCGGGCCTGTTCGTGCCGGGTCCCCGGCCTGGGCCCCGGTCCGGGCTGGCGGGCCCGGACCGGAGGCGCCGGGGCAGGCGCCAGGGTGGCTCAGAAGTCGCGCAGCAGTGGGCCCGCGTCGCCGCGCTGGTCGGTGATGCCGGACTGGCGCAGGGCGTGCCAGACGGTCGCGGTGTTCATGGAGATGGTCGGGGTGTCCAGCCAGCGTTCGGCCTGGGCGGCCAGGGCGACGGCGTTGAGGTTGGAGCCGACCTGCACCAGGGCGTCGGCGCCGCAGCGGTCCAGCTCACGCAGCGCGGCGACGATCCGGTCGGGGGTGACCTCGGCGATGTCGGTGGCCGAGGTGCAGCGCAGCCCGGCGACCTGGCGTACCTCGAACCCGCTGGCCTCGAAGTAGTCGCGGGTGAGCGCGTCGGACTCCGGCTGGTAGGGCGTGAGCACGCCGATCCTGGTCGCGCCGATGCGGTGCAACGCGGCGATCACGGCCTCCGGTCCGGTGGTGACCGGCAGCCCGGCCTGCTGGGCGATGTCGTCGACGAAGTCCTGGCCGCCCTGCACGCCCCGGCGCATCACCTCGGCGGACATGGCGATGATGATCCGGTCGGGCTTGGCGGTGAGCACGTCGCGCAGCGCGGTGGAGAATCCCTGGTCCATCTCGTCCAGCAGCGTCTTGGCGTCCGCGTCGGTGGCCATGGACGGGCTGGCGATGTAGGCGCGGCCGGCGTGGAACGTTACGCCGTACGGGCAGAGGGCTGCGAAGTCGTGCTCCACCATGATGTTCGTGGAGGGGATGATGACCCCCCACTTGGTGCGGATGGTGCCTGCAGTCAGCATGGCGGCCAGCATAGCTTACTTGAGTGCCTATTTCTAGTGTGATATTAGCCGTCTGTACGTGGGGCGACCTGGCAGATTACGGTGCTCAGGTTGCTAACTTCACTGAGGTAGCCGTGAGGATGTGCCGTGCCGCGACCGCTTGACGGTGTCACCGTGATCAGCCTCGAACAGGCGGTGGCGGCTCCGTTCGCCACCCGCCAGCTCGCCGACCTCGGCGCGCGGGTTATCAAGATCGAGCGACCCGGCGGCGGTGACTTCGCCCGCCGCTACGACGAGTCCGTGCACGGCCAGTCCAGCTACTTCGTCTGGCTCAACCGGTCCAAGGAGTCGCTGACGCTGGACGTGAAGCGGCCCGCCGGCTCGGCCGTCCTGCACGACCTGCTGTCCCGCGCGGACGTGTTCGTGCAGAACCTCGCCCCCGGCGCCGCGGGCCGGCTCGGGCTCGACGCCGACAGGCTGCGCGAGCGGTACCCGGACCTGATCGTCTGCGACATCTCCGGCTTCGGCGCCGACGGTCCGTGGGCCCACCGCAAGGCGTACGACCTGCTCGTCCAGTTCGAGACCGGGCTCGTGTCGCTGACCGGTACCGCCGAGCAGGTGGCGAAGGTGGGCATCTCGATCGCCGACATCGCCGCCGGCATGTACGCCTACAGCGGCATCCTCACCGCCCTCTACACCCGGGCCACCACCGGTACCGCCCCGGCCGTGCAGGTGTCGCTGTTCGACGCGCTCGCCGAGTGGATGGGGCAGCCCGCCTACTACACCCGGTACGGCGGCCGGCAGCCCGAGCGGGTCGGCGCGGCACACGCCACGATCGCGCCGTACGGCCCGTACCCGGCCGGCGACGGCACGACCGTACTGCTGGCCATCCAGCACGACCGGGAGTGGCGCACCTTCTGCGAGGTCGTGCTGGGAGTGCCCGCACTGGCCGACGACCCGCGTTTCGCCAGCAACGCGAGCCGGGTCGCGCACCGGGGCGACCTCGACCGGATCATCGCCGAGCGGCTGGCCGCGCTGGCCGGCCCGGCCGTGCGGGGGCTGCTCGACCGGGCCGGCATCGCCAACTCCCGGCTCAACACCGTCGAGGACTTCCTGGCCCACCCCGTGCTGGCCGAGCGCGACCGGTGGCGCACCGTGGCCACGCCGGGCGGCGACGTGAGTGCGCTGCTGCCACCCGCCGTGGTCAGCGGAACCGAGGCGTACCTCGGTCCGGTGCCGGACATCGGCGAGCACACGGACGCGGTACTCGCCGAGATCGGCCGCGATCCCGACCAGATAGCGGCGTTGCGTGCCGACGGAGTCGTGTGAACACCACAGACCGGAAGGAAGCATCGTGACCACCTTGAGCGCGGAAGAACAGGCGATCGTCGACGTCGTACGCGACTTCGTCGACCGCGAGGTCCGGCCGGTCGTCCGCGAGCTGGAGCACGCCAACGAGTACCCCGAGGCCCTCATCGAGACGATGAAGGAGCTGGGCATCTTCGGCCTCGCCATCCCGGAGGAGTACGGCGGCACCCGCGTCTCCATGCCGTGCTACGCCATGGTCACCGAGGAGCTGGCACGCGGCTGGATGAGCCTGGCCGGGGCGATGGGCGGGCACACCGTGGTGGCCAAGCTGCTGCTCGCCTTCGGCACGGACGAGCAGCGCAACCGGTACCTGCCCGACATGGCGACCGGCGCGCTGCGCGCCACGATGGCGCTGACCGAGCCGGGCGGTGGCTCGGACCTGCGGGCCATGACCACCACGGCCCGGCCGGACGGCGACCACTACGTGATCACCGGCGCGAAGACCTGGATCAGCAACGCGCGGCGCTCCGGGCTCATCGCGCTGCTGTGCAAGACCGACCCGGCCGCCACGCCCGCCCACCGCGGGGTGAGCGTCCTGCTGGTCGAGCACGGGCCGGGACTCACGGTCTCCCGCGATCTGCCCAAGCTCGGGTACAAGGGCGTCGAGAGCTGCGAGCTGTCGTTCGACGGGTACGTGGCGCCGGCCGACGCCGTCCTCGGCGGCCGGCCCGGGTACGGCTTCGCGCAGATGATGACCGGGCTGGAGACCGGGCGCATCCAGGTGGCCGCCCGGGCGCTCGGCGTCGGGCGGGCCGCGTTCGAGGACGCGCTGCGCTACGCGCAGGAGCGCTCGTCGTTCGGCGTACCCATCTGGAAACACCAGTCGATCGGCAACTACCTGGCCGACATGGCCACCAAGCTGACCGCCGCCCGCCAACTCGTGCTCCACGCGGCCGAACGCGCCGAGTCCGGCCAGCGCTGCGACCTCGAGGCGGGCATGGCCAAGCTGTTCGCCTCGGAGGCCGCGATGCAGATCGCGCTGGACGCGGTACGGGTGCACGGCGGATACGGCTACTCCACCGAGTTCGACGTGGAACGGTACTTCCGCGACGCCCCGCTGATGATCGTCGGTGAGGGCACGAACGAGATCCAGCGCAACGTCATCGTAAGGCAGCTCATCAGCCGCAACGGATTGGAAGCGTGACCGGCATGGCGGATCAGACCCGGTACGGCAGTGACCTGATGGTCGAGACCCTCGCCCGGCTCGGCATCGGGCACGTGGCGATCAACCCGGGGGCCACCCTGCGGGGCTTCCACGACTCGCTGGTCCGGGCCGGCCGGCCCGAGCTGGTGCTGACGCTGCACGAGAACGTGGCGGTGGGGATGGCGCACGGGTACGCCAAGACCACCGGCCGGCCGATGGGCGTGGCCCTGCACAACCTCGTGGGCCTGCAGACCGGCTCGATGGCCCTGTTCAACGCCTTCCTCGACCAGGTCCCGATGCTGGTGGTCGGTGGCGCGGGACCGGCGGACGCCACCCGGCGCCGGCCGTGGATCGACTGGATCCACGCGGCCCGCGACCAGGCCGCGCTGGTGCGCGACTTCACCAAGTGGGACGACGCGCCGACCAGCCTCGCCGCCGTCCCGCACAGCCTCGCCCGGGCGTACAACGCCACGGTCTCGTTCCCGCAGGCGCCGGTCTACGTGGCCCTGGACGCCGGCCTGCAGGAGGGCCGGTGGCCCGACCCGCTCGCGGCCAACCCGCTGTGGGCGCCGGAGACCGCCCTGGCCCGGCACACCACCCCGACCGTCGCCGACGCCGATCTCGCGCCACTGGCCGAGGCGCTGGTAGGGGCCGAACGGCCGCTGCTGCTGGCGGACAACGCGGGCCGCAGCGAGGCGGCGTACCACGCGCTGATCGCGCTCGCCGAGCGGCTCGGTGCGGGCGTGGTCGACCTGGGCGCCCGGCACAACTTCCCGAACACCCACTGGGCCGACGCCACCGGCCGCCACCACGCGGCGCTGGCCGAGGCCGACGTGGTGCTCGCGGTCGACGTACGTGACCCGTACTTCGCCCTCGGCCGTACCGACGTGGCCGAGCGGGACTTCGCCTGGCTGCCCCGGCCCGGCGCGCGGGTCTTCGTACTCTCCGGCGCGGCGCTGGTCGAGCGGGCCCCGGTGGACCGCTCGGCAGCCGCCTGGGACCGGATCGAGGCGGTGCTCACCGGTGACGCCACGCTCGCCCTGCCGCGCCTGGCGCAGATGGTGACCGAGCTGGCCGGCGCGGACCCGGCCGCGGTCGAGCGGGCCGCGGCGCGCACCGCGCGGCTGACCGCGCAGGCGACCACACCGGCGATGTGGCGGGCGAAGGTCCGCCGCGACGCGGGGGAGTTCGGGCCGGCCCGGCTCGCCGCCGAGACCTTCGAGGCGGTCAGCGACGGCCCATGGCAGCTCGCCTTCGGCGCCCTCTACGGCAACACCCGCCGCGCCTGGGACATGGCCGGGTGGAACTGTTACCTGGGCATCTCCGGTGGTGGCGGGCTCGGTTACGGCGTACCGGCGGCGATGGGCTGCGCGCTGGCCCACCGCGACGACGACACGCTGGTCGTCGACATCCAGTCCGACGGGGACTTCCTCTACACCGCCTCGTCGCTGTGGACGGCCGCGAACCTGCGGCTGCCGATGCTCGTGGTGATGGCCAACAACCGCACGTACAACCAGGACCGGATGCACCAGACGGAGATCCGGCACCAGCGTGGCCGGGACACGGACGTGGCGGTGGGCATCGACATCACCGACCCGGACGTGGACTTCGCCGGCCTGGCCCGGGCCCAGGGTGTCGAGGCGTTCGGCCCGGTACGGGACGCGGCCGACCTGCCGGCCACCCTGCGCCGGGCGGCGTCGATCGTGCGCGACGAGCGGCGCCCGGTGCTGGTGGACGCCCAGATGACCCGCGACCGGAGCTGAGCGCCGCAGGAAAACTAACCGGGGTATGTTACTCAACAGCGGCGTTTCGTTGGCTGTCGAGAGGAACCGCGTTGAACGAGACCGAGGTCGCGCTGGCTGCCTGGGCACAGACCGGGCGGGACGGGATCACCGACCAGAAGGCGTACGTGCAGGCCGTCGCCACCGCCCGGTACGTCATCCGCAAGGTGGTCCGGATCGTCGACGATGTGGCCCGCGAGCGCGGCTTCGATCCGCTGGCCCACCAGGCGCTGATCCAGATCTTCGGCGCGGGGGACCAGCCGCTCGCGGTCAACCAGCTCGCCGAGCGGCTGGACATCGTGCCGGCGTTCGCCTCCCGCCTGGTGCGGGACCTGGAGGACCGCGGGCTGGTGCGGCGCCAGCGCACCGACGAGGACCGGCGGATGATCCGGGTGGTGGCCACGCCGGAGGCCGGTCCGGTGCTCGCCGAGATCAATGACCTGGTGCAGGCGCACGCCCAGCTCTTCCACCGCCAGCTCACCGACGACCAGCGGCAGGCCGCACTCGTGGTCTTCGCCTTCTTCGTCGGCGTCAGGAGCGATTCGACCATCGGGGAGACGCTGCGGGCCGGTCTGGGCGCCGCCGCCAAGGGGTGAGCTGCGCCGATCCTTCCACCCGACCATAGACATGCTGTGCCTGAATAGCTAACCTAACTCAGGTATCAGGCTATGGTAGGGGTGTTCATTGATCGCATCGCAGTTCGCCACCGTCGCTCTCCGACTCCACACCGAGGGAGTCGGCGCCGAGGCACGTGCCGCCGCGTCCGCCGCGCTCGCGGCCTGCCGCCCCACGGAACGGACGGCAGGCGGCGCGGCCACCGCAGCGGTCACGACGGCGGACGCCACAGTGGACGCCGCGATCCGTGCCGCCGCCTTCGGCGACACCGCGGCGGGTGACGACACTGCTGGCGACGCCGTCGCGGCGGCCGACCCGCTCACCCGGGCGCTGCGGCACGCGGCGCGCAGCCCCTCCGCCGCGCCCTGGCCGTGGCGGCTCGTCGCGGCGGCCCTGGCCGGGCAACCCGCCCAGGGTGACCGGGCCGTGGACGCGGCGCTCATCGGCGCGGAGATCGCCCACCGCCTCGCGGTAGCGCTGCGCGGCCCGGTGGCCGCGGCCTGGGACGCCCCCGGCCGGGTCGGTGCGATCGGCGCGGCGGTCACCGCCGGCCTCGCCGGCGGCGCCGACACCGGCCAACTCGCGTCGGCCGTCGCCATCTCCGCGAGCCTCACCTGTGGACACCGGGTACACGCCGGCACCCCGCTGGGCGGTCTGCACGCCGGGTTCGCGGCGGCGGCCGGCGTACTCGCCGCGACCCTGGGCCGCCAGGGCGTGACCGGATCCCCGACCGCCCTCGAAGGTCCCAGAGGGCTGCTCAACGCGTACGGCGAGCGCGATGCCGCCGCCGGCCTGCTGGACGGGTTCGGCACGGTCTGGTACGTCCTCGATGCCCCGCCGACCCCGCCGGTGCCCGACAGCGGACAAGCTCCCGCCAACCCGACCGGCCCGGACGGCGCCGCGGACCTGGCCGACCAGTTCGCCCGGTTCGCCAGCGCCCTCAGCCTGGCGGACCTGCCCGAGGCGGCACGCCACGCGGGCCGGCGCACCCTGGCCAACGTGGTGGGGCTCGCCGTCGACGCGGCGCGACACCCCGCGGTCGAACTCGTCGCCGCCACCCTGCGCGAGTTGGGCCTGCACGGCAACGCCCGCGCGCTCGGGCGCCCCGAGCGGGTGTCGCCGTACGCGGCGGCGCTGCTCATGGGGTACGCGATGCACGTGGAGGACTTCGACGACACGCACCTGCGTACTGTCCTGCACCCCGGGGCGCCGGTGGTGGCCGCCGCTCTCGCCGCCGCGCAGGTGGCGCGGGCGTCCGGGGCGGAGGTGCTCGCCGGCGTGGTCGCGGGGGTCGAGGTGGGCAGCCGGCTCGGCATCGCGCTGGGCCCCGGCCACTTCGACCGCGGCTGGCACGTCACCGGTACGGTGGGGCACGTCGCGGCCGCCGCGGCGGCCGCCCGGGTGCTGCGGCTCACCGCCGCGCAGACCGCGCAGGCGCTGGCGATCGCCGGTGACCTCGCCAGCGGCGTGACCGAACAGCTGGGCTCGATGACCAAGGCGCTGCACGTCGGCCGGTCCGCCGCCGACGGGTTGCAGGCGGCGCTGCTGGCCCGGGCTGGGCTCACCGGCGCGCCCGACCCGTTCGGCGCCGCGGGCGGCCTGCGGTGGGCCCTCAGCCCCGGGTACGACCCCGATGCGGCGGTGGCCGGGCTGGGCAGCGCGTGGGAGATCGAGGACAACGCGTTCAAGCCGTACAGCTGCGGGATCGTCAGCCACCCCGTGATCGACGCCGCCATCGCCGTCCGGGCCGCCGGGCTCACCGCCGCCGACATCGACCGGGTGGTGGCGACCGTACGCCCTGTGGTTTTGGAGGTGATGGGCGTCGCGGCGCCGCGCGACGGCCTGCAGAGCAAGTTCTCCGTGTACCACTGCTTCGCGGTGGGGCTGCTGGACGGCGGCGCCGGGCCGGCCCAGTACAGCGACGCCCGCGCCACCGACCCGGCCGTGGTGGAGCTGCGCCGCCGGGTCGAGGCGCGCACCGACCCGCAGATGCCCAAGGACGCCTGCCGGGTGGAGGTCCTGGACCGGGCCGGCGGCCGGCACGAGTTCGTGATCGAGCACGCCACCGGCAGCGTGGCGGCGCCGATGACCGATGCCCAGCTGGCCGACAAATTCCGGCTGTTGGCCGCACCGGTGCTCGGCGGCCGCGCGGAGCAGCTGTGGCGGGCCGCGATGACGCTGGACGCGGCGGAGCGGGTGGACGACCTGTTCACGCTGGCGGGGCCGGCGGAGCGGGTGGACGGCCTGTTCACGCTGGCGGGCCCGGCGTGAGCGCCCCGGAGGTCCTCAGCACCCTGGCCGCGAAGGTCCACCCCGGACACACCGCGCTGGTGCTGGTCGACATGTGCAACGACTTCCTGAGCCCGCAGGGCAAGACCGCGGTACGGGGTGGCCGGTCGCTGGAGCACGCCCGCCGGGTGATCCCGGTGATGCGCCGGCTGCTCGACGCCGCCCGCGCGGCCGGCGTACTGGTCGTGCACGCCCAGCACACCACCCTGCCCGAGCACCTCAGCGACTCCGGCCCGTGGCTGGACGCCCGCTCCCGCGCCACGTTCTCGGTGACCGACCTGTGCGTGCAGGGCAGCTGGGGACAGCAGATCATCGACGAGCTGGCGCCGACCGGTACCGATGTGGTGGTGCAGAAATACCGGTACAGCGCGTTCGCCGGCACCAACCTGGACCTCGTGCTGCGCTCGGCGGGCATCCGCACGGTGGTGTGCGCCGGGGTCTCCACCAACGTGTGTGTCGAGGCGACCGCCCGCGAGGCGTTCAGCGCCGACTACTACGTGGTCCTCCCCGAGGACGCGTGCGGCTCCTGGTCGCCGCAGCTGCACGACGCGGCGCTGGAGACGGCCCGTCACCGGTACGCCGTGGTGTGCGGCACCGACGATCTCACCGCGATCTGGGAGGAACACTGATGGACCTGCTGCTGAACGGCCGCCTTGTCGCGGTCACGGGCGCCGGAGCCGGTATCGGCCGGGCGGTGGCGACCGAACTGGCCGCGGCCGGCGCGCGGCTGCTGCTCGCCTCCAACGGCGCCGACGAGCTGGCGGAGGTCGCCGGGCAACTGCGCGCCCACGGGTCGCCGCAGGTGGAGACCGTGGTCGGGGACATGACCGCCCCCGCCGGGCTCGCCGCCCTGCGCGAGGCGGCCGAGCGGCAGGGCGGCCTGGCCGGCCTCGTGGCGTGCGTGGGCTCGACCCCCATCGGCACCTTCGACGAGATCGACGACGACGTCTGGCAGGTCGCCTTCACCACCAAGTTCCTGGCCTCGGTCCGGGCGATGCGGGTGGCCGCCGACCTGATGCGCGCCGGCGGCGCTGGCGGCCGGATCGTCGTCATCGCCGGCAACGCCGCGCGGGACGCCCCCACCGGAATGGTGACCTCGACCGCCATCAACGCCGCGTTGAGCGGGCTCGTCGCCAGCGCCGGCCGGCTGCTCGCCCCCGAGGGGATCGGGGTGGTCGGGCTGCATCCCGGCCCGACCCGCACCGCCCGGTACGACGCGCTCGTGGCGTACCAGGCGGCGGCCGCCGGGGTCGACGGGACGGCCGCGGCAGCGAAGCTCGCGGCCAGTATCCCGGTGGGGCACCCCGCCGACCCGGGCGACATCGGCGCCGCCGCCGTCTACCTCGTCTCGCCCCGGGCCGCGCACATCGTGGCCACCTGCCTGACCGTCGACGGCGGGCAGACCTGGGGCTGATCCGGCCCGCGTTGGAGGAGCAGAACATGTCGTGGATCCCGCACGCGTTGCCGGCGGCCCTGCCGCCGCTGGCCCCGATGGCCGGCGCCGGACTGATCGTGATGCCGGTACTCAACGTGGAGTCCTGGCCGTTCGACCGGCCGATGCCCCGCAAGGTGCTCACCGGGCCGCACGGCCGCGACGACGTACCCGACGTGCCGAACTTCAGTTGGGTCGACTACGGCCTGCGGGCCGGCGTCGAGCGGCTGGTCACCGGGTGCGTCGAGCGTGGCCTGCCGGTCGGGCTCAGCGTCAACGCCGCCATCCGCGACGACTATCCCGCCGTGTTCGACCTGCTGCTGCGGACCGGGTGGGAGTTCATCGCCCACGGGGTACGCCAGGAGTCGGTCACCGGCGCCGCCGACGAGCGTGAGGTCATCGAGGCGTCGATGCGCATGCTGACCGAGGGCACCGGGGTACGCCCCCGCGGCTGGATGGGCCCCGGCCTGGCCGAGACCATGCGCACCCCGCAGGTGCTGGCCGAACTCGGCGTCGAGTACGTGCTCGACTGGTCGGTGGCCGACTATCCCCTGTGGATGAGCACCGAACCGCCGCTGCTGGCGCTGCCGTACAACCTGGAACTCAACGACAGCGTCGTCATCGCGGTCGAGCGGCAGCCGATGCCCGAGTACCAGCGGCGGGTCCGCGAGACCGTGGCCGTCCTCAAGGCCGAGGCGGGCCGGGGTGCCCGGGTGCTGGCCCTGCCGCTGCATCCGCATCTGCTCGGCGTACCGCACCGGGTCCGGGGCCTGATGACCCTGCTCGACGAGCTGGCCGCCGACCCCGATGTGACGTTCGCCGGACCGGGGGCCATCGTCGACTGGTACCGCGCGCAGGTGCCGTCGTGACCGGGCCGTCGGGCACCCCGGCGGCACCGGACGCGTCACGTCCGCCGCAACCGGTCACCGTTGCCGAGACCGTCCAGCCGGCGCCGGTGCACACGTTCGCCGGGCTGCTCGACGACGGGCTACCGACCCCGCACGCCGGCGATCCCCTCCCGCCGTTGTGGCACTGGGTGGCCCTGCCGAGATGGCCGGCGGCCGGCGACGTGGGTCCGGACGGCCACCCGGTCCACGGCGTACCCCCGCATCCGCCGGGCTTCCCGCGCCGGATGTTCGCCGGCGGCACGGTCCGGCTGGTGTCGCCGCTGACCGTCGGCGACACCGTGCACCGCACCGTCCGGGTGCTGTCGCAGACCCGCAAGAGCGGCCGGCAGGGCGAGTTCACGCTGGTCACGGTCGAGACCCAGCTGACCGGTACCGACGGGCGCCTCGCCGTGCTGGAAACCCAGGACATCATCTACCGGCGGGCCGCCGGACCCGGCGCGACGACGACCGCGGCGCGCGAACCGCTGCCGCAACCCGACTTGGTGTCCGGGCTCCTCGACAGCACCGGCGACGGCACCTGGCGCCTGCGTACCGATCCCCGGCTGCTGACCCGGTTCAGCGCCGCCACGGCCAACGGGCACCGCATCCATTACGACTGGCCGTACGCCACCGGTGTCGAGGGCTATCCGGGGCTGGTCGTGCACGGCCCGCTGATGACCCTCGCCCTGCTGGAGACGGTACGGCTGGGGGAGCCGGAGCGCCGGGTGGTCGTCGTGGAACACCGCAACCACCGGCCGTTGTTCTGCGGGCAGACCGCCGAGATCAGCAGCGTGGCCGAGTCGGACACGACCTCGACGCTCACCATGTCGAGCCTTGGCGTCGACGGCCGGCCGGTCGTGCACACCACGGTCCGGGTCCAGTACGCGCCCTGAGCCGGGACAGCAGACCAATCCACCGATCATGAGCGTTGTGTCGGGTGATCACAGCATGCGGCGCAGCAGCCTGCGCCGCGCGACGAGCCCGACATGGGCGGCCAGGGCCACGAAGAACAGGACGTGCGCCGCGATGTGCAGCGGTACCAGGCCGCCGCCCACGAACACCAGCAGAAGCCCGGTCGCGGGCATGACGATCAGCATCGTCAGCAACGAGACCTCGCTCGCGTGCAGCCAGCGGCGTTCGCCCGCGGTCAGGTGCGGCGCCCACGGTGGAAGCGGCGTCGCCCGACGCCAGGCGAGTCGTACCAGCGCCACGGCGATGATCAACAAACCCAGCATCACATGAACGGGCAGCAGGCCGCCACGCTCCCCGAAGCGTTCGCCGCCCGGAAAACCCACGCCGTCCGAGGGACGCTCACCGAATGGGGCAGGCTCCCCGAATGGGGGACGCACGCCATCCGGGAAGCGCTCACCACCCTCCCCCCGCCGGTCGGGCTCGACCGGCGAACTGTCGCCTCCCCGGCCAGGGCCGCCGCCAGCGCCGGCGACCATCGTGTACCCGACGACAAACTGGGCGGCGACGAGCATGACCGTCAGCCAGTGCAGAGACTTGGTGATCAGGCCATAGCCGTATGTCCCGTTCAACAGCGGCATAACGAACTCCCATCACGCCCAAGCCCGTTTACTGATCGAGATTGGTCAAGGACCACCGAGCAGCTTCAGATTGTGCTCGGTGTTTCGTTTCCGAACGCGTGTAACGGTGACATTTGACCCGTACGTGCCTGGAAGGTGGTTTCGGTCGGACGCTGTCCGCCACCGTTGTCGCGGAGAGCGTCCGGACCTGGCGATGCCAGGCCTCAGGTTCTCGTCTCAGCCTCGCTCGCGCCGGACGAGGTCCCGGACCGCCGGGGCGACCTCCGCGGCGAGCCGCTCGGCGACGGCGGGGTCGTCGCCGCCGACGATGAAGGCGGTGATGCCGTGGGTGAGGGCGAGGTCGGCGAGCTGCTCCACCCACTGGCCGGGCGGGCCGTCGAGCATGCCCTGGGACGTGGGGGAGAACCGTACGTTCATGAAGTTCATCAACCGACGCACCGCCGCCGGGTCACGCCCGGCCCGCGTCGCGGCCTCGTCGATGCGCGCGTTGAGGCCGGGCAGCGAAGCGACGCCTTCGGGCAGGTAATCCAGAGTCGGCAGCCAGCCGTCGGCGACCGCGCCGGTGAGCGCCAGCATCCTGGGCTTGTAGGCGCCGACCCAGATGTCGATGTCGTGGGCGGGCCTGGGTCCCCGCTTCGCGCCGGCCATCGGGTAGTACGGGCCCTCGTGGCGTACCCGGCCGGTGGCCTCCGTGTTCCACAGGTCGCGGATGATCGCGATGGCTTCGCGGAGGGCGTCGACGGCCTGGCTCGCGGTGAGCCGCCGCCCGCCCATGGCGGCGATGGCGTCCCAGAACGCACCCGCGCCGAGGCCGAGCTCGAAGCGGCCGCCGCTGAGGATGTCGAGCGAGGCCGCGGCGCGGGCGAGGACGGCCGGCGGCCGTAGCGGCAGGCTGAGCACGTTGCCGCTGAGCCGCACCCGTTCGGTACGCGCGGCGGCGTACGACAGCAGCGTCCAGGTGTCCAGGAACGCCGGCTGGTACGGATGGTCCTGGAACGTGACGAGGTCCAGGCCGGCCCGGTCGGCGGTCACCGCCAGGTCCAGTACGTGCTGGGCGTTTGTCGCGCTGGGTGTCACGAACAGGCCGAACAGGAGGTCGTGTCCGTAGTCGGTCATCGGGTGTGCTCCTCAATGGGGTCCGGGTCGATGGCGAAGTTGTCCCGGAACAGGTTGTCGGGGTCGTAGCGGCGCTTCAGGTCCCGCAGCCGGGCGAGTACGGGCGGCGGGAACGCGTCGCGCAGGCGCTGCGGCCGTACGTCGGTATCGAAGCTGAGGTAGAGGCCGTCGAAGTGGCCGGCGAGCCCGTCCCACGCGGTGTTCAGCCTGGCCTGGTCCCCGCCCATCGCGGTGACCTGAAACGCCGGCGTACGGTGCGCGAACGCGGTCTCCCCGGTCGGTACGTCGGCGATCGCCCCGCCCATCGTGCGCAGCTGGAAGAAGTAGACCAGCCCGAGGCGCAGCAGCCGGGCGGCGTCGCGGGCGAACGCGTCGGTGAGCTCCGGCAGGAAGGCCGACCGGGCGACCGGCTCGCCCACGCCCTGGTGGCCCTCGGCGCCGACGTCACCGGCCAGGCCCATGACGTCGGCGTACGAGGTGAGCACGACCTGCTGCTGGGCGAGCAGGCCCAGCTCGGTGAACGGGGTAAGCCGCTCGACGATGATCTCGGGGTCGCGCTGGTCGACCATCGCGTACAGCTGGATCACGGACTGACCCTGGCGGGGCCGCCCGGTCACCAGGAACACGGTGGTGTCCCGAGGGGCCGCGCTCGCCAGTTCGCCGAAGCGGCGCAGGCTGGCCTCGAGGTCGGTGCTGACGAGCGCCAGTTGGGCCCAGCCGACCTCGCGCACGTCGCTGGCCTCGAACTCGAACGCCGTGGCCACGCCGAAGTTGGCGCCGGCTCCCCGTACGGCCCAGAACAGGTCGGGGTTGTCCGCCGTGGTCGCCCGTACCGGGCTGCCGTCCGCCAGGACCAGCTCGACCGCGCGGAGCCGGTCGATCGTGAGGCCGTACCTGCGTGACAGGAACCCGATGCCGCCCGCGGTGGCCAGCCCGCCGACCCCGACGCCGCCGTAGTCGCCGGAGCCGAGCGCCCAGCCGTACGGGTCCAGCGCCGCCGCGACCTGCTTCCAGGTGGCGCCCGGCCCGATGCGCACGAGCCGCCGCCCAGCGTCGAGGATCTCGATCGTGTTGAGCGCGCCGACGTCGATCACCAGCCCACCGTCGTTGGTGGAGCGGCCGCTGATCCCGTGGCCGCCGCTTCGTACGCCGAGGGGCAGGTGCCGGTGGCGGCGGGCGAACGCGATGGCGTCCGCGACCTCGGCGGGCGTACGGGGGCGCAGGACGAGTCCGGGCGAGCCGCCCCTGAGATAGGTCGACGCGACGCTGCGGTACGCCGCGTCACCGGGCTCGATAGCGACGTCCGCCAACGACGCCGGGACGTGGTCGTAGTCGATGCCCTCGCGGCGGCGTGCCCGGACCGCCGCCGATCGCTCCTTCGAGGCACCGTCGCCGCCGACGAGTTCGGCGAGACGGTCAACGTCCTCGCGGGACCGCGCGGGTACGACGACGGGGGTGCCGGCCGCGGCCAGGCTGCGGAGCTGGTCGGCGGTGGCGTCCGCTGGCGCGACGACCCAGCCGGATTCCCCGGTGATCAGCCTGGTGCCGACCAGTATGTCCAGGCTCCGGTGCGCCTTCGCGACTATCGCCGGGTACGCCTGCTCCGGGTCGGCTGGATCGGCCGTGACCGGTGCGGGGGCCACCCCGATCGGGATGTGTCTGGTCCGGCCGGCCAGCCAGACGGCGGTCGTCCACGGATCCAGCCCTTGATCTTCCCCGCCCTGGATCACCACGAGGCTCAGCGCGGCCGACTCCGCCTGCCGCGCCAGGTCCAGCAGTGTTTCCGGATCGCTGCCGGAGATGCCCAGCGCGATCCCCACCTCGATGGCCATGCGCCATCCTTCCCGCCATCCATCTGATCAACAAATCATATGTAGCACAGATGATCTGCTTAACAATGGAGGTGGGCTATTCTGTTCCCATGACGGAACCGGACCTTGGTTGGGCGCTAGGAACGCTGCTTCGCGCGTACCGCGAGAGCCTTCCACCCACGATGGGCGAGTTTCCGCATGGTGTGCGGGGCTACCAGACCCTGTGCGAGGTCGTCAGCCGGCAACAGCCCAGCCAACTCGCGCTGGCCAACCGGCTCGGCATCGACCCCACCGTGATGACCTACCTCATCGACGATCTGGTCGCGGCCGATCTTGTCGAGCGCCGGCCCAACCCGGCCGACCGCCGGCAGCGACAGATCATCGCGACCGCCGGTGGGCGCGAGGCGATCGCCACGCTCTGCGGGCAGGTGACGGCCGCGGAGGCCGTCGTCCTCGCCGCGCTGGACGAAAAGGAGCGGCTGGACTTCCGCCGGCTCCTGCTCAAAGCGGCGTGCGGCCACGCCGACAACTCGACCGACGGGTGCGAGGCCGGTCACCCTGACGCATAGATAAGGTCAGCCGGACCATAGGGGACCGCATCGTCAACGGCGTACCCGGTAGCGCAGGTGAAGCACCCGGTTGCCCTGCAGCGCAACGTCAGGATCCTCCAGCATGTGCTGCGCGTGGACCGATCCGAAGTAGCGCTTGCCGGCCCCGAACACGACGGGTACGACGTCCATGCGCACCTCGTCGATCAGACCGGCGGCGAGCACCTGGCCACCGACGTCGCCAGCCGCGACCTCGACCGTGCGCTCGCCCGCGAGCTCCCGCGCCTTGGCCACGGCCGCCTCGACCCCCTCGACGAAGTGAAACGGCGCCTCGGGGTCCCAGCCCTCGGGCGCCGGCCGGTGCGTCACGACGACCACGTGGGCAATCCCGCTCGGCGGCTTCCCGTCCCAGCCGTCCGTCATGTCGAAGACGTGGCGGCCGACGACCGTCACCCCGATCTCGTCCCAGTACGGCCGGGTGTAGTCATAGGACGTCTGCGACACCTTCAGCATGCCGCTGTCGTCCAACGGGACATCACCGCTGGACAACCAGTCGAACAACGGTCCGGGCTGGTCATTCTCGTCCGCGATGAAGCCGTCCACCGACACCGAGCTGTACATGACCACTTTGCCCACGGGGATCTCCTCTGTTTGGGGGACGCCCCAAACTAGCGTGTCGTGAGCTGGCTCTCTCGGAGGAGATCAATCGGCCGGCGGCGGAGCGAGCTCCTGCTCCTGTCGGGCGCGTCACCGGTCGATGATCTGTTGTCAGGACATGACGCAGGCGCGTCCGTTGACCGTGCATGACACCGACGTGGGCGCCCTCTGGTCCGAGATGTCGAACTGTATCCGCAGCGTCTGGTTGCTTCCCGCGGCCAGCGGGGCGCTGGCGGTGAAGGACCAGGCGTTGCCGGTTCGGCTGACCTTGGGCGATGGCGCCCCGTCGACCCAGGCGGCGGCGTTCGCCGTGATTCCGGTGCCGTAGCTGAGCAGGACGGTCCAGGTCTGCTTGCTGGCAGTGCCGTTGCGGAGCAGCACCGAGGCCTGGAAGCGTCCTGTCCAGACGACGTCGAGTGAGTAGGTCCCTGCCATGGTCGCGGTGGTGGGCTTGGTGGCGGTCGGGCTGGGCCGGGTCGCGGTGGGGCGGGGCGCGGCGGCGGGCGTGGGAACCGGCCGGGCTGCTTGCGTGGTGGTCGGGGCCCTGGTCGGCGAGCCTACGGCACCGCCAGCTCTCGGGCCCGGAGTCCCGCCCCGCGTCGGCGTTCCGTTCGTCGGCGTTGCACCTGTTGGCGTTCCGCTCGGCGGCAATTCGCTCGGCGGCGTTCCGTCCGACGGGTCTGGGTTCGTCGGAGACGCCTCGGACGGTGGGACCTCCAGCGGCGCTGTCGGGACGTACGCGGCCGTCGGCGCACCGTCGCCGGTCACCATGTCGGCTGGACCTTTCTCGCGACCCATGTCGGTCAAGGCCCACGCGCCGCACGCTATGACGAGCACCACGACGGCGATGAGTGCCAGCGGTCCGGGCTCGCGCGGGAACCACGGCAGGCGCCGGTGCGCGTCCTGCTCCTGCCTCACCTTCGCTGCGGAATGTCTGCCCACGGCCAAACACGCTCTCCGATCCGTCAGCGGGCGTGCAACTGTACGTCGATCACTGCCTCGGTACGGAAGCCTATCGATACCGGGACGCTGATCGCCTGGCTCAGGTGCCCGCCACCATCCCGGTCGGCCGGTCGCTGGTTGAGGCCTTCCGTACCCGCCCGGCGGTGCGATGAATTCCGGCCCCGGCATCTGGCCAGACGTGGTAGGCGTGCGCGATCTCGGGCGTCCCGCCGGGCTCGGCCGCCCGCGGGAAGCGCCAGAGTCGAGGTCCATCCGTACGGTCCGTATATCGACGGGCAGCTTACCCGAATCCCATGTATAGCCGGGCGCCGATTACGGGACAGCTGATGTTCTCCACGCCTGTGACAGGGGTCACAGTCCTAGGACTTTCCCACCTTCCTTGTTAATGGCGGGAGGGCCGAATGGCGAAGTCGATGACCGCTGCTCTCATTATGTGGACCACGTGACTATTCGTGGCGGGCCGGCGATAGGTCCTAGGACCGTTAGCCGATCCGGATGGCCAATTCCCGTTGGATACGCAGCTCTGAGTAATGCTCCACAGTCCTAGGACCCCGGGAGCCAGAATGAACGATCGGTGCTGGCCAAGCCGCCCGTGACGCTCTCCATTAATGATCTCTTGTCTGTGGCGGGATCGACCATGTATGTTTCTCCGAGTCCACGGGGAGTATGACGAAGTTCAATGGTCATAGTGCGTCGGCGCGACCTGTCAAACCCCACTTCTGCGTGGATCGACGCATGTCATACATGCGTCGCTACGGGTTGCGCAAATGCATTATCAATGGCTATTTCTGGGGGATGTTGTGACGCTCAAGTCTGTGCTCGATACGACGTTGCGGGACGGCGAGCAGGCGCCCGGAAATGAAATGCCGATCGACCGGAAGGTCGGCCTCTTCGAGCTGATCGACGCGACCGGGGTCAACTACATCGAGGTCGGCTTTCCCGCGTCGTCGCCAGCGACCCACGAATTCGTGCAGGAGGTGTCGCGGCGGTCGTCGCGCGCGGCGGTGACCGTCTTCGCACGCGCCACTCCCAAGGACATCGACACCGCGCTGGACGCGGTCCGGTCCGCGGAGCGCTTCCAGTTGCAGCTGCTCGTCACGGGCTCGGAGATCCACGCCGAGCACAAGCGTGGGCAGACGTGGGAGGAGGCGCGGGCCGAACTGGTCGAGGCCTGCCGCTACAGCCTGCAGGCCGGCGTGCGGGACCTCTCGGTCGGCCTGGAGGACTCCCTGCGGGCCTCGCCGGAGTACCTGCGTCCCATGGTCGAGGCCGGCCTGGACGCCGGCGCCACCCTCTTCGTGCTGGCCGACACGGTCGGCGGCTGCGTACCCGAGGACGTCGCGGCGCGGGTGCGCGCGGCCCTGCACTGGGTCGGCGACGCCGCCGGCGTGACCCTGCACTGTCACAACGACCTCGGGCTCGCCCTCGCCAACGCCGTCGCCGGCCTGCAGGCCGGCGCCGCGGGCGTCCAGTGCACCCTCGCCGGCATCGGGGAGCGCACGGGCAACACCCCGCTGGAAGAACTCGCCGTGCTCACCCACTACCGGGGCGAGACGCTGGGCTTCCGCACCGCACTCGATCCGCGACGGTGTGTCGAGGCGGCCAACGCCGTCCTCGACGTGATCGGCGAGCGCCCGTGGAAGCACAAGCCGCTCCTGGGCGACCTGGCCTTCTCGACGGCGGCCGGGATCCACGCCAAGGGGATGATGAACAACCCGGTCTGCTACGAGTTCGTCGACCCAGAGGTCGTCGGGCGCGAGCGGCGGATCCTGCTCGGCGGCGCGTCCGGCCGGGCCAACCTTCGCCACGTCGGCTCGGCACTGGGAATGTCCATTTCGGACGACGTGCTCGAGCGCATGTACGAGCGCTTCTCGCTTGACCCCAGCCCCGCGCGGTACAACCAGCCGGAGCAGTTCACCCAGCTGTACCGCGACTCGTTGCGGGAGACGGCGCGGTGACGGACACGGCCTCCCGCCTGACGCTCGGCCTGCACCTTCCGCTGTTCGACCTCGGGTACGGATCACCCACTCTGACGGGCGACGACCTGAGCGGGCTGCTGGAGGTGGCCGAACAGCTGGGCGTTCAGGAACTCGCGGCGAGCGACCACGTCGCCTTTCGGGTGCCCTGGCTCGACGGCCTGGCGGCGCTCGCGTTCGCCGCGGCGCGGCTGCCCGGGCGGCGGCTCGTCACGGCCGCATGCCTGCCGACCGTGCGCGGACCGGCCGTCACGGCGAAGGCCCTGGCCGCCATCAGCCGGCTGGCCGGCAGCCCACTGATCGCCGGCGTGGCGGCCGGCTCGTCGCTGCGCGACCTCGACCTGGCCGAGGTGCCCGCGCACCAGCGTTGGGAACGGTTCGAGGACGCGCTCGGCCTGCTGCGGGCGAGCCTGTGCGACCCGGCGCCGGGCACCTACGACGGCAAGTACTACCGGCTGGACGACCCGCTCACGCCGGGGCCCGCCCCGGGATCCGAGCTCTGGGTGGCCTCGTGGGGGTCGCCCGCGGGCGTGCGGCGCGCGGTCGAGTTCGGCGACGGCCTGCTCTTCTCGGCGTACATGGCGGATTCGGACTCGATGGCCCGCGCCGTACGGCTGGCCCGGCAGGCACGGGCGGAGCGCGCCGGGCAGGCGCCCACCGATCCGTTCGGGTTCGCCGCCTCCACCTGCTTCCAGCACGTCACCGACTCCGCGGCGGAGGCCGACCACCTGATCGACGACGTGCTGTCGAACTTCCTCCAGGTGGCGCCCGCGGACCTGCGCCGGCGCACCCTGGTCGGGTCCCCCGAGCATTGCGCCGAACGGCTCATGGCGTTCGCCCGCGCCGGGGTCCAGCGGCTCTACGTGCTGCCCGTCGGACGCCCGGACGAGCAGCTCGCCCGCCTGCAGGACACGGTCTTCCCGCTCGTCGCCGCGTCCGGACTGGAGGTGGGGTGGTGAGCGGCGCAGCCCTCGACGGACTGCTGGTGCTCGACCTGTCGGTCATCCTGGCCGGCCCCACGGTCGGGCGGATCTTCGCCGACCTGGGCGCCCGGGTGGTGAAGGTGGAGCGGCCCGGCGCCGGCGATCCCGTGCGGTCCATGGGCCGCCCGGTCGGCGACGGCGGCAGCGCGTGGTGGGCCTACGTGGGCCGCAACAAGGAGACGGTGAGCCTCGACCTCGCCGACCCGACCGACCGCGCACACCTGCTGCGACTCGCGGCCGCCGCCGACGTCCTCGTGGAGAGCTTCCGGCCCGGGACCATGGCGGGCTGGGGTCTCGACTACGACGATCTGGCGGCGGTCAATCCCCGGCTGGTCGTGGCGCGCATCTCCGGCTTCGGAGCGGGCGGCCCGCGCGAGGGCTGGCCGGGCTTCGGCACGCTCGCCGAGGCGTACTGCGGCTTCGCCGCGCTCAACGGAGACGCGGACGGGCCGCGGCTGCCACCCACCGGGCTGGCGGACTCGGTCGCCGGCCTGCAGGCGACGGTGGCGGTGCTGGCGGCCCTGCACGAGCGGCAGCGCAGCGGGCTCGGTCAGCTCGTCGAGGTCAACCTGTACGAGCCGCTGCTGGGTGTGCTCGGCGGGCACGTGGTGCGCGACGCCGCCGCCGACCCGGATGCTCCGGCGGCGCGCGGGCACGTCCGCGGCATGTTCGCCGCGGCCGACGGCGGCTGGGTCGCCCTGTCGGCGCACAGTGAGGCCACCGGCCGCGCGGTCGCCGCGCTGCTGGGGCTGGCCGAGCCCGGCGACCGGGGTGCCGTGCGCGACCCGGCCGAGGTGCACGACCGGCTCGTTGCCTGGATCGCCTCGCGCCCCCGAGAGGTCGCGCTGGCCGGACTGCTCGCCGCCGGGATACCGGCGGTTCCCGTCCTGACGGCCGCGGACCTCGCCGCGGACCCGCACGCGACGGCGCGGGGGTCGCTGACCGCCGTCCCCGACGGGGTCGGGGCGGTGCTCATGCCCGGCATCGGCATGGACTTTTCCCGCAGCCGGCACACGGTGCGGCACACCGGCCGGCCGCAGCACGCGGATCAGGAACGCGTACTGGCCGAGTTCGCGGCCGGGCGTTCCCCGGAGCAGATGGCGGAGGCACGGCGATGAGCTCAACCACCTACACCGACGCGGTCGTTGACCGGGCCACCCGCCACCGGGACGGGCCCCGCCTGCTGCTCTCGGTCGACCTGCACGTCCTGCACGAGGTGTCCTCGCCGCAGGCGTTCACGATGCTCGCGGACCGCGCGCTGCCGGTGCGCGACCCGTCCCGCTCGGTCGGCATTCCCGACCACGTCGTGTCCACCGTGCCGCGGCGTACCGGCAGCGACGACCCGCGCGCGCAGCGCATGCTCGACGTGTTCTCCACGAACCTGGCCCGCACCGGCATCGAGGAGATCCCGCTGGACAGCGCGGACCACGGCATCGTGCACGTGTCGGTCAGCGAATCGGGCCGGGTGCTGCCCGGGCAGGTGGTGGTCTGCGGCGACAGCCACACCACCACCCTGGGCGCCCTGGGCGCGTTGGCCTGGGGCATCGGCACGTCCGAGGTGGCGCACGTGCTGGCCACCCAGGCGGTGTGGACCCCGGTGCAGCCCGTCGTCGGGCTGCGCGTCACCGGCACTCCCGGTCCGGGCGCGGGGGCCAAGGACGTCGTCCTGCGCGTGTGCGGCGAGCTGTCGCCGCGCTGGGGCGTCGGCCGCCGGATCGAATGGAGCGGACCCTACATTGACGGAACCTCGATGGCCGAGCGCTTCACCTTGTGCAACATGGCGGCCGAGCTGGGCGCCCGGTCGGCGCTCATCCCGCCGGACGAGACCACCTGGGAGTACCTGGCGCAGCGGCTCACGCCGGAGCGGCTGGCCGGGGCGCGCGCCGCGACCGAGGAACTGACGCGGGCGGTCACCGCCGCGCCGGTGGCCGCGACCGTGGACGTCGACGGGCTCGCCCCGCAGGTCTCGTGGGGCACCAACCTGTCCCACGTCGCCGACGTGGACGGCCGCGTACCGACGAGTGTGCCGGACGACCAGCGCCGGGCCTTCGAGGCGGCGCTGGCCTACGCGGGCCTCGCGCCCGGGCAGGAGCTGAGCAGCGTCGAGGTGCAGCACGCCTTCGTCGGCTCGTGCACCAACGGGCGCATCGAGGATCTGCGCGCCGCCGCCGCGGTGGTCGCCGGGCACCGGGTCGCGCCGTCCGTACGCGCGGTCGTCGTGCCGGGCTCGCGTCGGGTCGCCCAGCAGGCGCAGGAGGAGGGCATCCGCGACGTCCTGGTGGGGGCCGGATTCCTCTGGCGCGAGCCGGGCTGCTCGTCCTGCGTGGCCATCAACGGCGACACGATCCCCCGGGGCGAGCGCTGCGTGTCGAGTTCCAACCGCAACTTCGAGGGTCGCCAGGGCGCGGGCGCCATCACCCACCTGGCCAGCCCGGCGACCGTGGCCGCCTCGGCCATCACCGGCCGGCTGGCCCACCCCGGCGAGGTGACCCGATGACCCGCATCGAGGCCAGGGCCATGCCGCTGGGCCGTGACTACGTCGACACGGACGTGATCGCGCCCCAGTCCGAGCTGCTCGTTGTCGACAGCGCCGGCCTGGCGGACGCCGCCTTCCTGACCTGGCGCCGAAACCCCGACGGCACGCCGACGGACTCGGTGCTCAACGACGCCCGCTACCAGGGCGCGCGCATCCTGATCACCGGCGACACGTTCGGCTGCGGCTCCAGCCGCGAGCACGCCGTATGGGCGCTGCAGGGTCTCGGGTACGAGGCCGTGCTCGCGGTCGGCTTCGGCGAGATCTTCGAACGCAACGCCGCCCGCAACGGGCTCGCGCCGGTGGTCGTGTCCCGGGAGACCCTCGATCAGCTCCTGGACCAGGTGCGCGAGGACCCGACCGCACTCCTCACCATCGACCTGGCCGAGGGGACCGTGACCGCCGGCGGGGTCGCCCACGAGGCGACACTGTCGGCGGACGCGCACCGGTTCGTCGTCGAGGGCTACGACGAGATCCGCCAGACGCTGGCCATTCTCGACGAGGCCCCCCGGCCGGCGGCGCCGGAGCGGCCGTGGAACACCTTCCCGGACGGGCTGCTGGCGTCCTGGCACGAACGGGCCGGCGTGCGGGCGATGCCGCACCGGCTGCTCACCGAGGAGCTTGAGAAAGGGCTGAGCCTCTTTCCCCGCAAGCTCATGCCGTACCTGGACCATCCGCTCGTCGCGGAGCTGCCCATGGAACGGCAGGAGGAACTGGTCGCTCGCCGGCTCTACGACTACCTGTTCTTCGTGGTGAACCTCGAGGCCCAGGTGGTCAACCGGGGGACCCGGATCGTGGCGCTGGACGAGCTGGAGCTCGGGCTGCCCCAGCAGCTGCGGCTGGACGGCTGGAAGATCTACTGCGACGAGGCCTACCACGCGGTGTCCGGCGTGGACCTGCTCAACCAGGTGGAGCGCGCCAGCCGCATCCCCGCCCTGCCGTACGACTTCGCGCCGGTGATGGACCGGCTGCGCGCCGCGGGTCGCGAGCTGGGCGCGGTGCTGCCCGGGCTCGACCACCTCCTGGAGGTGGTCGTGTTCGAGACGGTGGTCACGGAGCTGCTGACGGACATCCCGCTGGACGAGACCGTGGTGCCCACGATCCGGCAGGTGGTCGCCGACCACGCGGCCGACGAGCGCGTCCATCACGCGTACTTCTCGGTGTTCTTCAACAGGTTGTGGGGTGTGCTCGAACCGCGGCAGCGCGAACTGGCCGCCCGGAGCCTGCCCGCGATGATCACCGCCTGCCTGGCGCCCGATCTGAGCGCCGTGCGGCGCAGCCTGTCGGCCGCCGGCCTGAGCGCCGCGGCGGTCGACCAGACGATCGGGGAGACCTACCCGACCGAGCGGATCCACGGTGACATCCGCCGCGCGGCCCGCAAGACCATCCGCATGTTCCTGGCCCACGACGTCGTGGACCTGCCCGGTGCGGCGGACGCGTTCGAGGCCGCCGGGCTGCTGCCCGCGACCGCGCGCGGCGGCAATCCACCCTTGCCTCGCGGGGCGGCCCCCGAGAATCACAGAACGGAGTTGAGCGTATGTGCGGGATCGCTGGTCTGGTCGACTTCCGAGAGCGGGAGGGCGACCTGACGGACATCCTCGACAGGATGTGCGGCTCGTTGCACCGGCGCGGCCCTGACGACCAGGGGACCTGGGTCCGCGGCGGGGTCGGGCTCGGCCTGCGTCGGCTGTCGGTCATCGACCTGGCCGGCGGCCGGCAGCCCATGGTGTCCCGCGAAGCCGACGGGCGCGACGTCGCCCTGGTGTACAGCGGCGAGATCTTCAACTACGTCGAGCTGCGCACCGAACTCGTGGGACTTGGGCACAGGTTCGAGACGTCCAGCGACACGGAGGTCGTCCTGCGTGCCTACCTGCAGTGGGGACCCGCGTGCGCGGAGCGGTTCGTGGGCATGTTCGCCTTCGCGGTGTGGGACGGGCGGACCGAGGAACTCGTCCTCATCCGCGACCGTTTCGGCATCTACCCGCTGTACTACGCGGAGCTCGACGGCGGCGTCGTGTTCGGTTCGGAGCTCAAGGCGCTGCTGGAGCACCCGAGGGTCGCACCCGAGGTGGACCTGGACGGCTTCCGCGCGGTGATCACGTTCGTGAAGCGGCCGGAGAACGGCATCTTCAAGGGCGTCCACGAGATGCTGCCGGGCACCATCCGCCGGATCGGTCGCGGCGGCTCGCAGCAGATCACCTACTGGACCCTGCCGGCCCGCGAGCACACCGACGACCTCGACACCACCGTCGCGACGGTGCGCGAGCTGCTGGAGGAGAGCGTCCGCAGCCAGCTGATCTCCGACGTGCCGGTCGGCGTGTTCCTCTCCGGCGGCCTGGACTCCAGTGCGATCGCCGCGCTGTCGGCGCGGGTGATGCGCGAGAAGGGCGAGGGGCCGCTGCGCACCTTCTCGGTGGACTACGCCGGCCACGCCGACGACTTCACCCCCGACGAGGTACGCACGACGCCGGACTACCCGTTCGTGGCCCGCATGGCGCAGCACCTGGGCGCCGACCACACCCGTGTCGTCGTGGGCACCGACGAGCTGATGGACCCGGCCACCCGGTCGGAGGTCCTCATCGCCCGCGACCACCCGACCTCCCTGGGCGACCTCGACACGTCGCTGCTGCTGCTGTGTCGGCAGTTCCGCCGCTCGTGCACCGTGTCGCTGACCGGCGACGCGGCCGACGAGCTGTTCGGCGGGTACGCCTGGTCGCACGACCAGCACTACTACACGGCCGGCACGTTGCCCTGGCTGGAGTTCGCGCGCCGGATGGTCGGGCGCAACCAGCTGCGCAACACCGCGCTGCTGCGCGAGGACCTGGTCAAGGAGCTCGACAGCGACACCTTCGAGCGTGACCTCTACGCCGACATGGTCGCCGGGGTGCCCACGCTCGCCGGTGAGAGCGACACCGACCGCGGCGCCCGGGTCATGACGCACCTCAACATGACCGGGTACCTGCGCATCATCCTCGACCGCAAGGACCGCGTCGGGATGGCGGCGGCGCTGGAGGGCCGCGTGCCGTTCTGCGACCACCGGCTGGTCGAGTACGTCTACAACGTGCCGTGGGCGATGAAGACGTTCGACGGCCGGGAGAAGAGCCTGCTCCGCGCCGCCGTACGCGACCTGCTGCCGGCGTCGGTGCTGTTCCGCCAGAAGGCCGGGTACCCGCCCACCACCGACCCCCGGTACAACGACCTGCTGCGGGAGCGGGTGTCGGCGCTGCTGGCCGACACGTCGGCGCCCGTACGCGAACTGCTGGACCTCGACGTGGCCCGGGCCTACGTGAAGGACCCCGACGGCCCGACGGCCTCGGTCGTCAACCGCTTCAGCATGGAAATGGCGCTCTACCTCAACGACTGGTTCGACCGGTACGGCGTCCGGCTCGCCTTCTGAGCAGGTCGTCCCCGGTGAATCAGCGTCCATGACAGAAGGGCACGCAGTGGTGATGAACGGTCAGTACGGCGATCCCGAGACGATCGATCTGATCGGCGTCGGGTTCGGGCCGGCCAACCTGGCGCTGGCGATCGCGCTGGAGGAGCAGGGCCGGTTGCGCGACCTCGGCAGCGCCGGCGGCCGGGTGCGTTTCGTGGAGCAGCAGGCTCAGTTCGGCTGGCACCGCGGAATGCTTCTCGACGGCGCGCGGATGCAGATCGCGTTCCTCAAGGACCTGGTCACGATGCGCAACCCGCGCAGCCGGTACAGCTTCCTGACGTACCTGCAGGAGCGCGGGCGGCTGGTGGACTTCATCAACTGCAAGAACTTCTTTCCCAGCCGGGTCGAGTTCCACGACTACCTGGAGTGGGCCGCGGCGCGGTTCACGGACGTCGTCGAGTACGGGTCGGAGGTCGTCCGCATCGAACCGGTGACCGCCGGGGACGGCATCGACCAACTGGACGTGGTGGTGCGCCGGGTGGACGGCAGCGGGCTGCGCCGCCACCGCGCCCGCAACGTCGTGTTCGCGGCCGGCCTGCAGCCGTGGGTGCCGGCCGGCGTGGCGCTGTCCGACCGCGTCTGGCACAGCTCGGAGCTGCTGCACCGTCTCGGCGACATCAAACCGGACGAGATCCGTACCGTGTTGGTCGTCGGGGCGGGGCAGAGCGCCGCGGAGGTGACGGGCCACCTGCACCGGGTGTGCCCGAACGCGCAGGTGCACTCGGTGTTCTCCCGGTTCGGCTACTCGGTCGCCGACGACAGCCCGTTCGCCAACCGGATCTTCGACCCGGACGCGGTGGACGTGCACTTCCAGGCCGAGCCGCAGGTCCGCGACATGCTGCGCCGCTACCACGACGGAACGAACTACTCGGTGGTCGACCTTGATCTGATCACCGAGCTGTTCGAGCGCAGCTACCAGGAGAAGGTCGCCCACGACCAGCGGCTGCACTTCCACAACGTGTCGCGGGTGACCAGTTGCGAGCAGACCCCGATGGGCGTGGACGTCACGGTCCACAACCTCGCGCTGGGCTGCGCGTCCACCTTCACGTGCGACATCGTCGTGTTCGCCACCGGGTACCGCCCCGTCGATCCGCGCGACCTGCTGGAGCCGGTGCTGGAGCACTGCCGGCTCGACGAGGAGGGCGGCGTGGACATCGGCCGCAACTACCGGGTCCGCACCAAGCCCCAGCTGCGTTGCGGCATCTACGTCCAGGGCGCCGCCGAGCGCAGCCACGGCCTGTCGTCGGTCCTGCTGTCGAACGTGGCGGTACGGGCGGGTGAGATCGCCCAGGCGCTGACCGAGAGCCTGCGCCACCCGGACGAGTCCCTGGCGACCGCGCCGCGCTGAGCAAGACGAGGAGGGCATCGTGTTCGTTCCAGACCATTACCGCGTCGACGACGGCGAGCGGGTCCGTCGCGTCGTCCGCGAGAACCCGCTGTGCCAGTTGGTGTCCAACGGGCCGTGGCGACCGCTCATCACCCACCTGCTGTGCATCGACCCGGAACCGGGACCCGAACTGGTGGGCACCACCCTGCTCGCGCACCTGAACCGGGCCAACCCGCACTGGGGGGCGCTCGCCGACGGCGACCCGGCCACGCTGGTGTTCTGCGGTCCGCACGGCTACGTCAGCCCCACCGTGTACGACATCACGCCGGCCGCGCCGACGTGGGACTTCATCACCGTGCACGTCCACGGCACGGTGCACCCGATCGAGGCCGGGGACCCGACCCTCGAGGTGATCCTCGAGACGGTCCGCATCTGCGAGGAGCGCTTCGGTACCGGTTGGGACCCCGGCCCGTCGATGGAGTACCTCCGCCGGATCCTGCCCGGGGTGGGCGCGTTCGGCTTCCGGGTCCAGTCGGTCGACGGGCACTTCAAGCTCAGCCAGGAGCTCACCCAGGATGTGCGGGACCGGCTGGTCGACAGCTTCCGGCGGTCGCCGTCGACGCTGCTGCACGGCCTGGTCGACCACATGGGCGCGGCCGGGCTCGTGCGCGGCGCGGACCAGGCGGCGTCCGTGTCCGCGGGCGAGCGATGACCGCGACCGCGCTGCTGGCTGCGGGGACGACCAGCGTGGTGGCGAGCCTGACCGGCGGCGCCGTCCCGTGGCACGCCCTGCATCCGTTTCCCGTCCAGGACCGCGCCGAGGTCGAACTCGGCGACGACGCGGCGCGGCGGATGATCAGCGTCCTGCGGGACGTGGTCGATCCGGTCCGCGCCGAGGAGGCGGGCACCTGGCCGGCGGGGTTGCCCGCCGCGCTGCACGCCGCCGGACTGCTGCACCTGGTGGGCCCGCCGGCCGTGGGCGGCGCAGGGCTGTCGCCGCTGAACACCCAGCGGGTGCTCACGGCCGCGGCCGGCTACTGGCGACCGGCGGCGTTCATGCTGGGGGTGCACAACGGGATCGGCGCGCCGGCGGTCGAGCCGCTGCTGGGCGCGGGCCCGCTCGGCGAGCACGTGCGCGCCCGGCTGCGGGCCGGTGCCGTGACCGGCATGGCCGACACGGAGCCCGAGGGCGCGGCGAACCGCGACCGGTTCACGCGGGCCGAGCCGACCGCCGACGGCTTCCGGCTGACCGGCGACAAGTCCTACATCGGCAACGCCGCGGTCGCGGACCTGCTGCTGGTGACCGCGCAGCACGGCCGCCGGCCGCGCCTGTTCGTGGTGGACCTGCCGGCGCCGGGCTTCGCGGTGGTGGCCCGGCACGAGTACCCGGGCCTGCGCGGCTACGTCAACGCCGCGGTGCGCTTGCGCGACGTGCCGGTGCCGGCCCACCAGCTGGTACCCGACGACGGGGACCGGATGTCGCCGGCCCTGGTGTCCATGCTGGCCGCCGGCCGGCTGCACATCGTCACGCCGGTTGCGCTGGCCTCGGCCCGCGAGTGCCTCACGATCACCCGGGCGTACCTGGGCCGCCGACACGTCGACGGCGTGCGGCTGACCGGTTACGAGGAGCCGCGGCGGATGACCGCCGAGGCGATGGCCGACGGCTTCGCGCTGGAGACGGCCGCCCGGTGGGCGATGCTCGGCACCGATCGCGCCCACCTGGTCGCCGACCAGGCGGTCATCAAGACGGTCAGCGCGGAGCTGGCATGGCGGGTCGCGGAGCACACCATGACCACGACGGCGGCGCAGGGCTGGGAGCGCGCTCGCAGCAAGGCGGCCCGCGGGCTGCCCCGCGAACCGGTCGAGCAGATCCACCGCGACGTGCGGGGGCTGCGCATCGCCGGGGGAACGGAGGTACTGCTGCGCCAGCGCACCGCCACGGCGGTGGCCCTCGCGCCGCGCTACACCGGCCGGGTGCCGGCCGCGGACAGCGCCGCGCCGGCCGCGCGGGCCGACCTCGCCGGGCGGCTGTCCGCCACGAACGCCGCCCACCTCGACGGGCTGGAGCACGCGGCGGCACGCGTCGCCGCGTTGCTCGACCGGGCCGTCGCGGCCCACCCCGACCCGGCCGCCCTGGCCGCGCGGCAGCGGCTGGTGACGCTGACCGGCCGCGCCATGGAAGACCTGCTCACCACGGCGTTGACCCTGGCCCGTACCGGATCCGCGGCCGCGGCGGGATATGACACGCAGGACCTGTGCGACCTGCACAGCCGACGCGCGCTGCGCCGGTTGGCTGTCCTCACCGAGGACCTCGACGCCGAGCTGCGCCGTACGCCCGACGGGGTCGACGAGCGCGTCCCCGCCTGGGTCGACGGCGCCCAGCCGGCCGACGCCCTCCTTGAGGGAGCGGGCGTATGACCGCGTCGATCGCCACGGACCTGTCCAGCGCCCAGCGCCGGATGTGGTTCAGCGAGCGGCTCGCCCCCGCCGACCCCGGCTACCGGGTGCAGCACGCCTGGCACGTGCGCGGAACGCTGGACCGCGCGGCGCTGCGCGGCGCGGTCGATGAGCTCATGCGCCGCCACGACAGCCTGCGTACGGTCTACCGGTCCGACGCCACGGGCGTGTACTCGTTCCCGCGCGCCGACTGGCCCGACCCGGTACGCGACGACTGGCCCGCCCTCGCGGGCGACGACGACACCGGGCGGGCGGCGCTCGCCGACTGGGTGTACGAGCGCCGGTGCCAGCGCATGGACCTGGGCACGGGACCTCTCATGGCGGTGGACGTGCGCGCCGTGGGCGAGGCCGGGTTCCTGGTCCTGCTGACGTTTCACCACATCGCCGTGGACGGTGTCTCGCTCGGCATCCTCGTGACCGAGCTGGCGCAGGCCTACCGCGCGCTCGTCGAGGGCCGCGAGCCGCGGCTGCCGGTCGCGCCGGCGCACGCCGACGTCGCGGCGGCCCAGGCGCGCCGCTGGCGGCGGCCGTTGGACGTGGACGACGCCGCCGCGCTCGGCGCGTGGCGCGGCGTCCTGGCGGGCGCGCCCGCCGCGAGCCGGCCGCGACCCGACCGCGCGGGCTCCGGCCCGGCCGGCGCCAACGTCGTGGACGTGTTCGTCGACCCGGCCGACGCGCAGTGGTGGCGCGCCCGTGGCCGCCGGCACGGCTGTACGCCGCTGATGTCCTTCCTCGCCGTCCACGCGGCCGTGCTGGCCGCCGCTGCCGGCACCGACGAGGTCGTGATCGGGCTGCCCTGGGCGGGGCGGGACGAACGGGTCCCCGACGGCGTCGTGGGATGCCTGGTCAACCTGCTGCCCATCCGGATCACCGCGCCGCGCGCGGCCACGGTCGACACCCTCCTCGCGCACGTGCAGGACCGCTGCCTGGCCGCGTTCGACCACGCCGACGTGCCGCTGGAGGAGATCGTCGCGGCGAGCGGCGTGGGCCGGGAACCGGGTGTGGCGCCGCTGGTGCAGACGACGTTCAGCCTGGGTGCGCGCCCGCCCGTACCGGACCTGGCGGGCCTGACGGTCGCGCCGTACCGGATCGAGCCGCGCTGCGTGCGCCTGAACCTCGAACTGCACCTGCACCCCCGGGCGGGCGGCCTGGAGGGTCACCTGCTCACCGACGCGCGGCTGTACTCGGCCGCGGCCACCCGCGACCTCGCCGATGCGTTCGTCCGTGCCGTCGCCGCCCGTGAGGCCGCGCTGGACGTCACGTGGCACCGCTGGGCCCCGAAGGAGGAACACCATGGCTGATCAGGAATGGATCAGGACCCTCACCGGTATCTGGCAGGACGTGCTGGGTCTGGACGACATCGCCCCGGACGAGCACTTCCTCGACCTCGGCGGCGACTCCATGGTGGCCACGGAGGTGGTCACCCGCGTGCGGACCGCGACCGGCGAGGCGGTGAGCGTCCGGTCCCTCTTCGACCATCCGACCATCGCCGAGCTGGCCGAGTTTCTGGCCGCCCGCGGCGGCGCCGGTGCCCGCCGGTCGCTGTGGGGCGGCCCCAGCGACCCGCCCTCCCTGGTCGCGGTTCTGCGCGACACCGCCCACGCGTGCCTGGACCAGCACGCCGTCATCGACGGCGACCTCGTCCTGAGCTACGCGCAGCTGTTCGGGTGGGCCCGCGACATCGCCGCCGTACTGGGTTCGCACGGCGTGCGCCCCGGTGACCGGGTCGCGGTGGCCTGCCCGCGCGGCGGTGCGGCCGTGGCGTCGATGCTCGCCGCCATCGGCACCGGCGCGGTGTACGTGCCGCTCGACCGCGAGTACCCGCAGCGTCGGCTCGCCCACATGGTGTCCGACAGCGCGCCGGTGGTCGTGCTCGACACGGACGGCGCCGCGGGCCGGCGCGCCACCGAGGGCCTGTCGCCGGCCCCGGCCGTGGTCACCGTGCCCGACCCGGCCGGCGTGCGCCCTTACGATCCGGTCGCCGACGGGGGCTGGTGGTGGCGCCCGGACGACCGGCCCGGGGACCATCCCGTGTACATCATCTACACCTCCGGCTCGACCGGCTGGCCCAAGGGCGTGCCCGTGGCCCACGAGTGCCTCGACACCATGGTCGAGTGGCAGGCCACGTTCTCGCCGGCGCCCGACCTGCGTACGGCGCAGTTCGCGCCGCTGAACTTCGACGTGTTCTTCCAGGAGACGCTGGGCACGCTGTACGGCGGCGGCACGCTCGTCGTCGTGCCCGAGTCGATGCGCCGCGAGCCGGGTGACCTGCTGCGGCTGCTCGGTGACCACCGCGTCGAACGCCTTTTTCTCCCGTACGTGGCGCTGCAGATGCTCGCCACGGCGGCCACCGGCGAGGACCTGCGCCGGCTGACGCTGGTCGAGGTCAACGTGGCCGGCGAGCAGCTGGTCTGCACGCGGGCCATCCGTGCGCTGTTCGCCGCCCTGCCCCGGTGCCGGCTGGTCAACCACTACGGCCAGAGCGAGTGCGCGATGGTGACCGCGCACATCCTGGGGTCCGATCCGGCGGCCTGGCCGGACCTGCCGCCGATCGGCCGCCCGCTGCCCGGCTGCGAGGTGTTCGTCGATCCCGTCGACGGCGACCCGGCCGTCGGCGAGCTGCTGGTCGCGGGCCGTCCTGTCCCGGCCGGCTACCTCGGGCGGCCGGAGCTGGACGCGGAGCGGTTCCTGGCGATCGAGCCGTCGGCACACGGGTCGCGGCGCGCCTTCCGCACCGGTGACCTGGTGCGGTTGGACGGCGACGCGCTGACGTTCCTCACCCGCCGCGACGACGAGGTCAAGATCAGGGGAGTACGGGTGAACCTGCTGGAGATCGACAGTCAGCTGCTCGCCGACCCGGACGTGGCGTCCGCCGCGAGCGTCGTCGTGACGTCGCCGTCCGGTGCCCGCTCGCTGCGCGCCGCCGTGGTGGCGACCCGGCCCGAGGACCCGCCCGCGACCGGGCGGCTGCTCGCCGCGCTCGCCGCGACGCTGCCCGAGGTGTCCGTGCCGGCGTCGATCACCGTGCTGGCGGAGCTGCCCCGCACCCCCAGCGGGAAGATCGACCGCGACGCCGTGGCCCGGCAGGTGGCCGAGAACCTGGCCGATCGCCGCGCCGCCCGGACCGCGACGGTCGTGGGATGAGCGTCACCGCGGTCGCCGGGCGGCCGGCCACCTACGCGCAGCGGGCCATCTGGCTGGAGCAGCAGAGCGACCCGACCGCCCTGAGCGCCGGCTACTTCGCCGTCACGCTCACCGCGGCAGGCAGGCCGCTGCCGGACACCGCGGCCTTGCGGGCGGCGGCTCTGGCGGTGGTCGGGCGGCACGCCGCGCTGCGGTCGGTCCTGCGGCTGGGGGAGGACGGGGTGCTGCGCGAGACGGCGCTGGAGCTGCCCGGCGCCCTGCGCTTGCGCACCGACGACCTGCCCTGCGCGCCCGGCGCCGAACAGGCGACGGTCGCGGCGTGGACGGCCGAGCACGAGGCCGGTCGCCAATGGGACCTGGAGGGCGAGCCACCGATCCGGTTCCTGCACCTGGTCCATGCGCCGGACCGCAGCAGCCTCGTCTTCTCGGTCCACCACGTGGGCTTCGACGGGCGCAGCAAGTTCGTGGTGGCCCGCGACTTCGCCCATGCGCTCAACAGCGTCCTGCGCACCGGGTCGGCCGTGCTGGACCCGGTGCCGCGGCTGGTGCTGCCCGAGGCCGACGATCGGACCTGCGCCGAGGCGGTGGCGTACTGGGCGGAGGTGCTGCGCCGCCAACCGGAGCCGCTCGCGCTGCCCGAGGGCCGCCACCCGGGCGCCGACACGGTGCGCGGCACGCCCGAGCGGCGCCTCGACGAGGATCTGGTCGAGCGGCTGCGCAAGCGGGCCAGCGAGGCGGGGACGAGCCTGTTCACCCTGCTCATGGCGGCGGTGACCCGCCAGCACCTCGAGTACGGCAACGAGATGGTGCCCCTCGCCGTCGCCGCCGACGTCAGCGACGAGGCGACGCGGGAGATCGCCGGTATGCAGGTCAACGTCGTGCCCGTGGCGCTCGACGGGCTGTCCGGCGTGGACAACGTGGCGCTGCTGGCGTCCGCCGCGCGGGCCGCCGGCCGGCTCGCCCGGTACCGCCGGGTGCCGTTCAGCCTGCTCACGGGCCGGCTGGCCCGGCCGGGAGCGGCGCGCCGGCTACTGACCCAGGTGGGGCTGTCGTTCCCGCGCCCGCCCGTGGGTCTGTCGGTGGACGTCGACGGGGTGCAGACCCGGTGGACGTTCCTGACCCCCAACACCTCGACGACGTTCGAACGCACGCTGCAGTTCCGGCGCGGTACGGACGACGCGGTGCTGCGGCTGGACTACCGGCCGCACCGGATGGGCCCGGCGGAGGCGACGGCGTTCCTGGACGACGTGTGCGTGGTGCTGGAGGAACTGGCGGGCCACCGTCGTACACCTTCCACTGTGGAGGTTCCGTTCCACGATGTGGACGGCACGCGGCTCGGCTGGTTGGCGCCCGCCGACGACCCACGCGACCCGCCCGTCCTGCGTCCCGCGGGCGGCAACCGCTGGCGGATCACCACGCCCGCGGGTAACCCGCTGCGAGCGGGCGTGGCCGGCGTGCTCAGCGTGTCGGACGGCGGCGGGTCGGCGCGCCCGCTGCCGTGGACGGCGCGCGCCGACGCCGACGGAACGGTACGGTTGCTGGGGCCGTCAGGCCGCCGGTGGCTCGCCACCGATCATGGCCTGCTTGACGTCCCACTGTTGGAACGCGTGCTGCGCGACCTGCCGGGCGTGTGCGACGCGACCGTGACCGCCGAGACCGGGCGGGGCGGCGCGCTCGTCGCCGTGGCGGTCGTGCGGGTCGATGCCGCGGCGTACCCACCGCCGACCGTCGCGCGCGTTCGAACGCACCTGCGCGAGCGCGCCAACGGGGCCGACATCCCGACCCGGATCCGGCTAGTCCCCGTGCCCGCCGACCACGCGGCACGGGGGCCGACAGCGCGCGGCCAACCACCGGTCGCCCAGGTCGATCGGTGACCGTCCGAAGCTGCTCCGCCCGAGGAGATTCTTGATGCCCCACGAGAACGACATCCGCACGTCCCGCCGCCGGACCCTGGCCGTGACGACCGTGTTCATCGCGTCGTTCCTGGTCATGCTGGACCTGTCGATCAGCGCGATCATCCTGCCCGCCATCCGGTTCGAACTGCACGCCGGGTTGAGCGAACTGCAGTGGTTCTTCGACGCGTACACGCTGTGCTTCGCGAGCCTGGTGCTCGTCGGCGGCACGATCAGCGACCGGCTCGGTCACCGGGCCGGTCTGTTGGTGAGCATCGCGACCTTCACAGTCGGCTCCGTGATGTGCGCCGTGGCCGACAACGTCGGGCTGCTCATCGCCGGCCGGGCGGTGCAGGGTGTGGCGGCCGCGCTGCTCGTCCCCGGCGCGATGGCGATGATCTCGCATCTCGCGGGTGACCAGGCCCGGCGGGCGCGCCTCCTGGGCGCCTGGGGCGGGCTCAGCGGGGCCGCGATCGCGTTCGGCCCGCCGCTGGGCGGCTGGCTGACGGACGCGTTCGGCTGGCGGTCCATCTTCTGGATCAACGTGCCCCTCGGCATCGTCGTGGCCGTCCTCGTGGCTGTCCTGCTGCCGCGGCCGCCCGCCGGCGCGCGGACCCGGTTCGACTGGCCCGGCATGCTGCTCGGCGTGGCGGCTGTCCTGCTGCTCGCGTTCGCGGTGATCGAGGGCCGGTCGTTCGGCTGGACCTCGCCGGTCATCGTCGGGTGCCTGGTCGGCAGCGTGCTGGCCGCCGTCGCGTTCGTGGTGGTGGAGCGGCGGGTGGCCAACCCGATGGTGGACCTCGCGCTGTTCCGCGACCGGGCCTTCGGCACCGCGAGCGTCGCGGGCTTCGTCCTCGGCTTCGGCCTGTCCACGTCGTTCTACTTCCTCTCCCTGTACCTGCAGCAGGTGCTCGGCTTCAACGCGCTCAGCGCCGGGCTGGGCTTCATGCCCGCGGCCGTCGCGCTGAGCGTCGCCGCCGGCGTGACCGGCAAGCTCATGCCCACCGTGGGCCCGCGCGTGCTGCTGGTGGCCGGGCTCGCGGTCGGGGCGGTCGGACTGGTCGGGCTTTCGTTCGCCGGCCCGCGGACGTCCTACCTCGTCCTGGTGCCCGCCGTGCTGCTCATCGGCGTCGGTTGGGGCCTGGCCCTGCCCGTCGTCACAGCGGTGGCGCTGGCAAGCAGTCCGCCGGAGCGCGCCGGCGTCGCGTCGGGCACCGTCGAGACGTCGCTGCAGCTCGGCACCGTCATCGGCATCGCGGCCCTGGGCACTCTGCAGGCGGCGCGGTTCGTCGCCGACCTGACCGACCGGCTGGCCGGTCAGGTGAGCGCCGCCGACCTGTCCGGGGTCATCGACGCCATCGTGAACGGCCGCGACGTGACCGTCGCGGGCTGGAGCACCGAGCAACTGACCACAGCCGTGACGAGCGCGTTCGGCGCCGGTACCGGCCTGGCTTTCCTCGTCGCGGGGGTGACCACCGCGGTGGTCGCCGCCATCGCGTTCGTCGGGACGCCGCGCCGGCTGCCGGACGCCCAGCCGCAACCGTCCCCGACGGAGGAACACGCGAGCGCATGACCACCACGCACCTCTCCCCGGTCCGGACCGGCGTCCGGTACGCAATCGACCTGGTGCGCGAGCGGGTGCTCGCCGACCGGGACGCGCCCGCGGTCGACGACGGCGTCACCCGCCTGACGTACGGGCAGCTGTGGGACGCGGCCGGCCGGCTCGCCCGGCGGCTCGCGCCGGCCGGTGACGACCGGGTCGAGGTGCCGGTCGGTGTCGTGCTGCCGCGATCGGCGGCGCTCGTCGTCGCCGTCGTCGCGGCCCACCGTGCCGGCCGGGCGTATCTGCCACTGGATCCGTCGCTGCCGCCGGAGCGGCAGCGACGGATCCTCGCCACGGCGGAGGTCCGCACCGTGCTCACCGAGGCGGACGTGGACCTCGTGCCCGGCGCCGACCCGGTCGACGACGCCGGACCTGACGTGCTGCCCGACGACCTCGCGTACGTCGTCTTCACGTCGGGGTCGACCGGCGAGCCCAAGGGCGTCCTGATCGACCAGCGCAACCTCGCGTACCTGGTGGAGGTGGACCACGCGCTGTTCGGCAGGTCGCCGGCCGACCGGGTCGCGCTGGTGGCCTCGCCCGGGTTCGACGCCTCCGTGTGGGAGATCTGGCCGACCCTGGCGGCCGGCGGGTCGCTCGTGGTCGTCGCGCAGGACGTCGTGCTCGATCCGGCGCGGCTGCGGGCCTTCCTGCTCGACCGGGATGTCACCGTCGCGTTCGTACCGACCGTGTTGGCGGAGCGGCTGCTGGCCCTGCCGTGGCCGGCCACCGGCTGCCGGCTGCGGCTGCTGCTCACCGGCGGCGACCGGCTCGTCCGGCGTCCGGCGCCGGGCCTGCCGTTCGTGCTGGTGAACAACTACGGGCCGAGCGAGGCGTCGGTGTTCGTGGCGTCCGGGCCGGTCGCGCCCGACGGCGACGGGCCGCCGAGCATCGGCCGGCCCGTCCCGGGCACCCGCATCCACCTCCTCACCGACGACCTGGTCCCGGTGCCGCGCGGCGACGTGGGGGAGTTGTACCTCAGCGGGCCCGGCGTCGGGCAGGGTTACCTTGGCCGGCCCGACCTGGCCGCCGAACGGTTCCTGCCCGACCCGTTCGGCGCCGAGCCCGGCGCGGTGATGTACCGCACGGGCGACCTGGGCCGGTGGGGCGACGACGGGATCGAGTTCGCCGGCCGCGTCGACGACCAGGTGCAGGTGCGGGGGCAACGGGTCGAGCCGGGGGAGATCGCCGCCGAACTGTTGCGGCAGCCGGGCATCAGCGCCGCGCACGTGATGGTGTGCCCGACCGACCGGGCCGACGACGCGCACCTCGTGGCGTACGTCGTGGGTGACGCCACCGATCCGGCCCAGGTGCGCCGCGGGCTGGCGCAGGTGGTGCCCGCCGGCTGGCTGCCCCGGCACGTCGTGGCCGTCGAGCGGATCCCGATGACGGCCAACGGCAAGGTGGACGTGCCGCTGCTGCCGCAGGCGCACGACACCGTCACCGCCGCGCCGGCGTTCATCGGCGCCGCCGACGGCACCGAGCAGGCCGTGGCCGAGTGCTGGCGACAGGTGCTCGGCCTGCCCCACATCGACCCGGACGTGGGCTTCTTCGAGGCGGGCGGCCATTCGCTGCACCTCGCCGAGGTCCAGGCCCTGTTGGCCGCCCGGCTGGGTGTGGAGTTGCCGCTGACGACGCTGTTCGAGCATCCGACGATCCGGTCGCTGGCGGCGCGCGTACGCACGGCGACGGCGGGCGCGGGCGACGCGGCCCTCGACGAACCGTCCGCGCGGCGGCGCGGATCGCGCGAGGGGCGGGCGGCCCGCCTCCGGCAGGTCCGCGCGGAGCAGGTCACCAGCTGGGGAGGGAGTACCGATGACCGCTGAGGTGTGGCATGGCGGAGGCACGGGCGGGCGGCCCGATCCGCGACTGTGGGACGGGCCCGACCCGGCCGACCAGGTGGCCATCGTCGGCATGGCGGGCCGGTTTCCCGGCGCCGCGGACGTCGCCGGGTTCTGGGCCAACCTGTGCGCCGGCGTCGAGGCGGTGACGGCGCCCGACGGCGGCCCGGAATCCGACCGGTACGGGGCGCTGGCCGACGCCGACTGCTTCGACGCGCCCTTCTTCGGGTACACGCCCAACGAGGCGCTGATGCTCGACCCGCAGCACCGCGTCTTCCTGGAGGTCGCCTACCAGGCACTGGAGGACGCGGGCTGCCATCCGGCCCGGTACGCCGGATCGGTGGGGCTCTTCGCCGGAGGCAGTATCACCAGCTATCCCCAGGTCCTGCAGTCCAACCTCGGCCGGCTGCCGTTCCTCGACCCGTGGCAGATCCGGCTGTCGACCGGCGGTGACTTCCTGACCACCCGGGTCGCGCACCGGCTCGGCCTGCGCGGCCCGGTCTGCACGGTGTTGTCCGCGTGCTCGACGTCGCTGGTGGCGATCCACCTCGCCGCGCAGGCGGTGCTCAACGGCGAGTGCGACGTCGCCCTGGCCGGCGGGGCGACCGTCCACGTGCCGCCACCGACCGGCATGTACGTGGAGGGGGGCATCCTGTCGCCGCGCGGGCGGTGCAGCGCCTTCGACGCGGACGCCGACGGGACGGTCGGCGGCAGCGCCGCCGCGCTGATCGTCCTGCGGCCGTTGGCTGACGCGCTGGAGGCCGGCGACCGCATCTACGCGACCCTGCTGGGCGGCGCGGTGAACAACGACGGGCTCGACAAGATCGGGTTCACGGCGCCGAGCGTTGACGGCCAGGCCCGGGTGATCCGGCAGGCGCAGCGGGCGGCGGCGGTGAACGCCCGCACGGTCACGTACGTGGAGGCTCACGGCACCGGCACGCCGCTCGGCGACCCCATCGAGGTCGCGGCGCTGACCAAGGCGTTCCGACAGGACACCACCGACACCGGGTTCTGCGCGCTCGGGTCGGTCAAGACCAACGTCGGGCACACCGACGCCGCCGCGGGCGTCGTGTCGGTGATCAAGACCGCGCTGTCCCTCTACCACGGTCACCTGCCGGCCACGCTCAACCACACCAAGCCCAATCCCGACATCGACTTCGACGCCACGCCGTTCGTCGTCACCGCCAGCCGCATGCGCTGGCAGGTGCCGGCCGGGCCCCGCCGGGCAGGCGTCAGCGCGCTCGGCATCGGCGGCACCAACGCGCACCTGGTGTTCGAGGAGCCGCCGCCGCGACCGGCCGCCCCACCCCTTGTGGACAGGGACGGGCCGGAGCTGCTCACCTTCAGCGCGGCCGACCGCGACGCCGCCGACCGGCTGGGCCTGGCCCTCGCCCGCCACCTCGAACAGCATCCACACGTGCGGCCCGCGGACCTCGCCACGAGCCTCGACCACACCCGGGTGACCCACCCGGTGCGGCGGGTCGTGGTCTGCCGCGACCGGGCCGACGCGATCGACCTGCTGCACGGCCGCGACCCCGAACGGGTGCGGACGCGCACGGCGGCCGCCGGCCGCGACGTGGCGCTGCTGTTCCCCGGCCAGGGGGTGCAGCGCGTCGGGATGGCCGCGGCGACGTACCGCCACGAGCCGGCGTTCCGCGAGCCCTTCGACGAGGTCGCCGCCCTGGTCGCCGGGCACCTCGACGGCGACCTGACGGGGTTCGTGTTCGCCCGCGACGGTGACGAGCGGGCCGCGCGGGCGCTGTCGACGATGACCTGGGGACAACCGGCGGTCTTCGCCGTCGAGTACGCGCTGGCGCGGTGGTGGCAGGCGCACGGCGTGCGGGTGGGGGCCGTGCTCGGGCACAGCCTCGGCGCCTACGCCGCCGCGTGTACGGCCGGCGTGATGTCCCTGCCCGACGCGGTCCGCCTCGTCGTCGAGCGCGGCGCCCTGCTGGGCTCCGTGACGACCGGCGCGATGCTCGGGGTCGAGTTGCCGGAGCGTGACGTGCTCGCGGTGCTGCCGGCCACGCTGGACGTCGCGGCCGTGAACGGTCCGGCCCGCACGACCGTGTCCGGGCCGGTCGACGAGATCGAGCGGTTCCAGGCCGACCTCGACGCCCGGGGCATCGGCACGCAGCGCCTGCGGATCGCCACGGCCGGCCACTCCTCGCTCGTCGAGCCCGTTCTCGGCAGCTTCGCCGCCGTACTGTCCGAGCTGACGCTGCGCCCGCCGCAGTGCCCGGTGATCTCCGACACGACCGGCGACTGGGCCGCGCCCGAGGACATCGTCACCCCCGGGTACTGGCTGCGCCACCTGCGGCGGACCGTGCGGTTCAGCGACGCCCTGGGCACGCTGTTGGCCAGCGGGAACTGGACGGTGGTGGAGTGTGGTCCGGGCACGACGCTGAGCACGCTGGGCCGCCAGCATCCCGCGGCCGGCCCGCACCACCAGTTCGTCAACAGCCTGCCCCACCCGGCCTCACCGGAGGACGACCTGGAGTGCGCCCTCACCGCGCTCGGCGAGGTCTGGGCCGGTGGCACGCCCGTGCGCCGGGCGCGCGCCGGGCGCCTGGTCGACCTGCCGCCGTACCCGTTCGCCCGCGTCCCGTACCTCGTGGAGCGCGCCGGCGGGGCGGTGGCACCGCCGCCGGACGCCGCGCCCGCCGCGGTCGTGGCCGGCGCGGCGGCCGGGGACGGCACCGGCGACGGCACCGGCGACGAGGTCGTCGACGCCGTCGTGGCGGCGTTCCGGTCGATCCTCGGCGTCGCCCACGTCGGAGCGCACGACAGTTTCTTCGATCTGGGCGGCGACTCGCTGGTCGCCACCCGGGTCGCGGCCCTGCTGCGGTCCACCTTCGGAGTCGATTTCTCGGCCCGCGAACTGTTCACCCACCGCACGCCCCAGCGCGTCGCCGAGATCGTGGGCGAGCGGCGGGCGTCCGTCGACGGGGGAGCCTGACGGCATGAGCGAGCGCGGTGGAGGTGGCGTTGTGAGCGCGTTCCGGGTGGTCCGCAACGGGTACGAGCGGTGGTCGGTGTGGCCGGCCGAGCGGCCGGTGCCGCCGGGGTGGGCGGTCGTCCACGGCCCGGGCAGCCGGGAGCACTGTCTCCAGTGGATCCACGACCGGCCGCAGACCCCGTGGATCCTGCGCGACCGGCGGGCCCGCTCCGAGCGAGGCCCGCGGGTCTTCGTCTTCCCGCACAGCGGCGGCGCGCCGGGCGAGTTCCTGCGCTGGGCCGACCAGCTGCCCGCCGGGATCCGGGTCGTGCACCTGCCCGCCCGGGGCCGCCGGCTCGCCGAGCCGGCCCCGCACAGCATGGACCCGCTCGTGGCGGCGATCGTCACGGAGGTGGCCTTCCGCCCGCCGTACGTCTTCTTCGGCCACAGCCTGGGCGCGCTGGTGGCGTACGAGGTCAGCGTCCGGTTGGCCGAACTGGGCCTGCCGCTGCCCGAGCATCTCGTGGTGTCCGCCTGCGGGGCGCCGTGGGAGGAGCGCGACGAGGCGCGGCTGCACACACTGGGCGACATCGAGCTCATGCGCCTGGTGCAGCAGCGCTACGGCGGCATCGACGAGTCGGCCCTGCTGGACCAGGAACTCATGGAACTGACCGCGCCCGCCTACCGCGCCGACCTGGCCGTCTACGAGACCTACCGCTGGCGAGGCCACGCTGCGTTGCCGGTACCGGTGACCGCGCTCGCGGGCAGCGAGGACGACGTGGCCCCGGTTCGCCTGCTGGGCTGGCGCGAGGCCACCACCGGGCCGTTCCAGCGGCATGTCGTGCCGGGCGGGCATTTCTATTTCCGCCAGGCACCCGGGCTCGCGCAGACTATGCGGGTGCTCACCGCCACGCTGAACGGAATCTGACTACTATTTCTGGGTAAGTCGGAGTAATCCTCACCTCAGGGAGTTAGCGCGTGATCGACACGTCCGTCCGCCTGTTCGGTGACCCCGTCCTACGGCAACCGTGCTCGCCTGTCGTTGACTTCGACCGCGAACTGGCCAAGTTGGCGAAGTCGATGCACGCGACGTTGGCCCGGGAGGAGGGCGCCGGGCTCGCCGCGCCACAGGTCGGCGTCCTGCAGCGGATGTTCGTCTTCCACGTGGACCGCCTGCGCGGCGAACTGGTGAACCCCGTGCTCGAGTTCCCCGACGAGGAGGAGCAGGACGGCCCTGAGGGCTGCTTGTCCATGCCCGGGCTCTACTTCGACACGATCCGGCGCCAGAACGTCGTGGCCCGCGGATTCAGCCTCAAGGGTGACCCGGTCCAGATCGTGGGGTCCGGGTTTCTGGCCCGCTGCCTGCAGCACGAGACCGACCACCTGGACGGCGTCCTGTTCCTCGACCGGATGGACCGCGAGCGCAAGCGCGAGGCCATGCTCGCCATCCGCCGCGCCGAGTGGTTCAGTGACGAACCCCTGCGGGTGAAGGAGAGCCCGCACCCGATGTTCGGACGCAACCGCTAGGCCACCTGTACGGCCTGGCCGACGCGTAGTTCGCCGCCGCCGAGCACGTGGGCGTAGGAGCCGAAGCAGGCGGCCCGGCCCAGCCCACGGATCTCCTGCCGGTGTGCCGCGAGCGTCTTCAGCAACGGCCGGTCCACCTGGCCCTCGCCGAGCCCCGGGACGACACACCGGGGCGTCGGCACGGTCACCGCCAGGACGGCGTCCCCGACGCGCAGCATCGTGCCGGGGGCCGGGTCGTCCGCCGCGTCGATCACGAGGTTCGGCCGGAATCGGCTGACGGGCACGCTGTCGCGGCCGAGTTGGCGCGCGAGCGCCGCCAGTCGCCCGGTGCTGACCAGGTGGACCGGCGCGGCGTCGAAGAACCGCCCGCCGAACGCCGGACCATCGAGCGTGGTGACCAGGTCGTCGCCGGGCGCGGCGTGGCGCATCCAGTCCGGGATGAGCCCCGCTTCGTCGGGCACCCGCCGGTGTAACCGGGCCCCGGGGCGGCCGGTGCGCGACAGCCGGACCGGCCGCCCCACCAGGGAACTCAGTAGCGCGTCGGCTTTGGCCGACCCCGCGACCGCGGGTTCGCCGTCGACCCGCAGGACGACCTCGCCGCCCACCGTGGCGACCTCGACCCGCAGGAGCGCCCCCCACCGGCCGGGATGCTTGAGGCTCGCGACGGTCCCGTCGTCGGGGTCCAGACAGGCCCACACCCGGTCGCCCGACAGGCCGTTCTCTTCGACGCGGACGGCCTGCACGGACTCGCCCCGGGCGCTCTTGAGCGGATACCGGAACAGGCCAACAATCTCCGTCACGCTTGTCGTCCCCCGGGTTCGATGAGCCGCGATCGCGTCCCCTCCAGCATAGATTGAGCGGCCGGGCGGGTCCGCCGGGCAACTCGGCGCGTTGCCGGAGAGACGCCAGGGCCGGGTGACGTCCGCTGTCCACGATCGCGATGGACGGGTACGCCCCCGGAGGGCCGGGTCGACAGCTGGCAGTACGGTTGGGTGATGGCTGGTGACCTTGGTAGAGCTTTCGCCCGGACGGTTGCACTGCCCCTGCTGTTGGCGGTCGCCCTTCTCGCGGGGTGCAGTGGCGAGGGCACTGACGTCAGCTGCAACCTTCAGGAATGTACGGTGACCTTCCAGCGTGGCGTGGAGGCGTCGGCCAAGGTCTTCGGCCTGGAGGCGAAGCTGGTGGCGGTGGAGGACGGCATGGTCACCCTCGACATCGGCGGCAACCGGATCACCGTGCCGGCCAACGGCGACTCCGAGGGCGTCCAGGTTCGCGAGATCACCGAGAAGAATGTGGTTGTGGTCATCCCGCACAACGTCGCGGGCTAGTGCCTCGTCACGCGGCTTCCTCGGGTAATCGTCCGGGTCGGTCGTGGACCCCCGTTCCGTCCCATCCGCTCTTTCTGTTTGTTGGCGGCCGGCGCGCGTGCGGCTGTGCCGCCTGTGCCGCGCCGGCCGACGGGCAATGCGTTGATGGTGTCCCGCTGTGCTGTGCCGTCGGCTTGGTGTTTTCTTGGCGAGCGCGTTCCGCACGCCAGGAGGATGGCGATCGGCCAGGGCCGTCGCGTAGGACCGCGACTGCCACAGCGCCCGCGAACCGCGGCCGGCGAGCTGGCGCACGGTCACGAAGTCGCCGCCGCAAGGACGACGTGTCCGGTGTGGTCTCTACCGACCAAGAGCTGTGAGTGCGCGTGGGTGGTTGATAGTCGGGTCACGTCAGCTTGCGAACATCACTCACGTTCGGGTTTAGTGAGCCGACGAATACCAGATTGTGAAGGGAACTCCTGTGGCATTGGCTGAGTTCGCGGCGATGGAGACGGCCTACCGGGTGCTGGTCGAGTTGGAGCCGGCCGCCCGGTCACGTGCACTCGCGTGGCTTTCCAGCTCGCTCGGCGAACTGGCGCCCCTGCCCGCAGCCGAGTTGCCTGCCCGACCGCACGTCCCCGCCGCTGAGCGGCCGGCCCCAGCCGACGGACCGACCGCGGCGCCGGCCGAGCCGGCCGAGCCAGCCCCGCCGCGACGCCGCCGTGGGGCAGCTGTGAAGGCCGCGAAGCAGTCCACATCGACCGGCAGGCGACGCACCGCGGGTTCCGACGAGGTGCCCAAGCGGACCGGCCGGAAGAAGCTGACCGAGCCCTCGACCGGTGGCGGGAAGTCTCGCATGTACCGCAAGATGCCGGCGATCGACGACGTCGTTTCCGCGTACCGGCAGGTCGGGTCCGTGAACGGCCTGGCTGAGCACTTCAACGTTCCCCGGCACACTGCCCAGGGGTGGATCGGCCGACTTCGCCAGCGAGGGCACCTTCCTGCCGCCTGAGCCGCCGCGATCGCGACGGGTCTTCGGTCTTGAGGCCAGGCTGGTGGCGGTGGAGAACGGCGGCGGTCGGCTCACCGTAATCCGGGGCGGCACCCTGCTGGGCGCCGCCCCGATAGTCACCCGAGGACCCAGGGGTGGGTTCAGCGTACGGCGAGAGCGACCGTGTCCGGACGGACCGGGGCCGGCAGGGTCGACGACCCGGACAGGTACGCGTCCACCGCGGCGGCGGCGGCCCGGCCTTCGGCGATGGCCCACACGATCAGCGACTGTCCGCGTCCGGCGTCACCGGCGATGAACACGCCGTCCGCCGTGGACTTCCAGCCCGCGTCGCGGACCGCCCGACCGCGCGGGTCGACCTCCACGCCGAGCGTGTCCAGGAAGCCGCCCTTGCCGGCGTCGCCGACGGACACGAAGCCCATCGCCAGGAACACCAGGTCGGCCGGGAGTTCGCGGTCGGTCCCCTCGACCTTGGCGAAGCGGCCGTCGACCATCTCGACCTCGTGCAGCGCGAGCGCCCGCACGTGGCCGTTCTCGTCGCCCAGGAACCTTTCGGTGTTGACGGCGAACAGGCGCTCGCCGCCCTCCTCGTGGGCGCTGGACGTGCGGTAGATCAACGGCCAGGTCGGCCACGGGGTGAAGTCCGGGCGCAGGTCGGCCGGCCGGGGCATGATCTCCAGCTGCGTGACGCTCTTGGCGCCCTGGCGGTGGGCGGTGCCGAGGCAGTCGGCCCCGGTGTCGCCGCCGCCGATGATCACGACGTGCTGGCCCTCCGCGTCGATCGGCGACGAGTCCAGGTCGCCGAGCTGCACGCGGTTGGCCGGGACCAGGTAGTCCATCGCCGAATAGATGCCCGCCAGCTCGCGGCCCGGCACCGGAAGATCCCGCGGAACGGTCGCCCCGGTGGCGAGCACGATCGCGTCGAAGTCCGCGCGCAACTGCTCCACGGACAGGTCCGTGCCGACGTGGACGCCCGTGACGAACCGGGTGCCCTCGGCCTCCATCTGGGCCAACCGCCGATCGAGGTGTCGCTTCTCCATCTTGAACTCGGGGATGCCGTAGCGCAGCAGCCCGCCTATGCGGTCGGCGGACTCGTACACGGTGACCCCGTACCCGGCGCGGGTGAGCTGCTGGGCGGCGGCCAGCCCGGCGGGGCCGGAGCCGATCACCGCGACGTTCTTGCCGGTGAGCTGCGCCGGAATCTGCGGCGCGACCCAGCCCTCGGCCCAGGCCCGATCGATGATCTCGACCTCGACCTGCTTGATGGTCACCGCGTCGGAGTTGAGGCCGAGCACGCACGCCGCCTCGCACGGAGCGGGGCAGAGCCGCCCGGTGAACTCGGGAAAGTTGTTGGTCGCGTGCAGCCGGTCGGCGGCCGCCTGCCACCGGTCGGTACGCACGAGGTCGTTCCACTCCGGAATGAGGTTCCCGAGCGGGCAACCGTTGTGGCAGTACGGGATTCCGCAGTCCATGCAGCGGCTCGCCTGGGTCTGGATCTTACCGGTCCCGAACGGCTCATAGACCTCTCGCCAGTCGGAGATCCGGATCGACACCGGTCGGCGCGCGGGCAGTTCCCGGTCGTGCTTCATGAATCCAGTGGGATCAGCCACGAGCTGCCTCCATGATCGCTTCATCCACGTCGCGACCGGCCAGTTCGGCCAGGCGACTTGCCTGTAGTACCCGCTTGTAGTCGCGGGGCATGATCGTCGAGAACGCCGCCGACTGTCGCGACCAGTCCGCGAGGATGGCCTCGGCCACCACCGAACCTGTCTCGGCATAGTGGCGTTCCAGGATCGACCGCAGCTCCACGGCGTCCTCCGCGGACAGCGGCTCGACGTCGACCATCTCGGTGTTGACCAGGGAGTGATCCAGGTTCAGCACGTGCGCCACACCGCCCGACATGCCGGCGGCGAAGTTGCGCCCGGTGGGGCCCAGCACGGCCACGCGACCGCCGGTCATGTACTCGCATCCGTGGTCGCCGACGCCTTCGACGACCGCGACCGCGCCGGAGTTGCGCACGCAGAACCGTTCGCCCACGCGGCCGCGCAGGAACAGTTCGCCCGCGGTCGCCCCGTAGAGGATCGTGTTGCCGGCGATGATGTTCTCTTCGGCGGCGAACGTCGTGTTCTCCTGGGGACGGATGACGATGCGCCCGCCGGACAGTCCCTTGCCGACGTAGTCGTTGGCGTCGCCGTACAACCGCAGCGTGACCCCCGGCGGCAGGAACGCGCCGAAGGACTGGCCGGCGGTGCCGGTGAGCACGACCTCGATGGTGTCGTCCGGCAGGCCCTTGCCACCGAACGCGCGGGTCACCCGCGAGCCGAGCAGCGTGCCCACGGTCCGGTTGACATTGCGGACCGGCAGCTCGATGCGGACCGGTTGGCCCTCGGCGAGCGCGCCCTCGGCCAGTTGGATCAGCGTGTTGTCCAGCGCCCTGTCCAGCCCGTGATCCTGACCGGTGACCTGCCGCCGCGACGTCCCGTCGGGGAGTTCGGGCAACGCGAAGATCGGGGACAGGTCCAGGCCGGCGGCCTTCCAATGGTCGATGGCCGGGCTGGTGTCCAGCAGCTCGACGTGCCCGACCGCCTCGTCGAGACTGCGGAACCCGAGCTCGGCGAGGTACTGCCGCACCTCCTGGGCGATGTACTCGAAGAAGGTGACCACGAACTCCGGCCTGCCGTCGAACTTCTTGCGCAACTCCGGGTTCTGGGTGGCCACGCCGACGGGACAGGTGTCCAGGTGACACACCCGCATCATGATGCAGCCCGAGACGACCAGCGGCGCGGTGGCGAAGCCGTACTCCTCCGCGCCCAGCAGCGCGGCGATGACGACGTCGCGACCGGTCTTGAGCTGCCCGTCGACCTGGACGACGATCCGGTCACGCAGTCCGTTGAGCAGCAGGGTCTGCTGAGTCTCGGCCAGGCCCAGCTCCCACGGCGCCCCGGCGTGCTTGAGCGAGGTCAGCGGCGAGGCGCCCGTGCCGCCGTCATGACCGGAAATGAGTACGACATCAGCGTGCGCTTTACTGACCCCAGCCGCGACTGTTCCGACGCCGACCTCGGACACGAGCTTCACGTGGATCCGGGCCCGATCGTTGGCGTTCTTCAGGTCGTGGATCAGCTGGGCGAGGTCCTCGATGGAGTAGATGTCGTGATGGGGCGGTGGGGAGATCAGGCCCACGCCCGGCGTGGAGTGCCGGGTCCGGGCAACCCACGGGTAGACCTTGTGTGCCGGCAGCTGGCCACCCTCGCCGGGCTTGGCGCCCTGCGCCACCTTGATCTGGATGTCGTCGGCGTTGACCAGGTATTCGCTGGTGACCCCGAACCGTCCGCTGGCGACCTGCTTGACGGCGCTGCGCCGGGCGGGGTCGTACAGCCGGTCGACGTCCTCCCCGCCCTCACCGGTGTTGGACTTGCCGCCGATCGAGTTCATCGCGATCGCGAGCGTCTCGTGAGCCTCCGCCGAGATGGAGCCGTAGGACATGGCGCCGGTGGAGAAGCGCCGGACGATGCTGTCGACCGACTCGACCTCATCGATCGGTACGGGCGGGCGGGCGCCGACCTTCAGCTCGAACAGGCCGCGCAGGGTCGCCCCCCGGCGCGACAACGAGTCCACGGCCGCGGTGTACCTGCTGAACACCTCGAACTGCCGGGTACGGGTCGAGTGCTGCAGCAGGAAGACGGTCTCGGGGTTGAACAGGTGCAGTTCGCCCTCGCGCCGCCACTGGTACTCGCCACCCGTCTCCAGCCGACGGTGCGCGCTGCGGGTGGCGTTCGCCTGCCAGGAACGCGCGTGACGGGCGGCGACCTCCGCGTGGATCTCCGCGAGCCCGATGCCGCCGAGCTTGCTCGACGTCCCGGTGAAGTACCGCTCGACGAGCTCCTGGGACAGGCCGACCGCCTCGAAGACCTGCGCGCCCATGTAGGAGGCGACCGTGGAGATGCCCATCTTGGACATCACCTTCAGCACGCCCTTGCCCATGGCCTTGACGTAGTTCCTCGCGGCCTTGTGCGGGTCCAGGCCGGCGATCGCGCCGGTAGCGATCATGTCATCGATGGACTCGAAGGCCAGGTACGGGTTGACGGCGGACGCGCCGTACCCCAGCAACAGGGCCATGTGGTGCACCTCGCGGGCGTCGCCGGCCTCCGTGACCAGACCCACCATCGTGCGGGTCTTCTCGCGGATGAGGTGATGGTGCACGCAGGCGGTGAGCAGCAGCGACGGGATCGGCGCGAGGTCGGCGGTGGAGTCGCGGTCGGACAGGACGATCAGCCGCGCCCCGTCCTTGATCGCCTCGGAGACGTGCTGACAGATCTCCCGCAACCGGGCCTCGAGGCCCTCGCCACCGTCGCGCACCCGGTACAGGCCGGAGACGGTGATCGCCTTGAACCCGGGCATGTCGCCGTCGTCGTCGATGTGGATGAGCTTGGCGAGCTCGTCGTTGTCCAGCACGGGAAACGGCAGGACGATCTGACGGCAGGACGCCGCCGACGGGGCGAGCAGGTTCTGCTCCGGCCCGATCGTGAGGGCGACCGAGGTGACGATCTCTTCCCGGATGGCGTCCAGCGGCGGGTTCGTCACCTGCGCGAACAGCTGGCTGAAGTAGTCGAAGAGCAGTCGTGGGCGCTCGGACAGCACCGCGATGGGGGTGTCCGTGCCCATCGATCCGATCGGCTCGACGCCGTTGCGGGCGGCCGGGGCGACCAGGACCTGCAGTTCCTCCTCGGTGTACCCGAACGTGAGCTGGCGGCGCAGCACCGCCTCGTGGTCATAGGTGACGTGCTCGCGGTCCGGCAGCTCGGACAGCCGCATCAGGCCGGCCCGCAGCCAGTCGGCGTACGGATGCTCGGCGGCGAGCTCAGACTTGATCTCCTCGTCGTCGACGATGCGCCCGGCGGCGGTGTCCACCAGGAACATCCGGCCGGGCTGCAACCTGCCCTTCGCGACGACCGTGGCGGGATCGAGGTCGAGGACGCCGGCCTCGCTGGCGAACACGACGAGGTCGTCGCTGGTACGCCACCACCGGGCCGGGCGCAGGCCGTTGCGGTCGAGGACCGCGCCGACGCGGGTCCCGTCGGTGAACGCGACACAGGCCGGACCGTCCCAGGGCTCCATCACGGAGGCGTGGAACTCGTAGAAGGCGCGCCGCGCCGGGTCCATCGTGAGGTTGTTCTCCCACGCCTCCGGGACCATCATGAGCACCGCGTGCGCCAGCGACCGGCCGCCCAGGTGCAGCAGTTCGAGGACCTCGTCGAAACTCGCCGAGTCGCTCGCCCCCGGCGTACAGATCGGGAACAACCGCTTGAGGTCACCGGGAATCAGGTCGCTCTCGAGCAGCGCTTCGCGGGCGCGCATCCAGTTCCGGTTGCCGCTGACGGTGTTGATCTCACCGTTGTGCGCCACGTAGCGGTACGGATGGGCGAGCGGCCAGCTCGGGAACGTGTTCGTGGAGAACCGGCTGTGCACGAGCGCGATCGCGCTCACCAGGCGCGGGTCGGACAGGTCGGGAAAGAACGTGCCGAGCTGGTCGGTGGTCAGCATTCCCTTGTAGACCAGCGTGCGGGCGGACAGCGAGGAGAAGTAGGTGTCGACCCCGCGCTCGCGGGTCTCCCGCTCGATCCGGCGCCGGACCACGAACGCCAGCCGCTCCAGGGCCAGGCCGGCCCCGCCCGCGATGAACAGCTGCGCGAAGTGCGGTTGCACGGAGCGGGCCGTCGGGCCGAGGTCGGCGCCCTGCGCGTCCGTGGGCACGTCGCGCCAGCCCAGGAGTTCGACGTGCTCCTCGGAGATGATCTGTTCGATCACCGAGACGGCGAGGGCCCGTTGGTCGGGGTCCGCGGGCAGGAAGGCGTTGCCCACGGCGAAGGTCGGCTCCCCGGACGCGGTGGGCTCCGGCAGGGGGAACCCGGTGACCGCGCGAAGGAACTCGTGCGGCACCTGCATCAGAATTCCCGCGCCGTCGCCGGAGTTGACCTCGCTACCCGCGGCGCCACGGTGCTCCAGGTTGCGTAGCGCGGTCATGCCCGCCGCGACTATCGCGTGCGAGCGGCGGCCGCGTGCGTCCACGACGAAGGCGACGCCGCAGGCGTCATGTTCGTTGGTGGGGTCGTAGAGACCCTGGGCGTGCGGGGCTGCGGAGAGAGTCACGTGTCGGGCTCCCGGGATGAACGTCATACGCCAGCGTGCGGTGATCATGGGTTGGCGGGACGTCGTCGGCCCATCAGGTTATCGGAGCATACACAGTGACCAGCGAGCTCGTAAGGCCAAGTCGGTGCCTACCGTAGGCGAAGGGAGCAAATCAGATTCATCGCATTTTTCTACACTTATTCGTAATAAACGTTTGGCTAGCGGGAGGCCGCGCTCGTCTCCCGGCGCGCGTGACGCGGCCGCTTATGGATGGTGGACCGCCGTGGCGTTCTGGTAGGACTCCACGGTGAGCCTCATCGATCAGGTCCTCGCCCGCGCCGCCGCGGATCCCGGCGTCCGCGGCGTGATCCTGACCGGTTCGCGGGCGCGGGGCACGCAGACCGCCCGATCCGACTTCGACGTGACCGTCGTGGTCGCCGAGCAGGCGCGGCCCTGGCGGCACAGCACCCGCACCGGCACGCTGGACGAGGTCGTCTGCACAGTGGAGGCGCTGGCCGACACCTCCGTGCATTGGCGACGGTATTCCTTTCGTGGCGCGAAGGTGCTGCTGGACCGCCTGAGCGGGGGCATCGCCGAGCTGGTCGACCGGCAGGCGACGCTCACGGCTGAGGAGGCGGTCCCGCTCGCGCGCGCCAACCTGGACGCGTACATCAATCAGCTCTACCGATGCGTCAAGAGCCGCCGGGACGGCCTGGCCGATGCCGCGCTCCTCGACGAGCAGGAGAGCCTGCCCTGGTTGCTGGAGACCGTCTTCGCCCTGCACGGCAGACTCCGCCCCTACAACAAGTACCTGCGCTGGGAGTTGGAGAACTTCCCGCTGCCCGACCCCTGGAGCGTGGTACTCATGCCGGATCAGGTCCGGCTGGCCCCGCTGTGTCTGTTTCCCGCGGTCGAGTCCCTGGCCCGTCGCCGGGGCCACGCCGACGTCCTCGACGGCTGGGGAAGTGATATTGAACTCATCCGGGCGTTCGCCGGCGCCGCCGGACCCTGACCGCTCCTGACGAACCGGCTCCGCGACCCGTCCGCGGTCCGTTCCCGTCACGACGGGGCCACTCCCGCTGGCCTGCGCCACTACTGTCGCGGACATGGTCGAACTGGACGCCCTCAGCGCCACCCGGGAGGGTTACGACGCCGTTGCCGGTACCTATGCGCAGATGTTCCGGGACTCGTTGCGGGACAGTCCCCTGGAACGCGCGATCCTGGGCGCCTTCGTCGAGGTGGTCCGTGCGGGCGGGGTCGCTCAGGTCGCGGACCTGGGGTGCGGGCCCGGCTACGTCACCGCTCACCTCGCCGGGCTGGGGATGCCGGTGTTCGGTGTCGACGCCTCGCCCGCCATGATCCAGTTGGCCCGGCAGGCGTACCCGGCCCTGCGGTTCGACCTGGGGTCGATGGCCGCGCTGAACATCGCCGACGGCGAACTGGGCGGCGTGCTCTCGCGCTGGTCGATCATCCACACCCCACCGCCTGAACTGCCCGGGATCCTGGCCGAGTTCCGTCGGGTGCTGGCACCCGGTGGTCACCTCCTGATCTGCTTTCCGGCCAGCGACGGCCCGTCGCGCCCGACGCAGGTCTACGACCACTCGGTGGCGCCGGCCTATCAGTGGTGGCCCGATCACCTTGCCGCGACGCTGGGCGACGCCGGTCTGGCCGAGGTGTTCCGGGTGGTCTCCCGGCCGGAGCCGACGGACCGGCGCCAGTTCCTGGGAATTCAGCTGCTCGCCCGCAGGGCCTAGGCACCGCGGACGGTGTTTCGAAGCCGTGCGGACATCGCTGGCGTCCTATATCTAGATCGATCTATCATCCGGTCTCCCGTCCATCGACAGAGGAGATGCGCATGCTGTCACTTGTCCGCCGGGCCGCCGACAAGGCGATCGGACTGTTCCTGCCCGAGGCCGACGCGAACGCGGATAGCTGGGGCCGTTACTGCTACTGCTTCAACGGCTACCGCTACTACGAGCGGTGGACGTACGTTAACGGCGTCCCGACGAGCCTGGGCTGCCGCGCGCGGTACAACGGCTGCTGATCCGCGATGAACGGGCCGGCGCCAGTTCCGGGCCGGCCCGTCCGCTACCGCGTCAACCCGGACCGGGCCACGGTCCATTGGAGGTGCTGCCCGCCGTGCTCGTTGCCGTCGCCGTCCCGTTGCCAGTGTGATGGCCGGTCTGACTGACGGCCCGGGTGGCGATCGGGCCACGGTCCGACTCGGCTTCACCGGAACCGCCCGGCTCCTCGCCGCGTCCCTGCGGCTGTGCTGGTCCGCCGCGCCTGGTGTGTTGCTGGCCCAGGTGCTGCTCACCGCCCTGGCCGGTGTTTGGGGCTGGGCGGCGGCACTACTGACCAGGGCCATCGTCGACCGGCTGACGGCCGCGCCGGCCGCCCCGGACGCGTCGCTGACGCTCCTCGCGGTCGGGCTCGGGGTCATCGGGGTCGCCGTCGGCGCTGAGGCGGCCGTCTCCCGCTACCTCGACGCGGCCCTGGAACGCGCGCTCCGTGTGGTCGTCACGACCCGGCTGTACGAGGCCGTGAACCGGCTGGCCGGCCTGGCCCGGCTCGAGCAACCGCAGTTCCAGGACCGCATCCAGCTCGCCATGAACGCCGGCCGGGCGGGCCCGGGCCAGATCGTCAGCGGGGGATTCGGCATCGTGCAGGGGATCCTGACGTTCGGCGGGTTCGTCGGCTCCCTCCTGACGGTCGCTCCCGTGATGGTGGCGGTGGTGTGCGCCGCCGTCGTGCCCACGCTGTGGGTGGAGACGGCGCTGGCCCGCCGCCGGGCGGCGATGATGTGGCGGATCAGTCAGGCGGAGCGGCGCGAGGTCTTCTACACCACGTTGCTGTCCAGCCTGGAGGCGGCGAAGGAGCTGCGGCTGTTCCGTCTCGGGGACTTCTTCGCCGGGCGGTTGCTGCGCGAACTGACCCAGATCAATCGCGAGCAGCGGGCCGTGGACCGGCGCGCGTTCGCCGGGCACGTGACGCTCGCGGTTCTCGGCTCGGTCATCGCGGCGGGCGGGTTGGTGTGGGCCATCCGGCTCGCGGGCCAGGGCCGGCTGACGGCCGGCGACGTCACCCTCTTCATCGCCGCCGTCGCCGGTACGCAGGCCGCGCTGACCGCGACGGTGGCGCGCAGCGGGTTGGTGCAGCAGGCGTTGCTGCTCTTCGACCACTACCGCGCGGTCGTGTCGGAGCCGGCCGACCTGCCGGTGCGCGGCCAGCCGCTGCCCTGCCCGCCCTTGAGGGTTGGCCTCGAACTGCGCGACGTCTGGTTCCGGTACGCCGAGGACCAGCCGTGGATCCTGCGCGGGGTGACCCTCACGATCCCGGCGGGCGGGTCGGTCGCCCTGGTCGGGCTCAACGGCGCGGGCAAGAGCACGCTGGTCAAGCTGTTGTGCCGGTTCTACGACCCGGTGCGCGGCAGCGTCCACTGGGACGGCGTGGACCTGCGTGACCTCGACCCGGGGGAGCTGCGCGACCGGCTCGGCGTCGTCTTCCAGGACTTCATGAGCTACGACCTCACGGCCGCCGAGAACATCGGCGTCGGGGACGTGACGCGCATCGACGACCCGGCCGCGATCGAGCACGCCGCTCGGTTGGCGGGCTGTCACGACCCGATCTCCCGCCTGCCCCGCGGGTACGACACGTTCCTGTCCCGGTTGTTCTTCGCGGACCCGGCGGAGCCGGAGTCCGGCACGGCGCTGTCCGGCGGACAGTGGCAGCGGGTCGCGGTGGCCCGGGCCCTGCTGCGCGCCCGCCGCGACCTGCTGATCCTGGACGAGCCGAGTTCCGGGTTGGACGCGGAGGCCGAGTACACGCTGCACGCCAGCCTGCGCGATCTCCGGCAGGGGCGCACCAGCGTCCTGATCTCCCACCGCCTGTCCACGGTGCGCGACGCCGACCACATCGTGGTCCTTGAGTCCGGAACGGTCGTGGAGCATGGCCGGCACGCCGACCTGATGGCGGCCGGTGGGCGGTACGCCACCCTGTTCGGCCTGCAGGCCAGGGGATACCGGGACACCGTCGGTGACGACGGCGGGGCGCCGTCCCCGGTGGGCGAGCTGGCATGGTGACGGCGGTCGCGGTGGCGTTGGTGGCCGCCGGGTGCGTGGCCGTGGCCGTCCGCCGCCGGTACGTCGTGGTGACGGTGCGCGGCGAGAGCATGCTACCCACGTTCGCCGACGGCCAGCGGGTCCTGGTGCGGCGGTGCGCCGTGGCCGCGGTGGCGCCGGGCGACGTGGTGGTGTTCGCCGATCCCCGCGATGCCGACCTGCAACGGTTGGCGGCCGAGCGGGAACGGCTGGTTGCCGCCGGGATCCCGGCCCTTCCGCCGCCCTCCTGGCGCGGTGGGGAGTGGCTGGTCAAGCGGGCGGTCGCGGTGCCCGGCGACCCGGTCCCGCGGGCGGCCGTAGCGGCGCTGGCCGAGGTGGATCACGAGGTCGTACCGGCCGGTGCCCTCGTGGTGCTCGGCGACAACGCGGACCACAGCGACGACTCGCGCCGCTACGGCTATGTGGCTGCGGACCGGCTGGTCGGCAGGGTGCTGCGCACACTGTCCTGATCCGGGCACGGGTCGAGTAACCGTAAATTCCAGGCGAATGGCACGCCACTTTCGCCGACTCGGCGGCCATCCGTCGGAGAACACAAATGTGGACGGACATTCCGGCTGCCCAGCCCAAGGGGGCTCACGGGCGGCCGGGAGCCGAAACTTACACGGTTGGCGAAAGGCGGTTCGGCCCTGGCGCGCTGGCGACCGTCGATGCGCCCGGCCTCGTGCGCTGGTCGCGTTGACGCTATCGGGCGGTTCGCGTGACTATCTGGCCTCTGGGCCGGAAAGCATCCGCGCGGGAGCCGATGTGGCCCGGTCATCGACAGGCGCGGCCCGTGGGCACAGCCGCGAACCTCTCGTGAATCTCACCATTGCCTTGGAGGACACCCATGCGACTGAGTCGCAGGTGGTCCCGGGTGGCGTTGGCCGTCTCGGTCATCGCCGCCGGAGGAACCGCCGTTACCACCGCTATTTCCGCCAATGCCGCGGCTGGCTGCCAGGTCACCTACTCGGTGAGCAGCCAGTGGCCGGGCGGGTTCGGCGCCAATGTGAGCGTTAACAACCTGGGCGACCCGATCTCCAGCTGGACCCTGACCTGGTCGTTCGCCGCCGGGCAGGCCATCACCCAACTGTGGAACGGCACCTACACCCAGTCGGGGACGCAGGTCACCGTCACGAACGTCAGCTACAACGGCTCCATCCCGACCGGCGGCAGCCAGTCGTTCGGGTTCAACGGCTCGTTCACGAGTTCCAACCCGGTGCCGAGCAGCTTCGCGCTCAACGGGGTCACCTGCACGGGCGGGGTCTCCAACCCCACCACGGCCGGGCCGGTGACGACCCGCCCGCCGGTGACGTCCGCCGCGCCGACCACCCAGGGCCCGGTCACGACCCGTCCGCCGGTGACGTCCGCTCCGGTGACGACGTCGGGTCAGAACTGCTCGCTGCCCTCGTCGTACCGGTGGTCGTCGAGTGGTGTGCTGGCGAACCCGAAGTCGGGGTGGGTGTCGTTGAAGGACTTCACCAATGTCGTCTACAACGGTAAGCACCTGGTGTACGGGTCGTATGTGTCGAACGGCAACTACAGTTCGATGAACTTCACCCCGTTCACGAACTGGTCGGACATGGCTTCGGCCAGTCAGAACGGGATGAGCCAGGCGGCGGTGGCGCCGACGTTGTTCTACTTCGCGCCGA
>NZ_BAAALS010000025.1:0-4427 GCF_039528415.1 Luedemannella helvata
ACAACCCCGAGCCGCCTGACCAGCACCACAGGTTCATTTTCGAGTCAACGTCGGCCGAGGCGGCGGCGGGCCGTCGGGCGAGGGCGGCGGGCGGGTGGGGGCGTTATTGGAGGCGGGTCAGGGCCGTTTGCAGGCGGGCTAGGGTGCGGTCGCGGCCCAGGACCTCCAGGGACTCGAAGAGGGGGAGACCGATCGACCGGCCCGTGACCGCGACCCGGACCGGGGCCTGGGCCTTGCCGAGCTTCAGGCCGCGGGCGGCGCCGACCTCTTCGAGCGCGTTCTTGAGCGGCTCGGCCGCCCAGTCCGGCGCGGCGCTGAACGCGTCGGCGGCGGCGCGCAGCAGGTCGGCCGCGCCCTCCTTCATCGCCTTGGCCCACGCGGCCTCGTCGATCTCCGGCGACTCCAGGAACAGGAAGTCGACATTCGGGATGATCTCGGAGAGGACGGCGACCCGGGTCTGCGCGAGCGGCGCGACGGCCGCGAACGCCGCCGGATCGTAGGCGTCGGCCGGCCACGGGGCCACCCGCGCCCCGCCGATCTCGCCGGTCAGCCACGGCTGGCACGCGTCGATGAACTCCTCGACGCTGAGCGCCCGGATGTACTCGCCGTTGAAGGCGCGCAGCTTCTTCTCGTCGAAGAACGCGGGGGAGGGGTTGACCTCCTCCAGGCGGAACTCGTCCTCGATGACCTCCCAGGGGACGATCTCGCGGTCGCCGCTGGGCGCCCAGCCGAGCAGCATGAGGTAGTTGCGCATGGCGTCGGCGAGGTAGCCCTCCGCCCGGTACGCCTCCAGCGCCACCTTGTCGCGCCGCTTGGAAAGCTTCTGGCGCTTCTCGTTCACCACGACCGGCACGTGCGCCCAGATCGGCGGGGTCACGCCCAGCGCGTCCCAGAGCAGTTGCTGCTTGGGCGTGTTGGGCAGGTGCTCCTCGGCCCGGATCACGTGTGTGATCTTCATGCTGATGTCGTCGACGACGTTGGCGAGCAGGAAGACCGGCGAACCGTCGCCACGGGCGATGACGAAGTCCTCGATGAGCCTGTTCTCGAATGTCGGCTCGCCCCGGACCAGGTCGACGACCGTGGTGACGCCCTCGTCGGGGGTACGGAAGCGCAATGCGCGGCCCGGCGCGGCCTCCAGCCCGCGGTCGCGGCAGAAGCCGTCGTACCCGGCGTACTGCGCGGCGCCGCCGCGCGCCGCGGCCCGCTCGGTCACCTGCTCCCGGGTGCAGTCGCAGTAGTACGCCCGACCGTCGCGCAGCAGCTGGCCGGCCGCGTCACGCTGGGCCTGGGCGTTCTCGGACTGGAAGTAGGGGCCCTCGTAGGTGCCGCGCGCGATGCCGATCCAGTCGAGGGCCGACAGGATGCCGTCGGTCCATTCGGGTCGGTTACGCGACAGATCGGTGTCCTCAATCCGCAGGACGAAGGTGCCGCCGTGCTGCTTGGCGTAGATCCAGTTCTGCAGGGCCGACCGGGCACCGCCGACGTGGAACATTCCCGTCGGGGATGGGGCAAAGCGAACGCGTACCGTCACGGGTTCAGGGTAGGTCGAAGGCGGTGCGTGCCCGCAACCAGGTTCCGTGTCCGGGACGCAAATAGGGCAATTACTGACTGCCGATACGGCCGGTATGCAGGGCTTGATGCGACGAAGTAGCCTCCGGTGCAGGCGCGCCAGGGCCCGTTCCGCCCGCGCGCCATGGGTGGTTGTGCGGGAGGAGTCGTCATGGTGCGGTCCGGTCGGTCCAGGCTGCGAATCGCCGCAGCGTTCGCGCTGACGGTCGCGGTCGCGCTGACAAGCGCATGCGGCGGGTCGGCCGACGCGAAATGGCATTCGCCTGGCGACAGCACCGCGAGCCCGGGCGCCTCGGGCGGCCCGTCGGGCTCCGCGCTCACCATCTCGCCCGGCCCCAACGCCAAGAACGTCTCGCCGGCCGCGTCGATCAAGGCCGAGATCGCCGCCGGCACGCTGACCGAGGTGAAGCTCACCAACTCCGCCGGCAAGGTCGTCAAGGGCAGGTACGACGCTGACAAGCGTACGTGGACCGCCACCGAGAAGCTCGGTTACAACAAGGCGTACACCATGAAGGTGACGGCGACCGGCGACGACGGCAAGCAGTACGACCAGACGAACAAGTTCACGACGGTCAAGCCGAACAACCTGACGCTGCCCTATCTGCGCGCCAACTACGCCGTGCTGCTCAACGGCGGCACCTTCGGCGTCGGCCAGCCGATCACGGTCTGGTTCGACGAGCCGATCAAGGACAAGAAAGCGGCGCAGAAGGCGCTCTCGGTGACGACCGACCCGCCTGTCTACGGCGCCTGGCACTGGTTCGACAACCGCGAGGTGCACTGGCGGCCCAAGGAGTACTGGCCGGCCGGCACCAAGGTGACCGTGAAGGCCAACGTCTACGGCAAGAACCTCGGCGGCGGCCTCTACGGCCAGGAGGACGTCTCCGCGACGTTCAAGATCGGTGAGTCGCACATCGCCATCGCCGACGCCAAGACGAAGCGGATGAAGGTCTACGTCGACGGCAAGCAGGTCAAGAAGATCAACGGCCGCGACGTGAGCGCCGGCATCCCGGTGAGCCTGGGCAAGGACCAGGTCGAGACCGGCGCGAACGGCGAGCTCATCGACTTCCGCACGTACTCCGGCGTGCACGTGGTGATGCAGAAGCACCAGGAGTACCGGATGACGTCGGCGAGCTTCGGCATCACCGACAAGAAGTCGCCGAACTACTACGACACCTTGATCAAGAAGGCCGTCCGGATCTCGAACTCGGGCGAGTTCTTCCACATGGCCGACTGGAACATCCCGCAGCACGGCAAGGTGAACACCTCACACGGCTGCATCAACATCGGACCGGCCTACATCAACTGGATGTTCGACACCTTCCGGCCCGGCGACATCATCGACGTGAAGAACACCGGCAAGAACCTGGACCCGCGTGACGGCCTCGGTGACTGGCAGATCAGCTGGAAGAAGTGGATCGCGGGCAGCGCCCTGCCGGTCGACCCGGAGTTGAGCGAGGGGACGGAGACCCCCGCAACGCCGCAGCCCACGAACACCGCGACCCCCTGACCCCGGCCACCGACGCCCTGGTGGGGCGGGTGGGGCCGGGGATTACGTGGCCCGGCGGGGTCGACGGCCGGTCGACTCCCGCACCACGAGGCGGCGGGCTGGCGGCGACCCGCCATGCGCGAGGTGTGCCTGAAGCTGTCCCAGCTGGGCACTTTCCGGCGACGGGACCGCTAAGGCCACGGTCCTGCTGATCACGTGCTGGTTGTGGTCGACCTGTTCCAGAAGTTGCGGCGCTGGTCAGGCGGCGTGCGCGTCCAGGAGCTGGCGTAGCTGCGTCTTCGGCCGGGCGCCGATCGTCGACCCGACCAGTTCGCCGTCGCGGAAGACCAGTAGCGTGGGCAGGGACATGACGCCGTACGCCCTGGTCGCTGCCGGGTTGTCGTCCGTGTTCAGGGTGACGACCCGGATTCGGCCGGCGTACTCCTCGGCCAGCTCGCCGAGCGCGCGCGAGATCATCTTGCAGGGCGGGCACCACTCGGCCCAGAAGTCCACGACGACGGGGCCGTCGGCGCCGAGCACCGCCTCGGCGAACGTCTCATCGGTGACGGCGGTCAGCAGGTCATGGCGCAGCACGGTGTCTCCCGGTCGTTGATCGCATCATTCAGTTGAGTACGGAGCTGGTCCCTGACCGCCGTCATCTCGTCGATCGCGGCGTCGACCTCGGCGAGCTTGCGGCGCAGCACGGCGACAGAGTCAGGGCACACGTCGCCCGACTCGTTGCCGGCCCGCAGGCAGTCGACGAACGGCCGGATATCGTCCAGTGCGAAACCCACCGCCAGCAGGGCACGAATCTCGCGCACCACGCGCAGCTCCGCGTCGTCGTACACGCGGTACCCGTTAGCCGCCCTGCCGGCGTGCAGCAGGCCCTGATGCTCGTAGTAGCGCAGCGTGCGGGTGCTTGTGCCCGCCCGCTGCGCGAGTTCCCCGATCCGCATGTGTACGACGCTAAACCTTGCCGCCGACGTCAAGGCAAGCGTCGTCGCGGCCCGATCCCGCCGGTCTCCCGGGTCGCCGCCGCGGGCCTTGGCGGGTCAACCCCATGCCGGGTCGCCAAAGTCGTGACTTTGGCGAGGGGTGAGGTGTGCCGGGTCGCCATAGTCGCGGTTTTGGTGGGGCCTGACCCGTGCCGGGTCGCCATTGTCGTGACTTTGGTGAGGGGTGAGGTGTGCCGGGTCGCCATAGTCGCGGTTTTGGTGGGGCCTCACCCGTGCCCGGCCGCCAAAGTCACGACTATGGCGAGACGCGCCCCGCGCGAGGTCGCCATAGTCGTGCTTTTGGCGGCGCGGCGGCCGGTGGCCGGCGGCGCGGCGGCGCGGCGGTGCGGCCGTGCGGCCGTGCAGCGGCGGGTGGG